>JANOTT010000175.1:0-13467 GCA_031416535.1 Novosphingobium sp. | reverse complement strand
ACGTCGCTCTATGCGGTCAAAGCCAACCCCTCGCCCGATCTGCTTAAGGTGCTGTGGGATGCCGGGATAACGCATTACGACGTTGCCTCGATCGCCGAAGTGCGGCTGGTCCGCGCGGCGCTGCCCGAAGCGGTGCTGTGTTTCATGCATCCGGTCAAATCGAAGAGCGCGATTGCCGAGGCCTACAAGGTCCACGGCGTGCGGACCTTTAGCCTCGATAGCCACGAAGAGCTGGCCAAGATTGTCGAAGCTACGGCGCAGCCTGATGGCGCTGCGGCGCAGGACCTGCGACTGTGCGTGCGGCTGCGGGTGTCTTCGGACTATTCGGAGCTGAGCCTGGCGGCCAAGTTCGGGATCGATCTGGCCGATGCCGCGCCGCTGCTGCAGGCCACCCGCCAGGTGGCAGACTGGCTGGGGGTGTGCTTCCACGTTGGGTCGCAGGCGATGACCCCCTTCGCCTTTGTTCAGGCGCTCGAGCGCGTCCGCGCGGCAATCGTGGTCGCGGCGGTCACGGTCGATATCATCGATGTCGGCGGCGGGTTCCCGTCGATTTATCCCGGGATGGAGCCGCCGCCGCTGGAGGATTACTTCGGCGCGATCCACCGTGCGGCCGAATCGCTGCCGGTGTCCTATTCGTCTGAACTGTGGTGCGAACCCGGCCGCGCGCTGTGTGCCGAGTACAATTCGCTGGTGGTCCGCGTTGAAAAGACCCGCGATGACGAGCTCTACATCAACGACGGCGCTTACGGAGCGCTCTACGATGCCGCGCACGTCGGTTGGCGGTTTCCGGTGCGCTGCCTGGCAGAGGGCCGCAGCGAGCAATTGCGGCCCTATTCGTTCTATGGTCCGACCTGCGATGATGCCGATTACATGGAAGGGCCGTTCATGCTGCCCGCCGATGTCCGCGCCGGCGACTATATCGAGATCGGGATGCTTGGCGCGTACGGCGCGGCGATGAAGACCGCGTTCAATGGCTTTGGTCAGGCCGCGGCAATCGAGGCTCAGGACGAGCCGATGGCTAGCCAGTACCTCGGCAACCGCCGCGATCCGCGCCAGAGCGATAATGTGGTGTCGCTGCGCTAGGCAGGTTTGACGTTACAACAAAGGGGCGGGGGCCGGACTGGCAGCCGCCCCGTTCGCTTGTCAGACCCGGAGGTCGTTACTTGACGACCACCTCGACCCGGCCCGCGGCCGCTTGGGACACAGCGGCATCGGCCGAGACTTCGGGCTTGCCCAAAGTGGCGGCTTCGACCGGGATCCCGGCGCTAACCAATGCCGTCTGAACCGCTTGCGCGCGCTGATTGGCCAGTTCGGCGTTAGCTTCGGCATCGCCGGCGGGGTCGCTGTAGCCTGAGATCACGGCAATCGACCCCGAATGGGAATCGAGCCACGCCTTGAGTCCGCCGGCGGTCATGGCAAAATCGGGGGTAACGGCGATCATGGCGGTATCGAAATAGACCTTGAGCACCGGTTTGCCGTCGCGCATTTCGCTGGTCACCCCGGCTCCGGCGGGGATCGCGGCGCTGCCCTCGGCCGGAGCGGCGGCAAGATCGGTGCCGACGTCCGAAGCGGCGGCGCTGGCCGCAGCTTCGGTGCCATTGAGATCAGGAGCATCGGGGCCGCGCGCGAACAGAAACCAGGCGACGAAAGCCAGTACCGCAAGCCCGATCACCCACCACAGCCAGCCCATCTCCGAACCATCGTCGGCGGCGTTGGCAGAGGTGCTGGCCGCGCTGCCGGCAGCGGGCTTGCTGCCTCCGGACAGCAGCGTGCCGGGTTGGTCCGCCGCGCTTGCCGCTATGACTGTGCTGGTGGCCGTTGCAGGCGTGTTGGTGGCCGCTACGGGCCGGGCCTTGGGCGCTGCCTTGCCGGTATAGCTGGCGGTGCTGGCAGCCTGGTCGAGCAGGCCTTGGGTGGCATTGTTGGCCGGAGCCGCCGCCTTGGCCGTGGTCGCCTTGGCTGCTGCCGGAACTTTTTTGGCAGGCGCAGCCGCATTCTTGCCCGGAGCCGCTGCCTTTTTCGCAGGTGCGGGCTTCTTCACAAGTGCGGGTTTGGCCGCGGCCGCCGCCTTGGCGGCCGGAGCCGCCTTCGCCGGCTTGGCCTTGGCCGCCGCCGCAGCGCCAGCCACGACCGCTGCCGTGGCCGCTGGCTTGGCCTTAGCGACAGGCTTGGCCGTAACCTTGACCGGTGTAATCTTGACCGGTGCAGCTTTCGCCGGAACCGCCTTGGCCGCAGCCGTCTTGACCGGAATCTTGGCAGCGGGGGCCTTCTTTGCGGCCGGGGCGGTCTTGATGAACTGGCCGAGCTGCTTGAACTCGCTCGCCAGCAGGTAATAGACGGTCACGCGGTTTTTGGTGCGATCGGCCTTCATCTGCGCGCCGGCTTTGGCGATTGCGGCGTCAAGCACGCTGTCAGCCTGGGTCAGCGCCAGCTTCTTCTTGAGAAAATTGGTGCGGATCCGGTCGGTCTCCGCCTTGTCGCTGAACGAGACCAGCGCCGAATCGCGGTTGCGTAAGGCGATCCCGCAATACCGGACGATTCCGGCGATTGCTGCATCATCGGCATTCGCGACATGTTTTTTGACGTCTGCGGCCCAATCGGTTGCCATGCTCTACTCCCTAAGCTCCGGGCAACCGCGCGATTGCCGCCACGTGCCTTGTGCCAAGGCTATGGTCAGAGTCGTAACGGATTCTGGCGACTGGTCCAGCGCGAATAGGGCGCCGGGCGCAGCAAATCGATCAGGCCGCGAGCGCCAGATCGAGCCGCTGCCAAATCTCTGTCATGGCCGCGGTCAAATCGCGCATCATCGTCTCGGTATGCGCCGGGCCGGGGGTAAAGCGCAGCCGCTCGGTGCCGCGCGGCACAGTCGGATAATTGATCGGCTGCACATAGACACCGTATTCGGCGAGCAGGATGTCGCTGATCGACTTGGCCTTGACCGGATCCCCGACCATTACCGGAACGATGTGCGTGGTCGAGGGCATGACCGGCAGCCCGGCCTCGCGCAGCATGGCCTTGAGCATGGCGGCGTTGATCTGCTGCGCATCGCGTTCGGCACTCGAGGCCTTGAGATGCCGGACCGAGGCCAGCACGCCTGCGACCAGCACCGGCGAGAGCGAGGTGGTGAAGATGAACCCCGGCGCATAGCTGCGGATCACGTCGATGATGTTGCGGTCGGCCGCGATATAGCCGCCCATCACCCCGAACGCCTTGCCCAGCGTGCCTTCGATAATATCGATCCGGTGCGCGGCTTCGTCGCGGTCGGTAATGCCACCGCCGCGCGGACCGTACATGCCGACCGCGTGAACCTCGTCGATATAAGTCAGCGCGTTGTATTGCTCGGCCAGATCGCACAGCGCGTGGATCGGGGCGACATCGCCGTCCATCGAATAGATGCTTTCGAACGCGATCAGCTTGGGCGCGTCAGGGTCTTCGGCAGCGAGCAGTTCTTCGAGGTGCGCCAGATCGTTGTGGCGGAACACGCGCTTTTCAGCGCCCGAATTGCGGATCCCGGCGATCATGCTGGCGTGATTAAGCTCGTCGGAAAAGATCACGCAGCCGGGCAGGACCTTGGCCAGCGTCGACAGTGTTGCGTCGTTCGAGACGTAGCCCGAGGTGAACAGCAGCGCGCCGTCCTTGCCGTGGAGATCGGCCAGCTCGGCTTCCAGATCGACGTGGTAATGGGTGTTGCCGCCGATGTTGCGGGTGCCGCCCGAACCGGCGCCGACATCGTGCAGTGCCTCTTCCATCGCCGCGATCACCTTGGGATGCTGGCCCATTGCGAGATAGTCGTTCGAGCACCAGACCGTAATGTCCTTGGGGCCGTTGTGGCCGGCAAAGCACCGCGCGTTGGGATAAGAGCCTTTGTTGCGCAGGATATCGATGAACACGCGGTAACGGCCTTCGGAATGGAGCCGGCCAATTGCAGCATCGAAGATCTGATCGTAATTCACGTACTCACCGCCTTAATGCCGCGTCCGTTCGGCAGGACTCGTGCAGCCAGTTATGCCGCGCGCTCTACGCCAAGCCGCAGACCTTTTCCAGTGGCTTTTGGTGCAGCCACGCTTAGCCTCCGGTTGGCGAGAAGCCGATCCGCACCCGCGTATTGTTTTCAGGATTATCCAGCCATTCCCAATCGTGGCCGGGCACCACCAGCAAGCCGGGGGCCTGCGCCTTCAATGCGCGAATGGTTTTGAGCCAAGCAAACACTTCGGCGCGGTTTTCAGGCGCGAACCAGGTTTCAACCAGCCGCGAGCGCCCGCGCAGCTCCTGCCAGTTTTGCGTAAAGCTGGCATTGTCGCCGGCGAACAGCAGCTCACGGCCGTCGGCCAGCCGGACGTAGATCATTTGCGAGCCGGGGGTATGGCTGTTCGGCGCGGGAAGCACCACCACGCCGGGGGCGACAGCTTGCAGCGCGGTGCCATTGAGGCGCGCCGGGGGCACCGCGCCATGCCAAGGCAGCCGGGCCGCCATGCTGGCCGGCGGCACCTGGCGCGGATTAAGCCACGCTGTCTTGAGCAACGCCGAGCCGCCATGCGCAACGAGCGCGCCGAGATGGTCGGGATGCTCGTGCGTTACCAGAATCATGCCGGCCTGATCCATCGCAGCATCGATCCGGGCCTGCGCCGATAGATTGAACTGCTCGGCACCTGCCGCAGCGGCGATGGCAGGCGTGATCCCGCTTTCGATCAGCACCGGCCGGCCGCCGCGGACCAGCAAACGAAACGCCATGTACCCGATCAGCTTGCGCTTCATGCCCGCACCCGCAACCATCAGATTGCCTGGCACCCGGAGAAAGGCGGCGCGCTCAACCTCGATCGCATAGGGCGCCTCGCCGGGGATTGTGGCGGCCAGCCGGCGCAGTTCGGCTATCGTGATCGGCTTGGCCGGCAGGGTGGCCCCGCTGTTGTCGATCAGGAACCAGTAATACGGCAGGCCGATCGCCAGCAACAGCACCAGCAGAATCCAGTTCAGGCGGCGGGTCATCTACAATTGTTCCATCCGGGTCAGGCCATAGCTCGCCAGCGCCGGTTGCAACAGCACCAACCCGTCATCGGCGCGGGTGAACAGCGCGAAGTCGGGGGCACTGCGCGCAAAACTCTGGCCTTGGGTCAGGTGCGCGATCCGCCGGGCGATCCCGGCTGCGCCATCGATGAATTGCACCTGCGGCCCGAACGCCCCAGCCAGCTCGGGCGCAAGCAGCGGAAAGTGCGTGCAGGCCAGCACCACCGTGTCAATCTCGCTCCCGCCCGGTTGATCGCGCAGCCCGGCGGCGGCGCGTGCGAAGACTGCCGGATCGACGCTGTGTCCGCGCAGCTTGGCCTCGGCCGCGCCGACCAATTCGCCCGCGGCAAACCGCAGCAGGCGTTTGCCGCCCGCAAACTCGGCCTCGAGCCGATCGACGTAGCCTTGCCGGATCGTCGCCGCAGTGCCGAGCAAACCGATCGTGCCGCTGCGGGTCAGTTCTGCGGCGGGCCTGATCGCGGGCACCGTGCCAACAATCGGCACCGCCAGCACATCGCGGACCATGCCCAGCGCGATGGTCGAGGCGGTGTTGCAGGCAATGCAGATCAGCCGCGGGCGATAGCGTTCGGACATCCGCCCAAGCAGCCCGCAGACCCGCGCGGCAACCTCCGCCTCGCTCTTGGGGCCATAGGGCAGCCCGCCGTTGTCCGCCGCATAGATCACCGGCGCATGGGGCAGAACTTCGCGCACCGCGCGCAGCACCGATAGTCCGCCGATCCCCGAATCGAACAGCAGTAATGGCGCAGTTGCATCCATTTGGGCGGTGATCCTCCACTACGCGCTTGTTATCCGCGCCGCCTTGTAGCTACGAGTAGCGGGGAAAGGGAAGGTGCCGCGATGGAAAGCTTTTACGCCGTGCTGCTGGGCTATGCATTGGGCTCGATCCCGTTTGGCTTACTGTTGACCCGGATGTTCGGCGCGGGCGATCTGCGCAGCATCGGTTCGGGCAGCATCGGGGCAACCAATGTGCTGCGTACCGGGCGCAAGGGGCTGGCAGCGGGCACCTTGCTGCTCGATGCTGGCAAAGGCGCGCTGGCGGTGTGGCTCACCGCGCAGTGGTGGCCGCTCGCGGCGCCGCTCGCGGCGCTTGGTGCGATCGTTGGCCACTGTTTCCCGGTCTGGCTCGGCTTCAAGGGCGGTAAGGGCGTGGCAACCGCTCTGGGCGTCGTGCTGGCTTTGGCTTGGCCGGTGGCGGTGGTCTGCGCGCTGGTGTGGCTGGTGGTTGTTGCGCTGTTACGCATATCATCGCTGGGCGGGATCACCGCCACGCTGGCAGGGCCGCTCGCCGCCTGGGCGCTCAGTCGGCCTGATTTGGTGCTGCCGCTCGCCGGGATTGCTCTGGTCGTGCTGTGGCGGCACCGCGCCAACATTGTCCGGCTGCGCGCCGGGACCGAACCACGCGTCGGCGCGAAAGCCTGAGCGATGCTGGCGCAGGACGAAGCCTTTGCCCGCATCCGCCTGTTGCGCTCGCCCAATATCGGTCCAGTCAGCTACCGGCAATTGCTGCGGCGCTTTGGCGATGCGCAGAGCGCGCTGGCGGCCTTGCCCGATCTGGCAGCGCGCGGCGGTGCAGCCTATCGCGCCGCCAGCGAAGCGCGGGTCAGCGCCGAGCTCGCCGCCGCCCGCGCCGCCGGTGCGCGCTACCTGTTCCATGACGCGGCCGATTATCCCGCCGCGCTGGCCGCGCTCGATACCGCGCCGCCGATCCTGACCTGGCGCGGCGATCTGGCGCTGGGGACACGGCCTGCCGTGGCGATTGTCGGCGCGCGCAATGCCTCGGCGGCGGCGGTCAAGCTGGCGCGGCAATTTGCCGGTGAACTGGCCGAGGCTGGCTTTGTCGTCGTCTCGGGGCTGGCGCGCGGGATCGATGGGGCGGCGCACCGCGCGGCGCTGGCCTCTGGTTCAAGCGGGGCCGGTACCATCGGGGTGATCGCCAGCGGGATCGACGTTTCCTATCCGCCCGAACACGCCGATCTGCAGGAAGCGATCGCGAACCAAGGGCTGCTCTTGGCCGAACAGCCGCCGCGGACCGAACCGCTGGCGCGGCATTTCCCCTCACGCAACCGGATCATCGCTGGGCTTGCGGTGGGCACTGTGGTGATCGAAGCGGCGCCAAAGTCGGGTTCGCTGATCACCGCGCGGCTGGCGGGCGAGGCCGGGCGTGAAGTGATGGCGGTACCCGGATCGCCGCTCGAAGCCCGCTCGCAAGGCTGCAACCAGCTGATCCGCGAAGGCGCGGTGCTGGTGCAATCGGCGGCCGATGTGATCGAGCTGGTCACTGATTTCGCCGGACAGCCGCGTTCCACCTTCCGCGAACATCCGGCCGAATTCGAACTGCTGCCCGATGATCTTGGCCACACCCCGGCCGATGTCGCCAGCCTGCTGACCACCGCGCCGATCGGGGTTGACGAGTTGATTCGGCAGAGCGGCGAAGGCACCGCAGCGGTGCAGCTTGCGTTGCTCGAGCTGGAACTGGCGGGCCAGCTGGTGCGCCACGCCGGTGGCCGCGTCAGCCGCGCTGCCTGAGACGGCGTCGGCCAGTCATTTGCCGTTCATCTAACCGGGCGCAATCCCCATAATTGATACGTTGTATCATCAATGGAGGGTGCCATGCACAAGGGGATTTCGACGATCGCAGTGATTGCCATGCTGGCACAGGGTCCAGTCGCCGCCAAAGCGCCGCTTCGGGCCAGCGACGACCAGCGCCGCACTGGTCTGTGCCGCACCCCGCTGCCCTTGGCGCAGCTTGGCCCGGAGCGCTGGCAGCAGCAGCGCCCGGTGGCGGCTTCGCGTGGCGCGATCAAGGAGGCTCGCGCAGAAATTACGGCAGAAACTACGACAGAAACGATGGCCGCGCCGATGGCCCCGCCGCCGCCGCCGCCGCCCGTCATGGCGCGCGCAAGTTCCGATATGACCGAGACCGGCGCTCGCATCGCCAGCCCGCCCAGCGCTATGCCGGTTCCGGCGGCGGCGGACAGCGCACGCCCGATTATGCCACCGTCCGATCGCCCGGACATACAGTTTCAGGGCGGGCTGACCGCGGGCGAGCACGACGATCTGCTTAACCCCGAACTCTACGCCGATTATGTCCGCCGCTCGGACCTGGGTCAGCAAATCGCCGGACTGCCGCAGCTTGATACCCGGCGGGTGCTGACGGTATCGGTCAATGACCGTCGCGGGCAACCCGTGGGCCGCAGCATGGTCGAGGTGCAATGCGCCGACGGCAACCGGATCATGCTGCAGACCCAGTCGGACGGAACCGTGGTGCTGTTCCCCGAACTCGATCGATTGGGTCGCAGCATCAGGGTGCGCGCGGCCGGGCAGGACTGGCGCAGCGTGGAAATTGCCCCGGGGGCGGGCGGCCAGCGGGTGACCTTCACCGCCGCCGCAAATGCCGCGCAGCAAGCCCCCAAGCTCGACCTGATGCTGGTGATCGACACCACCGGTTCGATGGGTGATGAGATCCAATACCTGCAACGCGAACTGGCCGGGCTCGTCGGCGCGTTGCGCGCGCGGCATCCGGGGCTTGATCTGCGCGTGGGCTTCGTATTCTACCGCGATGTGCACGACGCCTATGTCACGCATACCGTGCCGTTCACGCGCGATGTTTCGGCGGCGCAGGGCGAACTGGTCCAGCAAGGCGCCGGCGGAGGCGGCGACTATCCCGAAGCGATGGAGCAGGCGCTGGTCCGCGCCGCCGGGCAGGCCTGGCGCGCCGATGCGGTCAAGACGATGCTGCTGGTCGCCGATGCACCGCCACACGATGCCGACGTCGCCGTGGCCTGGCACGCGGGCGAAGTGCTGCGGGCCAAGCGCGTCCAAGTGGTGCCGGTCGCCGCCTCGGGAGTGGGCGATAGCGCCGAATATCTGATGCGTGGTTTGGCGGCGCTGACCCAGTCACGCTACACTTTCCTCACCGATGACAGCGGGATCGGCAATCCGCACGCGCCCCCGGCGATCGACTGTTATCTGGTGACCCGGCTCGACGCGCTGCTGCGCCGGGTAATCGACAGCCAGCTCGCCGGTCGGCGGATCGAGCCTGAGCGGCAGGAGGTGATCCGCCGCGTTGGCCAGTACGATCAAGGCCGCTGCGTGATCCCCGGCGGGCGCTTGCCGCAGCAGTGATTGGGCGGCATGATCGGCCCGCAAAAGGAGCCGGTCATGCACACGTTTCCATCGCGGATGTTTCGCTGGGCAGCGATCTATGGGGTGGTCGTGTTGACCCCGCTGTATTTTACCCCGTTGCCGCGTGAAGGCGGCGAAGTGTTGCTCGGGTTCGTCGGCCTCGCGCTGGTGTTTCAGGCGGTGTTCTGGACCATCGGCGCAGATCCCGCAAAATACCGCGCGTTGATGCCCTATGCCGTGGCAGAAAAGATCGTGTTCGGCCTGCCAACATTGATGCTGCTGTCGCGCGGTTATCCCGTCCCGCCGCCGGTCGCGGTGTTTGCCGGGATCGATCTGCTGTTGGGGCTGGGGTTCTTTGTGGCGTGGCGGAGGACTGTCCGGGCGGGCTGAATTAAACGTTGCGTTCGCACCGATTGCGCCCGCTCACATCGCGTTCTGACAAGATTTCCCATGTTGAGCAGCGCCATCTGGCGGAGCACCTGGCTCGAACCGTGGTTACCGGGAGGATCATCATGTTCATCAGGAAGGCTGCGCTGGGCGCGCTCGCGCTGACGCTGGTTACTGCGCCGGTGCAGGCGCCGGCCAAGGAGGCCAGGCGCAACCAAAGCCGCTTCGCTGGCCAATGAGCGGCTGATCGGGCAGCTCGTGCTGCTGCGCTGAAACGCGGGCGGTCGGTTGAGGTGCATTGGGGGTTGACGGGAAGCCAGCGCGCTCCCCACCCTCGCGCGTACACATACGCGTAAGGGGTTAGTCAATACCATCATGCAACTCGTCATCGTTGAATCGCCCGCCAAAGCCAAGACTATCGAGAAGTACCTGGGCAAGGACTATATGGTCCTGGCTTCTTACGGGCACGTGCGCGATCTGCCGCCCAAGGATGGCTCGGTGCGGCCCGATGAAGAGTTCGCGATGGACTGGGAGGTTTACGGCGACAAGGCGCGGCAGGTGAAGGCGATCACCGATGCGGCCAAGATTGCTGACCGCCTGATCCTCGCGACCGATCCCGACCGGGAGGGTGAGGCGATCAGCTGGCACGTGCGCGAACTGCTGGCCAAGAAGAAGGCGCTGCCCAAGGACGTCCAGCGGGTCACCTTCAACGCGATCACCAAAGCGGTGGTGACCGAGGCGATGCTGCACCCGCGCGAGCTCGATCAGGATCTGATTGACGCCTATCTGGCGCGCCGCGCGCTCGATTACCTGTTCGGGTTCACGCTCTCACCGGTGCTGTGGCGCAAGCTGCCCGGGGCCAAGAGCGCGGGCCGCGTGCAATCGGTCGCGTTGCGGCTGATCTGCCAGCGCGAGCGCGAGATCGAGCTGTTTCGCGCCGACGAATACTGGTCGGTGCTGGCGCAGCTTGAGCAGCTGGGCACACAGTTTGCGGCGCGGCTGGTCAAGTTCGAGGGGCAGAAGCTTGAGAAACTGAGCCTCGGCGACGGGGCTTCCGCCGCGCGCGCCAAGGCGGTGGTTGAGGCCGCGACGTTCCGGGTCGAGGAAGTCGAGACCAAGCCGACCCGCCGCAATCCCTATCCGCCGTTCACCACCTCGACCTTGCAGATGGAGGCCGCGCGCAAGCTTGGCTTCTCCGCCAGCCACACGATGCGCGTGGCGCAGGGGCTGTATGAGGCGGGCGCAATTACCTACATGCGCACCGATGGCGTGCAGATGGATTCCAGCGCCATTTCTGCAGCGCGGGTGGCAATCACAGAGCGCTACAAGAACGGCCACTACCTGCCTGAAAAGCCGCGCGTTTATGAGAGCAAGGCCAAGAACGCACAGGAGGCTCACGAAGCCATCCGGCCGACCGAATTTTCGCGCGATAAGTTTGGCAGCGGGGATGAAGCCCGGCTTTACGAGCTGGTGTGGAAGCGCGCGATTGCCAGCCAGATGGCCTCGGCAGTGATCGAGCGGACCAGTGTGACGCTGCGCGAAGGCACTGGGCAGCACGAGCTGCGCGCCTCTGGCCAAGTCGTGAAATTCCCCGGATTTCTCGCGATCTATGACGAAAGCCTGGACCAGAAGTCCGACAGCGACGATGAAGACAGCGCGATGCTGCCCGCGCTCGCCAGCGGCGATACCCCGGCCAAGCTGGGCGTCGAGGCGAACCAGCACTTCACCCAGCCGCCGCCGCGCTTTTCCGAGGCGACTTTGGTCAAACGGCTCGAGGAACTCGGCATCGGCCGCCCTTCGACGTATGCCGCGACGATCCAGGTGCTCAAGGACCGCAATTACGTCCGGACCGAGAAAAACCGCTTCTTCGCCGAGGAGTCTGGCCGGCTGCTGACCGCGTTCCTCGAACGCTTTTTCCCGCGCTATGTGGCGTATGAATTCACCGCCGGGATGGAAGACGAGCTCGACGAAGTTTCGGGCGGGCGGGCTGAATGGAAGGCCGTGCTCGAAAATTTCTGGAAGGATTTCAAGCCCAAGAGCGACGAGGTGATGGAGCGAAAGCCGAGCGAAGTCACCGAAGCGCTCGATGAATTCCTGTCCGACTACCTGTTCCCGCCAACCGAGGACGGCGCCGATCCCCGAATCTGCCCGCAGTGCCTGACCGATCACCGCGAAGGCGGCCGCTTGGCTTTGCGCGGCGGCCGGTTTGGCGCGTTTGTGGCCTGCTCAAACTACCCGGAGTGCAAATACACCCGCAAATTCGCCCAGCCGGGCGGCGAGGGCGCCGCCGAAGATGGCGAGATTGGCAAGCACCCTGAAACGGGCGAGTCGATCATGCGCAAAGCCGGGCGGTTCGGGCCGTATATCCAGCTGGGCGAGGGCAAAGAGGCCGCGCGCTCATCAATCCCCAAGGATATTCCCGAGCTCGATCTGGACTGGGCGGTCAAGCTGCTCAGCCTGCCGCGCGAAGTCGGAATTCACCCCGAAAGTGGCGAGAAAATCACCGCGTCGATCGGACGGTACGGGCCGTACCTCGCGCACAATGGCAAGTACGCCAAACTGCGCGGCACCGCCGAAGTGTTCGAGACGGGCATGAACAGCGCGGTCACCAAACTGGCCGAAGCGGCAGCAGGCGGCGGACGCGGCGCGCGCACGGCGGTGGAACCGCTCAACACCTTCGGTCCGCATCCAGAGTCAGGCGGCGAGATGAAGCTGATGGCCGGGCGCTATGGCCCCTACGTGACCGACGGCACCACCAACGCCACCCTCCCGCGCGACAAAGCGCCCGAGGAACTGACGATGGAAGAGGCGGTGGTGCTGATCACCGAACGCGCCGCCAAGGGCCCGTCGAAGGGGAAAAAGAAGGCGCCGGTGAAGAAGAAGGTCGCGCCGAAGAAGAAGGCTCCGGCGAAGAAGGTTGCCGCGAAGAAGGCGTAAGCAGCCCCTCCGCCCTTCGGGCACCTCCCCATCGCAAGTCGATGGGGAGAATCTTCGCCTGAATCTCCCCATCGACTTGCGATGGGGAGGTGGCGCGCCCGCAGGGCGTGACGGAGGGGTTCACCTGCGCTAACGCGAGCCATGGCCGAACTATTCACCAAACACCGCCAACCCTGGAAAGCCGAAGAAGTCGGCAAACTGCGCACCCTCGCGGGCAAGGGCAAGGGGCTGAAGGAAATCGCCAAAGCGCTCAACCGCAGCGAGGAATCGACCAAGGAACGCGCGAAGATGGACGGCATCGGGATTGCGAAGTTGCGGTAGTCGATCAGGGATCCACCACCTCGCAACAGGGCGCGTCGAAAATGAACCCGTTGGAATTTGCCAGTAGCTCTTTTGCGTTTGTGCGCCACCATTCGGCCGCTTCGGCACTGGATTTGGCTAGAATTGAGACAGCTTGTTGAGCATCGACAAGATAGCCGTTGACCCTAACAGTACGTCCGAGAAGGCGCGCACGAAGCTGCGCCCAAAAGGTATGTGGTCCTGAAAGTACGCCCACCCCAGGCCAACTCCGTTGCCGGTTGGCAAGGAGTGGCAACTCAGTTCCGATCCAAGCATCGCGAACCCATTCTGGAGCTTCGCCAATCGGTCTGTTGGTGATGCGAATATGCGTTCCGCTCACTTCACCCAATCCAACCCAATCTCCTCGTAAACCTCCTTGTCCTCACCCCACTTCTCGTCGACCTTGACGTGGAGGAACAGGTGGACATTCACCCCCAGCAGTCCGGCCAGTTCCTTGCGCGCAGTCTCTCCGATCGACTTCAGCTTGCTCCCGCCTTTACCCAGCACGATGCCCTTCTGGCTGTCGCGGGCGATCACGATCTGCTGGTGGATCTCGACCGAGCCGTCGGGGCGGTGGGTGTAGCTTTCGGGGCGGACCGCGCTGTCATAGGGCAGTTCGTCGTGGAGCTGGCGGTAGAGCTGTTCGCGGGTGAT
>JANOTT010000174.1:0-17766 GCA_031416535.1 Novosphingobium sp. | reverse complement strand
GGTGAAGGCGCGAACGCCTAGCGATTCGCGGTGACGGTCGCCGAAGCGGCTGGCTGACAGCGCCAGCGTGGCCGATGGCAGCATTGTGTGGGCCCCCGCTCAAGACGTGATCTTTCCGAGATCAATCCCAAGATCCGTTCGTGTCGAGGCCGGTCGACCCACGCCGCCCCGGTGTCGCGACGGCGCTCGACACCAACGGGAAGACGGTGACTGGTTCATGGCGCCTGGCATCACCCGCCTTCCAATCTTCGGCAATTCACGCTATGCAGTAATAGAAAATAGCGACTTTCCACTTATTACTCTGCGCTTGTAAATCACGTAATTTTCGATCATCGCAAGCGTCTGACAGTTGAAGGATTCGATAAGATGGCATCCCTGGCCGATCCTGCCCCCGCCGCGCTGCAATTCACCCGTACGCAAAGCCCCGCCCCGCGCTCGGCGCAGGCGCGCAGCGCAGTGCTCGCCGATCCCGGCTTCGGCAGCACGTTCACCGATCACATGGTCACGATCGACTGGTCCGAAGCCGCCGGCTGGCACAGCGCGGCGGTGGTGCCATACGGCCCGATCGCGCTCGATCCCGCGGCTTCGGTGCTGCATTATGCGCAAGAGATTTTCGAGGGGCTCAAGGCCTATCGCCACCCCGATGGCACGCTGGCGCTGTTCCGGCCCGAGGCCAATGCGGCGCGGCTCAACGCCTCGGCCAAGCGCTTGGCCATGCCCGAACTGCCGCCCGCACTGTTCATCGCCGCGATCCGCGAACTGGTCGCCGCCGATGCGCAGTGGTTCCCCACGGTCGAGGGCGGCTCGCTGTACCTGCGCCCGTTCATGATCGCGACCGAGGCGTTCCTGGGCGTGCGCCCGGCCAAGACCTATAAATTCATCGTCATCGCCAGCCCGGCGGGCAACTATTTCAAATCGGGCGCGCCCGCGATCACCGTTGCGGTGTCCGATTATACCCGCGCTGCGCCCGGCGGCACCGGCGCGGCCAAGTGCGGCGGCAACTATGCCGCCAGCCTGGTGCCCACGGCAGCGGCCTATGCCCAGGGCTACGACCAGGTGCTGTTCCTCGATGCGGTGGAGCGCAAATGGATCGAGGAGCTGGGGGGCATGAACCTGTTCTTCGCCTTCGCCGATGGCTCGCTGTCCACCCCGCCGCTGACCGGCACGATCCTGCCCGGCATCACCCGCGACAGCCTGCTCACCCTCGCCCGCGACGAAGGCCTGACCGTGCGCGAAGACCGCTACAGCCTCGACCAGTGGCGCACCGACGCCGCCTCGGGCCAGCTGATCGAAGTCTTCGCCTGCGGCACCGCCGCCGTGGTCACTCCCGTCGGCCATGTCGCCGATCACGGCGAGCAGTTCACCATCGGCAGCGGCGGCCCCGGCCAGCTGACCGGCAAACTCAAAGCGCGGCTGACCGCGATCCAACGCGGCGAAGCGCCCGATGTGCATGGCTGGATGATGCGGCTGGGGTGAGGCGGCTGGGGTGAGCCGGAACGCCGGGGACCCGCAGGAGCGTGTCGCCGGTTGCGCGTTGTGGCTTGGAACACGCAATCGCCTGTCCCCGGCTGCGCCCGGTTCCCCTTGCCATTCCGCCGCCGCTTCCCCACCTTCGGCTGCAACGCACAACGCTCCCGCATCAGGAACCCTCACCCCATGGCCGATACCGAATACACGCCCCCCGCGGTCTGGACCTGGAACAAGGAGAACGGCGGGCGGTTTGCGGCGATCAACCGGCCCACCGCGGGCGCGCAGAGCGAGCATGTGCTGCCGGTGGGCAAGCATCCGTTCCAGCTTTATTCGCTGGGCACGCCCAACGGGATGAAGGTCACGATCATGTTCGAGGAACTGCTGGCCGCGGGGCACAGCGGGGCCGAGTACGATGCCTGGTTGATCAACATCGGCGAGGGCCAGCAGTTCGGCTCGGGGTTTGTTGCAATCAATCCCAATTCGAAAATCCCGGCGCTGCTGGACCGGTCTGGCCCGGAGCCGATCCGGCTGTTCGAAAGCGGCGCGATGCTGCTGCATCTGGCTGAGAAGTTCGGCGCGTTTATCCCCACCGATCCGGCGGGCCGGGCCGAGTGTCTGAGCTGGCTGATGTGGCAGATGGCCAGCGCACCGTTTATCGGCGGCGGGTTCGGGCATTTCTATGCCTATGCCCCGGTGAAGATCGAATATGCGATCGACCGTTATGCGATGGAGACCAAGCGGCTGTTCGATGTGGCCGACCAGCGGCTGGCGCAAACGCAATATCTGGCTGGTGACATGCTCACCATCGCCGATTTTGCCGCCTTCCCGTGGCTCGGCGCGCTGTATCGCGGGCTGGCTTATAATGATGCCAAGACCTTCCTCGGCCTCGACCAATATACCCACGTCGGGCGCTGGGTGATGGAGCTGAACAGCCGCCCGGCCACGCGGCGCGGGCTGGTGGTCAATCGCGGCCAGGGCGAGGAAGGGACGTTCCTGGCCGAGCGGCACGATGCGAGCGATTTCGACGCGCTCACGCCGGGGACGATTTAGCGCCAAATCGCCCTTCCCTTGGCGCGCGACCCTGCCTATAGCCCGCCGCGCTGATGGGGCGTCGCCAAGTGGTAAGGCAGCGGTTTTTGGTACCGCCATTCGGAGGTTCGAATCCTCCCGCCCCAGCCAGCATTCCGGTACGACTTAGCGAACGCTTCAAACCAGGTTGGCCGGTGGTCAACAGTCAGTTTGGTTTGCCGCAGCAATTATAAAATCTGTAACCCGCTGGGTGTCACCAGCATTTCCAGTAACCCACAAATAGATAAATGCGAATTCAACAATCTTTTGCGATATAAAGCCAAGTCTTTGCCCCACTTGGTTAAAAAGTACCCGTTTATCCCCCTTGACCCACCTGTGACTCGTTTGAATCACGTCAAGTGGAAAGCGCCCAGCCGGTCACAAAACCGATTTGTTCTTGACATTCTCTAAGGTAGGAAGGGCGGCATGAACGCCGAAACTGCCTTTCAGCTGCCATACAATGGCGCGATGATGAAGTGGGCGCGCGAGTGGCGTGGGCGCTCACCAGACGAAGCCGCGCACAAAATTGGCGTTCCGGTTGACAGGATCATAGCGTGGGAACGCGGCGTCGAGATGCCAACCGTGGCGATGGCCCGAAAACTGGCCGACTTCTACGGTCGGTCTTTCATGGAGTTTTTCTATGAGGAAGAGCCGGAGATTGTGGAATCGGAGCTGCTTCCAGACTACCGGCTGCACAAGGGCGCGGAAGACCCGCACGGCAATCGCGAAATTCTAGAAATACAGCGATGGGCCGAGCTCCAAAGGGTCAACGCGCTTGATCTCTACGAGGACATTGAAGAGGCAGTGCCGGAATTTCCGGCAGCGCTGCGCGCCTCGATCAATGATGACGTCGAGGGATTTGCAGAAATGGCGAGGGAGGCCCTATCGTTCAGCTTCGCCGCGCAACGGAACATGAAATATAAGGAGGCTCAGGGGCTTCCGAATATGCTCCGCGCGAGGATGGAGGACATTGGCGTCCTAGTCCTGCGTGAGAATGCGCTTTCGAAGTATGGCGTAAGCGGCATGACCATCGTTCAGTTCCCGCTACCAATTATCGTCTTTGCGGCGGAGGCCCCAGCGCGCAGCTCCTTTACGCTCATGCATGAGTTTGCCCACATCGTCCTGCGTGAAAGCGCGATTAGTGGTCCAGAACGTGAGCGCAATGGTGCGTCCCATGAGAGAAGGGTGGAGCGCTGGTGTGACAAGTTTGCTGCCGCATTCCTGACCCCAAGGGCCGCCTTAGAGGAACTGCGCGGCCCTCCGCCGGCAAAACCATTCCCGGAGATTGATGATGTGACGCTGGCGGCCATCGCCAAGCACTTCAAAGTCAGCCAGCACGCGATGCTCATTAGGCTGGTCGATCTCAAATACGTGGACGGCGACTATTATTGGAGGGTGAAGCGCCCTCAATTTCTGGCAGAAGAGCGGCTCTGGAAAAGCAATGGCATTGCCAAGGTTTGGGCCTCGCGCATTTGGAACCAGCTCGGCGATACCTACACGGGCCTCGTCCTTGAGGCGCTCGGCATGGGAAAGATACAGACGCATCAAGCGCAGGCGTTTTTTGGCATTAGCAATCCCGTCCACCTGGCAACGATCAGGCAGGAGTTTGGCGGGACTTGAAAGTGTATTGCCTCGACACTTCGGGTTTCAGTACTCCGCACGTGCAGTTGCCGGAGGATGTTCCTGTGTTTCGCCCAATTTAGGAGTGCGTCATCAGGACAATCGAGAGCGGAAAAATCGCCGTAACAAACGAGATTTACAGGGAGATGTGCCATATCACCGGCGATGTCGGCGACTGCATACGAGCGTCGAAAGACAAACTTCTGATGGAGGTTGACGACCCTAGCTGGGATGGCCGCGATTTTATCTCTCAGTTCGACAGGATGCAAAAGGCCCATCGCCAATGGATCTCCGACTACAGCATGAAGAGTAACGCAAAGACGATCTGCCTCAGGGATATGACGGCTGTGGCGCTCGCCAAAAGCCTGAGGTTGCCCCTTGTGAGCAGTGAGTCGAGCGCCGGGGACTCTCCAAAGCACAAGCGAATTCCAGACATTTGCGCACTGGAGAATGTGGTCCCATATAGCTTCAACGACTTTTTGAAAATCGAAGGCGCTGGAACATGACACTTACGCTTGCAGAGGCAATCGCAGACGGTCGATTGCAGGACTTTGCCTTACAAGCCGAGGCCCAAGGCATCGGCCCCGCCGATCGATCTCAATTCGACGCTCTGGTGGGCCGCGTCACAGCGCCCCTACCAGAAGGTCGAACATCCCATTCACCCGTTCGCGGTTCGAAGCGCGGAAAGTGAATTCGGACAGATAACGCTGCATATGCTTGGCGCTGATCTGCACGTGGGTTGACCTCACCGACGCTTTGAACAGCCGCCAGAAGCCTGGACTTGTAACGGTTTTGCGCCAGTCGCTTATCTCATTATGCCACCTTGGCTTCGAATACGACCGAGCTTTTTGGAAAGAATTGGGCAGGTTTGACAGTTTTATACGCAATCGCAGCTGCTCCAAGGATCGTGAATTTGCCGCTCCCATTTGTCCCAATAAGCGCGGTTACCGGAAAATCGAAATCCACCGATTCCTCGCTAAATGCCCTTACGCGATTAAGTCGTACCTTTCTCAGATACATTCCATATTTCTGCTGTTTCACTTTTTAAAAAAAGATCGCGAAAAGTGCTGTCGCGTATCTCGGATTGAAACGGCTTAGCCAAAACTCTTGGCTCCATCGGCTTGTGATGCATCACGCGATTTGGTTAGTGATCAGGTCTGGCCGGGTTTCAGCGGCGCGGGGGTGGCAAAGCCGTGCACGTAACGCCCGCGAAAGATCTCGATCCCGATGCCCCGCTGATACCCGGCCAGCGCCGGATCGACGGTCTGTTCGGCCGGGTAAACGGCGATCAGTTTGACCACCCAGTCGCTGTCCTAGCCCGAAGTGGCGGCGCGCAGATCAACCCGCGGCGCGCCTTTCAAAAGTCTGCGTAAAGGTCAGCCCTCGGCCCGCGCAAACCAGATCACGTGGCGCGGGCCTTTGCCGTTGGCGCGGGCGCGGACTTCGACTTCTTCGACCTCAAAGCCGACATCGGCCAGCCGCTGCGCGAACTTGGGGTCCTTCCACGCGGACCACACCGCCAGGATCCCGCCGGGGCGCAGCGCCTTGCGGGCGTTGTGCAGCCCGGCCTTGCGGTACAGCAGATTGTTATCCGCGCGGACCAATCCATCGGGGCCATTATCGACATCGAGCAGGATCGCGTCGAGCGGTTCGGGCGCGAGCAGGATTGCCTCGGCGACATCGCCCATCCGCAGCCGCACGCGCGGATCGGACAGGCATCCGGCCGCGACCTCGGCCATTGGCCCGCGCGCCCATTCGATAATCTCGGGCAGCAGTTCGGCCACGGTGAACCGCGCATCCGGGCCGACCTTAGCCAGCGCGGCGCGCAGCGTGAAACCCATGCCATAGCCGCCGACCAGCACATGCGGCGAGGTGGTGTTGTCGAGCCGCTCGAGCGTCATTGTCGCCAGCGTTTCTTCCGAAAAGCGCATCCGCGTGCTCATCAGCTCGTTGCTGCCCAGCACGATCATGAAGTCGCTGCCGTGCGAGAATAGCTTCAGCTCCTCGCCGCCGGGGATTTGCGCGGTGCCGAGCAGGACGCGCGGGATCACGCCGCGCGCTGCGCGCGGTCTACGGCTTCCTGTTTGAGCGCTTCGGCGAGCAGGAAGGCGAGCTCGATCGACTGCGCCGCGTTGAGCCGCGGGTCGCAGTGGGTGTGATAGCGGTCGGCCAAAGCCGCATCGCTGATCGCCACCGCACCGCCGACGCATTCGGTCACGTCCTGCCCGGTCATCTCGATATGGATGCCGCCGGCGTGCGTGCCCTCGGCGCGGTGCACCGCGAAGAACCCGCGCACTTCGCCCAGAATCCGCTCGAACGGGCGGGTCTTGTAGCCGCTGGCAGCCTTGATCACGTTGCCGTGCATCGGATCGCAGCTCCACACCACGGGGTGCCCCTCGCGCTTGACCGCGCGGACCAGCGGGGGCAGCCCGGCCTCGACCTTGTCATCGCCGAACCGGCTGATCAGCGTGATCCGCCCGGCCTCGCGCGCCGGATTGAGCACGTCGAGCTGGCGCAGCAATTCGTCGGGGCTCATCGAGGGGCCGCACTTCATCCCCAGCGGATTGCCCACTCCGCGCAAAAACTCGACATGCGCCGAGCCTTCGAAGCGGGTGCGATCACCGATCCACAGCATATGCGCGCTGGTATCGTACCAGTCGCCGGTCAGCGAATCCTGCCGGGTCATCGCCTGCTCATAAGCCAGATGCAGCGCCTCGTGGCTGGTGTAGAAGCTGGTCCCCTGCAATTGCGGCACGGTCTGCGGATCGATCCCGCAGGCGGCCATGAAGTCCATCGCCTCGCCAATCCGGTCGGCCATGGCGGCGAACTTGTCGGCCCACGGGCTGCGGCCCATGAAATCGAGCGTCCATTGGTGGACCTGGCGCAGATTGGCATAGCCGCCGGTCGAGAAGGCGCGCAGCAGGTTGAGCGTGGCCGCCGACTGCGAATAGGCCTGGAGCAGCCGTTGCGGATCGGGGATGCGCGATTCGGGGGTGAACTCGATCCCGTTGATATTGTCCCCCAGATAGCTCGGCAGTTCGGTCCCGTCGATCACCTCGGTCGCCGAACTGCGCGGCTTGGAAAACTGCCCGGCCATCCGCCCGACCTTGATCACCGGTTGTTTGCCCGCGAACGTCAGCACCACCGCCATCTGCAGCAGCACCCGAAAGGTGTCGCGGATGGTGTTGGGGTGGACCTCGGCACAGCTTTCGGCGCAGTCGCCGCCCTGCAGCAGGAAGCCCTTGCCCGCCGCCACTTGGGCGAGGTCAGCCTTGAGCGCGCGCGCTTCGCCGGCAAACACCAGCGGGGGAAAATTGGTCAGGATGCCGGTGACGCGGCCCAGCGCCGCAGCGTCGGGATAGCTCGGCAGGTGCCGGGCTTCCTGCGTCTGCCAGCTATCGGGGGTCCAGTTGTGCGCCACGTTGGTTGCTCCGCTTCACGAAAGCGCGCGCCATAGCCCGATGTGCGCGCGATTGCAAAACCTGCAAAGCGGCAGGCCGCGTTGGCGAAATTTTGTTTCGCAGCCTGATGTACCGGGCCTAGCGCCCGACCGCGCTCACCGGCGCAAGCGCGGCGCTGAGCGATTGGCCTTGTGGCAGCACGGCCATCCGCCAGCTGGAGCCGCGGATCAGGTACTTGCGGGCCAGGGCCTGCATCGCCGCCGGGGTGGTCTCGGTAAAATCGGCCATCATCCCGCGCACCGTGCCAAACCGCAGCGGATCCCCGGTCGCGCCTTCGAGCAGGTACATGAAGAAGGCGCTGCTGGTCGAAGCGCGGGTAAGCTGCTGCTTGAGCGGTTCGGTCACCCGGTCGAGCTCGTCCTGGCTGACCGGTTTGGCGTTCAGATCGGCGGCAATCTCGTCGGCGGCGGCGAAGAACACCGGCACCGCTTTGGGCTGCAGCTGCGACATGGCGAACACCATCCCGCCGCTGTCGAGATCGACCGGCCAGTCATTGGCTACTTGCGGCGAATAGGCCGCGCCCAGCTTTTCGCGCATTGCATCCAGAATGCGGTTCTGCAGCACTTGCGTGAGAATCTCGAGCTGGCGACTTTCGCGAATATTGGCCATCCCGCCGCTGGTCGGCCAGGCGATCAAGGCGGCGGCCTGATTCTGGTCACCGCGGTGATAGACCAGCACCGGATCGAGCGATGGGGCGAGCGTGCGCGCGCTGGCCGGGGCGGTTCCGGCGGGCAGGTCACCGCGCGCCGGCAAGGCACCGAAGGTCTTGGTCAGCGCCGCGATTGCCGCATCGCGCTTGAAATCGCCGAACAGCTGGATCTCGATCGGGCCTTGCGCCAGGATCGGCGCCCATACCTGCCGGAAGCCTTCAGGCGTGGTCGCCGCGATCTGCGCCGGGGCCGGGGTCTGGAACACCGGGTTCTTCCCGCGCTGGTAGAACTTCAGATCGCGCTCGATCACCCCTTGCGGGCTGGTGGCATAGCTTTCGTAATTGATCTTGGCCGCGGCCTGCGCGCGCAGCACCGGGTTGGCATCCCAGCGCGGCGTAGCAAACTTGGCGGCCATCAGGTACAGTTGATCATCCAGATCAGCCGCGCGGGTATCGGCCGAGAAGCTGAAGCTGCCGTCATTGATCTTGAAGTTAAAGCCCATCTTCCGCCCGGTGGTGATCTTGTCGAGTTCTTCCTGTCCCAGCTGGCCCACGCCCGAGCCGACCAGCGCCGTATCGCCCAGCGTGGCATAAGCCGCGTTGCCCGCGTTGAATGCACGCCAGCCCGCCCCGAACCGGACCTTGAGCGTCACCCGCCCCGGTTCGTTGTCGGTCGGCCACAGCAGCACCTTGACCCCGTTGGCAAATTCGAGCTGTTCGATCTCGAGCAGCCCGGTCGGTTTGATCGTCGAGGGCTGTTGCGGGACGCCGATCACGGGCAGATCGGCGAAATTAATCGGCCCCGCATCGAGCCGGGAACTGGCATTGGCCGCGACCGGGGTGGACAGCGCCAGTTTGAGCGAGGCCGCGCTGGCTTCGCTCGCCACCGGGGTGACATAGACCGCGCGGGTCACGGTGCCGCGAAACAGGCTGCGGGTGCGCGCCTGGACGTTGGCCGGGGTAAACAGCGCGCGCGAGCGCTTGAAAATGTCCTGCACCGTTTCGGGCGAAGCGATCGTTTCGCGGATATCGAGCGCGGCGACCATATCATCAGCCAGTTTCGCGCCGGGCAGCAAGCGTCGCTGCTCGACCGAGCTTTCGAAGGCAACCCCGAATTCCTTGGCTTCGCGGTCGATCTCGGCCTGGGTCGGCGGCTTGGCGATGGCATCGGCAATCACCGCGCGGGCATCGCCCAGCGCGGTCTTCCAGTCGGCCCCCAACGGCGTGACCGAAACATAGGTGATATCGGCCGAGCGGCTGATCTTCTGCTGGCTGACCTGCGCCGACAGATAGCTGCCACCCGCCCGCGCGCGCGCCTCCAGCCGACGATTGATGATCGCCTGCGCCAGCGAATCGATCATGATCCCCTGATTGTAGACGACCGTGTCGCGGACTGGCCGCCACGGCCGCATAACCCCGTAGGTGACCTGACGCGGCAGGTCGGGCTCGACGATCACCCGGGTCGCGCCGACCGGGGCGAAGCCCTTGGCGCCTGCGGGCGCCACCGGATCGCCGAACGGCGGTTCGGGCGTGCGCGGACCGGCGCCTTGCCACGCGCCGAAATACTTGGCGATGTCGGCCTGAAGCTGCGCCGGTTCGATATCGCCGACCGCGATGATCACGCAGTTTTCCGGGCGATACCAGCGCTGGTGAAAGGCGCGGACCGAAGCCTGATTGGCCGCATTAAGCGTGGCCTCGGTGCCGATCACCGGGCGCGAACCCAGCTTCTGCCCGGCGAACAGCGTATCCTGCATTTGGTCGAACACGCGTTCGGCGGTGCCGCCGCGTTCGCGCTTTTCAGCCAGCACAATCGGCACATCGGTGCGCACGTTGGCTTCGGACAGGGTCGGGGCGATCATCATGCCCGAGAGCAATTTCAGGCTGGTATCAACCGATGCGGCGTTGGCATTGGGCAGATCGAGCTGGAAGGTGGTGCTGAGCGGACCGGTCCGCGCATTGGTATCGCTGCCAAAGCTGGCGCCAAGCCGTTGCCACACCGGGATTGCCTGGCCTTCTTCAAGGTATTTCGACTGGCGAAACACCAGATGTTCGAGCAAGTGCGAAAAACCCATTTCGCTGGGCTTCTCGTACATCGAGCCGACGTCCATCCGGATCCGGATCGAAACCTGATCGGGCGGCACCCCGTTTTTGCGCACCGCATAGCGCACCCCATTGGGCAGTTCGCCGAAGATCCATTCCTTGTCCTGCGGAATATCGCTCCCGCGATAGAGCCACGGAGTTTTGGGCGCGGACCTGGCCGGGCTCGCACTGACCGGCGCGCGCTTCTTGGCAGTCGCAGTCGCCGCATCGAGCGCGGGCGCGGCGAGCATGGCGAGAACGGGAACAACGAAGGCGAACAGGCGCTGGGCGCGGGATTTCAGGTGCATAGGGCGCAATCTATACGCAGCGCAATTGTGACTGACCAGTGAATAACCGGGCATTTGCGCCAATCGCGCCAAGCCTGGCTTGACCCGCCCCAAGCACATCCTCCCGCTGCTGCCCTTGACCATGGGGGGCAGCGGCCTACATGCACTTTATCATGTTCATTGAAACCGAATTGACGCCGAACCCGGCGACCATCAAGTTCCTGCCCGGCGAACCGGTGATGCCCAGCGGCACCCGCGATTTTCCCGATGAGGTGAGCGCCGCCGCCTCGCCGCTGGCGTCGGCGCTGTTCGATCTGGGCGATGTTACCGGCGTGTTCTACGGGCGCGATTTCGTTTCGGTAACCGCCGGACCGGGCAGCGACTGGAGCCAGCTCAAGCCGCAGGTCGTCGCCTTGCTGCTCGATCATTTCATCACCGGCATGCCGCTGTTTGCCGGCCCCGATGCTTCGGGCATCGCGGTTCCCGCCGATGATGATCTGTTCGCCGACGATCCGGCCGATGCCGAAGTGATCGACCAGATCAAGGAACTGATCGAGGAGCGGGTGCGTCCGGCGGTGGCCAACGACGGCGGCGATATCGTCTATCGCGGGTTTCGCGACGGCGTGGTCTATCTGACCATGCAGGGCGCCTGCGCGGGCTGCCCATCATCGAGCGCGACGCTTAAAAACGGGATCGAATCGCTGCTCAAGCATTACGTGCCCGAAGTGCAAGAGGTGCGCGCCGCCTGACCTACGCATCCTTGCCGGAGAATTCGATGTCCCTGCCCCTGCCCGATGCTGCGCTCGATCAACTGTTCCGCACCGCGCGGACCTACAATGGCTATCTCGATCAGCCGGTCGAGGCCGATCAGCTCAATGCCATCTGGGACTTGATGAAGATGGGGCCGACCTCGGCCAACATGCTTCCCGCCCGGCTGATCTGGTGCACCAGCGATGAAGCCAAGCAAAAGCTTGCGCAGTTCTGCCTGCCCGCCAATGCCGAAAAGGTGCTCAAGGCGCCAGTCACGGTGATTATCGGCATGGACCTTGATTATCACGAGCAGCTTCCCTGGCTGTTTCCGCACGCCAACGCCAAAGCCTGGTTCGACGGAAACGAGCCGCTGCGTGAAGTTTCGGCGATGCGCAATTCGTCGATGCAGGGTGCCTACTTCATCTTTGCCGCGCGCGCGCTCGGGCTCGATACCGGGCCAATGTCGGGCTTCAGCAACGAAGCGGTCGATGCTGCGTTCTTTGCCGAAACGCCGCGGGTAAAATCGAATTTCATCTCGACCCTGGGCTACGGCGACCCGGCCAGCATTTTCGAACGCAGCCCGCGACCCGATTTCGACGCTTTCAATCGGATCGCGTAAGGCGCTATCGCAGATCGCATGAGGCTGCTGGCGATCGAATGTGCGACCGAGTGCTGCTCGGTCGCCCTGTTTGAACAGGATGAACTGCTGGGCGGCACCGCGCTGGTGCTGGGCCGCGGCCATGCCGAAGCGCTGGTGCCGATGATCGCCGCCTTGCCCGGCAAGGGCGAGGCAGCGCGGATCGCGGTTTCGCTCGGCCCGGGCAGCTTTACCGGATTGCGCGTCGGGCTGGCCGCTGCCCGGGCATTGGCGCTCGCCTGGCGGGCCGAGCTGCGCGGCTATCCCACGCACGCACTGGTCGCGGCGATGGCCCAGGCGCAGGTATTTGCACAAGCGGGCGCGGTGCCGGTCAGCGTGGCGATGAGCGGCGGACACGGCGAATGGTTCCTCGGCGAATTCGGCGCAGATGGAACGGCGCTGGCCCCGCCGCGGTCGCTCACCCCCGCCGCCGCGGCGCTGGCAGCGCAGGCCGAGCTGGTCGCCGGATCGCAGGCCGCCGCACTGGTCGCCGCGCGCGACTCCGGGCAGGCGTTGACCATCCTGCCCGATGCCCGCCAGCTACTGCTGCTGAATCCAGCCTTGCTCAGCCCGGCGGTGCAGCTCCACTATGGCCGTGCGCCCGATGCCCGCCTGCCCGGCGGCGCGCTGCCCGAAGCGCGGCAATGATCGTACCGCTCGACGACCTCGACCGGATTATGGCGGTGATGAGCGCTGCGTTCGCTGCCGAATTTGGCGAGGCGTGGAATCGTCGGCAGGTTGAAGACGCGCTGGTGATCGGCAACTGCCATTACGCACTGGCCTTCGCTGGCGAGGCGTGCGCCGGGTTCTACCTGTCGCGCTCGGGGGTCGATGAAGAAGAGCTGTTGCTGCTGGCGGTAACCCCCGCGCAGCGCGGCCGCGGGCACGGCACGCGCCTGCTCGAGCGGTTTCTCGAAGGCGCACGGGCGCGCGGTGCAACGCGCGCTTTGCTCGAGATGCGCCAAGGTAATCCGGCGGAACAACTCTACCGCCGCCGCCAGTTTGTTCAGATCGGAAGCCGCCCCAATTACTATCGCGGAACAAATGGCGAGCGAGTCGATGCACTGACATTTGCTTGCGAATTGGGTCAAGCTTAGGCGGCTAGTCGCTAAAACTATCCCAAATTGAACTTTCCTGTTAGTTGTCGCACCTATTCGACTTGCGTCACTTGCCAAAAGGTTTTAGCGAACAATCGGCCGAAAACATTCGGCAGCCTTGGGTCGTTTATCGAAAGGAATTGGTCATGGATGCAACCCATGCCGATGTGAATGAAATGCTTATCACGCTGACTTCGGACATTGTCGCTGCGCATGTCAGCAACAACAATGTCGCAGTCGAAGACGTTACCGCGCTGATCACCAATGTTTATGGCGCGCTGGCCGGCCTGGGTCAGCCGGTTGTAGTCGAAGAGAAGATGCCTGAGCCGGCGGTTTCGATTCGCGCTTCGATTAAGCCGGACTACGTTGTCTGCCTGGAAGACGGTAAGAAGCTGAAGATGCTCAAGCGGCATCTGATGACGCACTACAACCTGACCCCGGATCAGTATCGTGCGCGCTGGAACCTGCCCTCCGACTATCCGATGGTCGCCCCGAACTACGCCGAAAAGCGCCGCGAACTGGCCAAGAAGATTGGCCTGGGACGCAAGCCCGGGGTGAAGCGCGGCCGCAAAAAAGCCGTCGCCTGATCACTGCATCAGCCAAACGGTTGTAGAATCGCCCCGCCGATCTATGATCGGCGGGGTCATTCGTTTTGGGACTAATTGCTGCCGTGCACCAACCAATCGACATCGAAGCGCTTTGCGCCGAACGCGGCTTGCGGATTACCGATCAGCGCCGGGTGATCGCCCGGGTGCTGTCCGAAGCCGAAGATCATCCCGATGTGGAGAAACTGCATCAGCGCGCGGTGGCAATCGACCCGCGCATTTCGATCGCCACGGTCTATCGAACCGTGCGGCTGTTCGAAGAGGCCGGGATCCTCGATCGGCACGATTTCGGCGATGGCCGCGCGCGCTATGAAGCCGCGCCCGAGGCGCACCACGATCACCTGATCGACGTGGAAAGCGGCAATGTCATCGAATTCGTCGATCCCGAGCTCGAGGCGCTGCAACGCCAGATTGCCGAGCGGCTGGGCTACCGGTTGGTCGACCACCGGATGGAACTTTACGGCGTGCGGCTCGAGCGGGAGACTTAATGGCCACCGCGCAGGCCCGGCTCCGGCCCCTGTCGCTGGTCGGCAAAGTCCGGGCCGGGTTTCGCCTGTTTTGCATGGCCGCGTTGCTGCTGTTGTGCGTGCCGCTGTATTGCCTGAACCGCCTGCTGCGCCTGCCCAACCCGTGGCCGCGGATCTTTCTGAGCGGGGTGACGTGGATCGCCGGGGTGAAGCTGCGCTGGCGCGGTGACAAAGCCAGACGCGGCGTGCTGCTGATCGCCAACCATGTCAGCTGGATCGATATTCCCGCGCTCGCTGCGGCTAGCGGCTGCGCGTTTGTCGGACATGACGGGCTGGCGTCGATGCCGCTGCTCAAATGGCTGTGTAAAATGAACGATACCGTGTTCGTCGCCCGGCATGACCGCAAGAGCGTGGCCGATCAGGTCGAGGCGGTGCGGGCCGCGCTCAGCCACAGCGGGGCGCTGACAATCTTTCCCGAAGGGACCACCAGCGACGGCACCGGGCTGCTCCCGTTCAAAAGCTCGCTGCTCTCGGCGTTCGAGCCGCTGCCGCAGGGGATCGCGGTCCAGCCGGTGCTGCTCGATTATGGACCCGAGGCGGCGGACATCGCCTGGATTGGCGCGGAACACGGTCTCGACAATTTGCTGCGCATCCTTGCGCGCGCCATGCCGGTGCAGCTCACAATCCATTATTTGCCAATGCTGAGCGGGGACGCTCTCGACAACCGCAAGACCATCGCGGCGGCCGCGCGGGCGGCGATCGGGCGGGCACTGGCGGCTTAACGCTTCATTTGTTCGCGCGATTGGCCTAACGGGCGCAACGCATGACCGTGACATCGCCCCCCAGGACCTACCGGGTCAAAAGCTTTGGCTGCCAGATGAACGTCTATGACGGCGAGCGCATGGCCGAGCTGCTCGGCGCGCAGGGCATCGCGCCGGCGGCGGACGGCGCCGAAGCCGATCTGGTGGTGCTTAACACCTGCCACATCCGCGAGCGCGCAACTGAAAAGGTGTTCTCGGACATCGGCCGGCTCAAGCGCGCGGATGGCACCAGCCCGCTGATCGCGGTCGCGGGCTGCGTCGCGCAGGCCGAGGGCGAGGAGATCATGCGGCGCGCGCCGCAGGTCGGGATCGTGGTTGGTCCGCAGGCGTATCACCGTCTGCCCAGGATGATTGCCGCGGCGGTGGCGGGAGCGCGCCCGGTCGATACCGACATGCCGCTCGAAACCAAGTTCGGCGCGCTGCCGGCGCGGCGCAAAGTCGGCCCCAGCGCCTTCCTGACCGTGCAGGAAGGCTGCGACAAGTTCTGCACCTATTGCGTGGTGCCCTATACCCGCGGCGCCGAAATATCGCGGCCGTTCGGTGATCTGGTGACCGAAGCCGAGCGGCTGGTCGAGGCCGGCGCCAAAGAAATCACGCTGCTCGGCCAGAACGTCAACGCCTGGCGTGATGCGGATGGCCGCGGGCTCGAAAAGCTGATCGAGGCGCTCGCGCTGATCTCCGCCTTGGCGCGGATTCGCTACACCACCAGCCATCCCAATGACATGACGCAAGGGCTGATCGAAGCCCACCGCGATGTGCCCAAATTGATGCCGATGCTGCACTTGCCGGTCCAGTCGGGCAGCGACCGGGTGCTGAAGGCGATGAACCGCAGCCATTCGGTGGAAAGTTATCTGGCGGTGCTCGACCGGGTCCGGGCGGAGCGGGCTGATATCGCGCTGTCGGGCGATTTTATCGTCGGCTTTCCCGGTGAAAGCGACGCCGAATTTGAAGCTACCCTCAAGCTGGTGGAGGCAGTTGGCTATGCCCAGGCCTTTAGCTTTAAATACAGTCCGCGCCCCGGCACCCCAGCCGCGACCATGGCCGGGCAGATCGCGCCAGCGGTGATGGACGAGCGTCTGCAGCGGTTGCAAGCCGCGCTCCAGCGCAGCAGCCTGGCCTTCAACCAGGCCAGCGTCGGGCGCCGCTGCGCAGTGCTGGTCGAGCGGACTGGCCGCCAGCCCGGCCAGTGGCTGGGCAAATCGCCTTGGCTGCAATCGGTCCATTTCGAGGGCGCGGTCGGGATCGGCGATCTGGTCGAGGTCGAGCTGATCGAAGCCGGACCGAATTCGCTGGGCGGATCGCTGGTATCTGGCTAGTTCCGTGGTCAGGGATACGGTGGCGGTAACAGCAGACGATTTCGACGGCGCGCGTTGGCGGGTCTGAAGTTCGATTGCCCCAACCCAGGACCGCCCCATGGCCGACGCCCACCATCATCCTGGCGAGACTGCGGTTCGCAGCACTGCTGCGCCGCACGGCGAAGCGGCAGTCCACGATCCGGTCTGCGGCATGCTGGTCGATCCGGCGCGGGCGGCGCACCACGCCAGCCACGCTGGACACGACTATCACTTTTGCAGCGCGGGTTGCCGCGCGAAGTTTTCGGCCGATCCGGACAAATACCTGAGCCCGGTCGCAACGTCCGCAACCGGCGTTCCTGCGGGCACGATCTGGACCTGTCCGATGCATCCCGCAGTGCGGCAGGATCATCCCGGCCCCTGCCCGATCTGCGGCATGGCGCTCGAACCCGAGCTGGCCAGCGCCGATGCCGGACCCAGCGCGGAATATATCGATATGTGGCGGCGCTTCCGGGTCGCGCTGGCGCTGTCGATTCCAGTTCTTATGCTGGAAATGGGCGGGCACCTGGTCCCCGCCCTGCACCGGCTGGTGTCGCCCGGCATTTCCACGATGCTCCAGTTCGTCCTCTCGACACCGGTGGTGCTGTGGGCCGGCTGGCCGTTCTTCGAGCGCGCCTGGATCTCGCTCAAAACGCGCAATCTCAATATGTTCACACTGATTGCGATGGGGACCGGGACCGCCTGGGGCTACAGCGTGGTCGCGGTCCTGGCGCCGGAAATATTTCCCGCTGCCTTCCGCGACGCGGATGGGATTGTCGCGGTCTATTTCGAGGCGGCGGCGGTGATCACCGTGCTGGTGCTGCTGGGTCAGGTGCTCGAACTGCGCGCGCGTGAGAAAACCTCGGGCGCGATCAAGGCGCTGCTCAATCTTGCCCCCAAGACCGCGCGCCGGATCAAGGCCGACGGCAGCGATGAAGAAGTGCCGATCGAAGGTATCGTCGTGGGCGATCTGCTCCGCGTGCGCCCGGGCGAAAGCGTGCCGGTCGATGGCCGGGTCGATGACGGCCACTCCGCGCTCGACGAATCGATGGTCACCGGCGAATCGATGCCGGTTTCGAAGGCCAAGGACGACCGCGTGATCGGCGGCACCATGAACCAGACCGGCGCGCTGACCATCCGCGCCGAAAAGGTCGGGCGCGATACCATGCTGGCGCGGATCGTGCAGATGGTAGCCGACGCGCAGCGTTCGCGCGCGCCGATCCAGCGCTTGGCCGATGCGGTGGCCGGCTGGTTTGTGCCGGCCGTGCTGGCGATTGCCGTGCTGGCGTTCGCCGCCTGGTCGATCTGGGGGCCCGAGCCGCGCTATGCCCACGGCCTGATCGCCGGCGTGGCGGTGCTGATCATCGCCTGCCCGTGCGCGCTGGGGCTGGCCACGCCGATGTCGATCATGGTCGGGGTCGGCC
>JANOTT010000173.1:0-41544 GCA_031416535.1 Novosphingobium sp. | reverse complement strand
TGAAAAGCGCGAATTAGCGGCTTGCCAAGCCGCGGCGAGGTCCGTATGTGCGCCATTCCAACGCGCCCGTAGCTCAGCTGGATAGAGCATCAGACTACGAATCTGAGGGCCGGACGTTCGAATCGTTCCGGGCGCACCATTACCCAAAAGGGCTCACCGCAAGGTGGGCCCTTTTGGGTAATGGCGGGTCACAGCACTTAATTTCTTAACCGCTCTCTTGCTTTGGTCGGATGACAATTTTGCGAGGGTGGAACTCAATAAATCCGATCTTAACGCCAGCCCGTTGAACAGCTGCAACGGCTGTTTTGATCTCAACCGTGGAGCAAATTTGAGGTTGCTCATGATCTCATCTTCCTTGTCTGGAAAGCTGTTGGAAGACGGTGGATTTGATTGCGCTTAAAATGGGGGCTGAGTAACTACCCCGCGAGTGAGTGACACCAACCAGCCCTTCTCCGGCGAGAACCTGAAAGTGCTCTAACAAAGTTCGCATCAGCGCCACGCTTTCGATTTTGCAATTTCACCCGCCTGTCTTTGGCGTCAGTGATGGATGCAAAACGGGCATTGCACTGGCGGCTCCGGTGCCTAACAATGGTCTTTCCTTCATATCAGCAGTAGGTTATTTTTGCGTCGGCGCCGGGAGGGAGCAATGAACATATTTTTTCGGTTTGCGGTGTGCGCAACGCCGCTTTTGTTTGCCGGACCGGCTTTAGCTGGCGATTGGGACACCGTCGCAAAGTCTCCTGCTGGAAGAGATATAATTACATACTGTCGCAGTGCGATGTATGCTGAACGCCAAGCAAATCTTGATCGCGGATATCTGAACTTACCAGATCCGGATGTGAATCCAAGACATTATATTGGATATATTCTAATTAATATGGAATATTTCGATGAAAGGATGTTAGCCGAAAGAATACGTAGCTATGAACGAAGCTTAAAGCTGGGCGGTTTCGTCCAATCCGGTCTTTGCGGCGCAAAACGTCGGCTTCAGCAGGTGCAAAACCCCGGCATGTTAAGCACTCGAACGCCCGCACCCATACCTCCGAGCTCTCCAGCTCCTGCCACCAAAGTCCCACCGGTTCGCCCAGCAAAGATGGTTCCATGGAGCCCGAAGGCGATGCCAAGCGATCCGCAACATGCTCTCAGTCCGCGATTTGCTGCCGAACGTGCCGATGCGCTGGCTAGCTGTGTCGCACCCATCAATCAGTGGGCATCTAATGGTGGGTTTTCAGTTTCATTGGCCATTTTACTGCTTGAAACCAATGCCCTAACTGATTATGCAATGGCTGTCTCGCCTGATGGCTTGAAGGCGCACATATCTGTCTTAGAGACTGATGCTAAAGCACGTGCTTCATCACCAAGTGCGCAAATGGCCAACCAAGCCGCGCATTGCATTTATTTAAGACGCCTGGCGCAACTCGAAGGATCTCCGCTGGCTCCTGGCGCAAGAAATGGCACTTTAAATCCGCTCTCAATCGGTCAGCCCCCCCTCGCAGCCCGGAAGCAACAAGGCAACGACGCTCGCGTGATTGCCTCTGATGGCAAGTCGGCAATGCATTGCGTCAGACTCGAACAAGTAGCGAGTGGCGACTCTGCCGTAAGCGGGGGCGGTCGCCGTTTATTCAACGGTTGCTCCGAGGAAGTTGAGATCACATGGTGCATATCGCCGAATGAGTGCGAGCGAAAACAGGGTAACACCTGGACGGTGCAGCCTGGGCGCAGTTGGCCAATCAGTGCAAATGGCACGGTCCGCTGGGCTGCGTGCCTTGGCCGTGACACAGCCAGTTTCGTCAAAGACACCTATGGACTCCGCTATTATTGCTCAGCACCCGCGAAGAGATAGACAGGGCAGGGGGGCCTGTCGCCCAACTGCAATTGGGCGGTCGGCGTCGCTTGCGCATATTGCTTCGATGACTGACTGTCGTTGGCGTTTTCAATGGAACCATTGCCATTGGCCCGCCCATTTTGGTTTACTGGAGGCCGCCAAGTCATTGATATCCGTAGGCGAATAAGAGACAAAGTTTGCATAAACATCCAACGAAATCAACGCTTCGGTCAGACTGCGAATCTGAGGGCCGGACGTTCGAATTGTTCCGGACGCACCATTTTTCTCCCGTCACCCCGCACGAGCCGCAACGGTCCTGTTGCAGGGCAATCTGTGACGTTCGAAACTACATCGGGGCCGGGCAGTATTTTTTCAGATAGTCGCCATGCGCTGGCATGTGCTGCACGACAAATCGAATTGACTGCTCGATCGCATCGATCTCTTTCGCTGTCTTGGGCTCTTGCAGGCCATCCGCCATGGCGTTGTGCCCGCCCATCATGATGCCCTGGCCCATCATCACCGCCGCCCAGCTGGTTTCGGTGAACAGTTCGTCGTCTTCGCGGAAAATCTGTCCGTTGTGACGGAACAGTTCGATCTTCTCGGTCAGACTGTCAGGCACGCTCATGGTGCGGCAATAGTTCCAGAATTCGCTGTCGTCGCGGCTGGTCGCATTATAGTGGAGGATCAGGAAATCGCGGATCCGTTCGTATTCCTTACCCGTAAGCCGGTTGAACGAATCCTCTTGCACCTGGGTGATACCGTCGAGTGACAGCACGGCGATGAGTTTGTTGATGCCGGTGTTGATCAAGTGGATCGAGGTCGATTCGAGCGGCTCCATGAATCCGGCTGAAAGGCCCAGCGCGACCACATTCTTGTTCCAGAACTTTTTCCGCCGCCCCGTAACGAAGCGCAGGAAATTTGGATCGGCGCCTGGCTTTCCGGCAATATTCTTGACCAGAATATCGAGCGCCTCGTCATCGCCCATGAAGCTGCTGCAATAGACGTGGCCATTGCCGTTGCGGTGCTGCAGCGGAACCTGCCATTGCCACCCGGCACTATGTGCAGTGGCGCGCGTATAGGGCAGGGGTCCGCTGCCATCCTCGCGTTTGCAAGGGAGCGCCACGGCCCGGTCACACGGTAGATAATTGGTCCATTCGTCGTAGCCGGTTTTCAATGTCTGCTCGATCAGCAGGCCGCGAAAGCCCGAGCAATCGATAAACAGATCGCCTGCGATCGTCGTGCCATTATCCAACGTGATCGAGGTTACGAAACCGCTTTCACTGTTAAGCGCAACGTCGATAACCTTGCCTTCTTTGCGCACTACGCCGCGTCCCTCGGCATAGGTTCGCAAAAAGCGCGCATAGCGCCCGGCATCGATATGATAGGCATAGTTGACCGGGGGCAGATCTTCGCGCTGATAATCCTCGGTCCGGGCGAAGCGACCGAACTGGGCGGCCATCGTTTCCATATTGAAGACCTGGATCGGGCGCGTGTCCCCCGCTTGACGATTTTTATGCCAGACATGATGGAATGAAACACCACCCATCTGATAGCCGTAATTACCAAACGGATGGATATAGCTGTCGCCCTGCTTGCCCCAGTTAACGAACTGGATGCCCAGCTTGAAGCTGCCCTGGACGGCAGCCAGCATCTCGCGCTCGTCAACGTCGAGTAAGCGGTTAAAATCAAGGAAGGGGGGAATGGTCGCTTCGCCGACCCCGATGGTACCGATTACTTCCGATTCGACCAGGGTGATCGCGACGGGGCTTCCGGCGCGGAGCCGAGACAGCGCGGCTGCAGCCATCCAGCCGGCCGTTCCGCCGCCCACGATAATGATGTTGTCTATCGCCATGAGGCCCCTGTTTCATCGTTATGCTTGCGCGACCATACTGCAGCCTGCAGAAATGTGAACGTTCCTTTTTGTTCTTGTGAACGCTCTCAATTGCCTGTATCTGACTTGTCAACGCCGGGAATCATACCCGTCGATCAGGGAATGAGGGAGGATCGCGTGTCTAGCAATTCCATTTTCAGCGCAATGCGTGCACGCCGCTCGGTTGCGCTGGCCACGGTATCCGGCCTCGCCATGTGCGCACTTGCTGCCCAGCCGGCACTGGCCCAGAGCGCCGACGCTTCTAATGTTGCCGCCGAAGACGACACCGCGCCGGAAGACACGATCGTTGTAACCGGCTATCGTCGCTCGCTGGAAGATGCCCAAAGCATCAAACGCGATGCTGACACAATCGTCGATGTCATCAGTGCCGAAGATATCGGTGCGCTGGCCGATCGTTCGGTTGCCGAGGCGCTGCAACGCGTACCGGGGGTTAACATCTCCCGTTTTGAACAGCGCAACGATCCTGATCGGTTCTCGGTCGAAGGTTCGGGCGTGATCATTCGCGGGCTTCCCTTCGTTCGCTCCGAACTGAACGGCCGCGATATTTTCTCGGCCAACGGCGGGCGCGAGCTGTCGTTTAACGACGTATCGCCGGAACTGCTGGGCCGAATCGAGGTGTTTAAGAACAACACCGCCGACATGATCGATGGCGGGATCTCTGGCACGGTCAACCTCGTCACCCGCAAGCCGCTTGATCGTCGCGGCCTGCACCTGGCCGGCACAATCGAGGGCAACTATGGTGACTTGGCGAAGGAATGGTCGCCGGGCTTCTCGGTGCTGGGATCGACCACGTTCGAAACCGAGGTCGGCACCTTCGGGTTTCAGGTCGGCTATGCGCAATCGGAACTGGTCACGCGCACCGATGCTTCGCAAATCACCGATCCCTGCTATCGTGCGCGTTCCCTGGACGGTCCGTGCTTACGCGTACGGTCGGTTGGTTCAGGCGGATTCAGCGGCGGCACTGCAACCAATTTCCCGCCCGCCAATGCCGTATTCGTACCCAAAGGGGCCGGTGTCCGCACCACCGACCTGACCCGCAATCGCGACGCCTGGTCGGCGGTGGGGCAATGGGAAAGCACCGATGGCCGCGCGCAGCTGACGGTGGAATATCTGCGCGCCAAAACCAACGCAACGCTGAACGAATTTGGGGTGCTGGCGCTGGTCAACGACGACGGCCTGTTTCCGGTCATCGCGCCGGGAACGACGCCGGTATTTGCTGGCAACCAGTTCATCTCGGGTACGCTAACCCAGTTGCAGCCGTTCACCGGTGGACGCGGGATCCCGACCGAGCTGCTGCGCTTCCAGCGCGAAGATACCGCCAAGACCGAAGATATTTCGGTCCAGCTAAAGCTCCAGCCGTCCGACCGACTGCGCTTCAACTTCGAAGTTCAGCACGTCAAATCGGACCGCTCCGAGGACGGCCTCATTTCGGCGATGCAGACTTATACCGATGTGTCGATCGACAATTCGGGGAATACGCCGCTGGTTCAGTTTCTCCAGCCCGGGTCGAGCACTTCGCCCACGGGCTATTTTAACGATCCGACGCGGACCTTCTACTGGTTCCTGCTGGACAATCAGGTCAAAAACGAAGGTGATCTGACCAGCATGCGGGTTGATGGAGAATACGACGTCAGCGACGACGGGTTCTTCAAGAAAGCCAGGTTTGGTGCGCGCTGGGGTGATCGCAATCGCGTTACGCGCAATGCCAACTTTTCCAACTGGGGTAATCTTGGCGCTCCGTGGTCGGGGCGCGGAGGCAACTGGAACTGTGCTGATTTCCAGGCGTTTGGTTGCGGCGGCGCTTATGTTCGGGATTTTCCGAACTCAGCCCAACTGCGCAGCCCATTTGGCGAAGGCTTCCAGCGCGGCAATGCACCGGTGCCGTTTGGCAATGGCTCGGCCTTTTTCTTTGGCGGCGACAATCTGGTGGCCGATTATTTGAGCGGCGCAATCACGCGGCAAGCTGCGGCGATCACGGCATATACGATTACTCCAGCTGCCTGGAATCCGATCTCTGCACGCGGCAATGCCCTACCGGGCGGTCCGTGGACCGCGGGCGAAATCTCGAATGTCGATGAAAGCACGTTCGGCGCTTATGCCCGGGTCGATTTCGGAACCAAGTTCGGCAGCAGTATGACGCTGAGCGGCAATGTTGGCGTTCGCTATGTCGAAACAGAGGTGCGCAGCGGCGGTACGATTGCGTTCCCGTCAGCCCAGTTCTTTGATCAGGCGCCCAACGGCAACGGCGATGGCCGGGTCAGCGTGACAGAATTGCAGACGGCCTGCGGCAACGTCCAACCCGGACAGACTGCCCCCGGCTTTTGCAGTCTGACGGCGGCTCGCCAGGCTGAATTCGCCGCAGTGTTTACCGGCGAAGTCGTCGATGACAGCGCCAACATCAAGTTTGAGCACTGGCTACCCAGCTTCAATGCCAAACTGGACTTCGGCAATGGCATGCTGATGCGTGTGGCAGCTTCGAAGGCCATTTCGCGGCCAGACCTGTCTGCGTTTGCAACCGGTGGTGGAATCTCGGACAACACCACCAACTTGCGGGCCGGTGGCACACTCGCAACCGGGCCGCTGTTCCAGATATTTACCGGCAATCGCCTGCTGCGACCGGTGACATCCTGGAACTATGATTTGTCGTTCGAATGGTATTTTGACCGGGTCGGTTCAATTTCCATCGCGGGCTTCATGAAGAAGATCAATGGCATCGTGAACGGCGGCGCCAATGTCCGGCGGTTCACATCGCCCAGCGGCGCGACGACCGACGTGCTGGTAAATGGTCCGGTCAATAGCGACGGCGGAACACTGAAGGGTGTCGAAGTATCCTATCAGCAAACCTATGACTTCCTGCCCGGGATCTTCAGCGGGCTTGGCGCACAGTTGACTTACACCTATGTGGATGCGGGCGACTTTGGAAACAACAACCTGGGGGCAGAGCAAAGCCCGTTTTCTGGCGGCCTGCCGCTGGCAGGCGTATCGAAGCACACGGTCAATGCGGTTGCCTTCTTCGAAAAGGGACCGGTGTCTGCCCGTGCCGCGTACAACTGGCGGTCTGACTTCCTGCAGACCCCGCGCGATGTGATATTCCCGTTCTCGCCGATTTACGGGGAAAGCACCGGTCAGCTCGATGCGTCAATCTTCTTCAGCGTGAACGAGCACCTGAAACTGGGGGTTCAGGGCGTGAACCTGCTCGACGAGGTAACCCGGACCAGTCAGGTGATCGATTATCAGGGTACGCGGGCCACGCGCTCCGCTTTCCGCAACGATCGCCGCTACACGTTCTTGGCGCGGTTCGACTTCTAAGCCTCGCGTTGAGGTTGAAATTTGCAGGCGGGCCTCAGTCGCAAGACCGGGGCCCGCTTTGCGTTTGCCGACAACCCACTTAGGGTCAAACCAAGGGAGCCGAAGACATGGTAAGAAAATACGCGATGGCGCTGGTGGCTTGCCTTCAGGTGACTCAAGCCCAAGCCGCGGCAGAGCCGCCCACCGCGCAAACGCGCTGGGAACTGGCCTGGTCTGATGAATTCGGCGGCAACCGGATCGATCGTGCCAAGTGGGGGTTTGACACCGATTGCTGGGGCGGCGGCAATGATGAACGCCAGTGTTATACCGACCGCCGCCGAAATGCGCAGGTTGCGAACGGACTGCTGGTGATCACCGCGCGGCGCGAGCACGCCACCGGAGCGGCCTTGCCCAAGGCGCAGCGGGCCAAGGCGCGCGACCCGGCGGCAACTGTTTCGCGCGAATACACCTCGGCCCGGATGACCACTCGCGGCAAGGCGGCGTGGCGTTATGGCCGGATCGAAGTGCGCGCCCGGCTGCCGCAAGGACAGGGCACCTGGCCAGCCATCTGGATGCTGCCCGAGCAGGACACGTACGGCGCCTGGGCCGCCTCGGGCGAAATCGACATTCTTGAAGCAGTGAACCTGGGGGTAAAGTGCGCAGCCTGCGTGGGCGGGCGCGAGGATACGATCCTCGGCACGCTCCATTTTGGCAAGGTTTGGCCGGGCAACACGTTTGCCAGCACCGAAATCCACTATCCCGCGGTGCTCAGCGGCTTTCACACCTTTTCGATTGAATGGGAACCGGCGCAGATTACCTGGCTGGTCGATGGCCGGGTCTATGCGCAGCGCCGCGCCAGCGAATGGTTCAGCGGCGGCAGCGCGGCGCCGGGCGCGCCATTCGATCAGCCGTTTCACCTGATTCTCAATCTGGCGATCGGCGGCAAGCTGGCCGAAGGGCGCGGGACCGGCGGGGTACAGGACATCGATTTTCCGAAACGGTTTGAAATCGATTGGGTCCGGGTCTGGCGCGGGAGCGGCAACGTCCCTATCAGCCAGCCGTCCGTCCCGGGCGCGAGGAGGTAACAGGGCATGGCCAGGCGCCGTCAGGCGGTTACGATCAAACACGTTGCAGCCGATGCCCAGGTGTCGCTGCAGACCGTCAGCCGTGTCATCAACAACGAGCCCAATGTCCGCGCGGAAATGAAGCAGCGGGTTCAGGCGGCAATCGACAAACTGGGCTATGTCCCTTCGATTGCAGCCCAGCGGATGAGCGGATCGCGCTCGTACCTGATTTTGGCGATTAACGACCGCGACCGCACGATTGCCGATTGGCAGGCGCGGCAAGGGGTGGACTGGATCGACCAGATGCTGCTGGGCGGCATGCTCAAATGCGCCGAGCACGGCTACCGCATGATTTTCGAGCTGGTCGATACCCACAGTGACCATGTCGAGCGCGAACTGCTGGGAGCGATTGCCGCGCTCCAGCCCGACGGGATCATTCTCACTCCGCCGCATTCGGATAATCCGCAGATCGTGGGTTTTCTGGCCGGGCAGAACCTCCCGTTCGTGCGGATCGGATCGCACGAAAATGGTGCGGGGATGTCGGTTTCGATGGATGATGAGGGCTCGGCGCGGCGCGCGACGCGGCACCTGATCGAGCATGGCCATACCCGCATCGGGTTTATCTCGGGCTCGCACGAATACAACCTCAGCGGCTGGCGGGTGGCCGGGTGGGAGGCCGAGATGGCGGCAGCCGATCTGGCTTGCACGGGCTTGCTGGCTGAGGGCGATTTCAGCTATGCTTCGGGCGAGATGGCCGCGCGGCAGTTGCTGGGTATGGCCGCGCGCCCCAGCGCGATTATCGCCAGCAATGACCAGATGGCGCTGGCGACGCTCGAAGTAGCGCGTGGACTTGGACTGCGGGTGCCCGAAGACCTGTCGCTGATCAGCTTTGACAATACCCCGCTGATGAATTTTACCCAGCCACCGCTGACCGCCGTCGATCAGCCGATTGCCGCGACCGCGTCCAAAGCAGTCGAACTGATCATCGCGGCGCAAAAAGATCACCAGATGCCCACGACGCTGAGCGTGGTGCCGGGCGGACTGATTGAGCGCGGATCGGTGGCGGCGGCCAGTGCCGCGCATGGCTGAAGTGGCGCGCTGCGCCCGGCCGCAACGCTTCATCTTACTGTACGCGCTGGCCTGGGCCGGCGGATCGATTGCTTACACTCCGTTCCTGTCGATCCTGCTGCCGGTGCGCATCACGCATCTCGCCGGGCCGGGCGCGGATGTCATCTGGCTGGCCTATCTGGCCTTCACCGGAGCAATTGCCGCCAGCTTCGGCAACATCCTGTTCGGCTATTTAAGCGATTTGACCCGGTTCCGGCGCGGCTGGGTAATGCTCGGGCTGGTGCTGTCTGGCCTGTTGTTGGTGGTCAGCGGACGGGCGCAAACCTTGCCTGAACTGATCGCGGCGGTGGCGGCGTGGCAACTAGCGCTGAACATGATGCTGGCCCCGCTGGCGGCTTGGGCCGGGGACCGCATACCCGATGCGCAAAAGGGTTTGCTGGGCGGGCTACTGGCGTTTGCCCCGGGGCTGGGCGCGCTGTCGGGGGTGTTGGTGGTAATGCCGGGGCTGGCCGAACCGGCCACACGGCTGGTATTGGTGGCGTTGCTGGTGACGCTGTGCGTGGTGCCGGTGCTGGTGTTCGACCCGGGCAGATCCGGACCCGCTGGCTTGCCGCCCCCGAATGCAGCGCCCGTCTCGCGGCGCGCGCTGCTGGCGCGGATGTGGCTGGCGCGGCTGGCGGTGCAGATCGCCGAGGCAACGATGTTCGCTTATCTCTATTTCTGGCTGCGCACGCTTGACCCGGCGATGGATGACAGTGGCACCGCGCGGGTACTCGGCGCGGTCTTGATCCTGTCGGCGCCAAGTGCCTTGCTGGCTGGTCGCTGGATCGACCGAACTGGCCAGCCGATGACGCCGCTGGTGCTGTGCGCCGCGCTATCGGCCTGTGGGCTGCTGACCATGGCGGCGGCGGGCACGGTGGTGGTGGCGATTGCCGGTTATGCGGTTTTCGGCCTTGCCAGCGGGGTGTTTCTGGCGCTGCATTCGGCTCAAACCTTGCGCGTCTTGCCCAGCCCCGAGCGGCGCGGGCGTGATCTGGGACTGTTCAATCTGACCAATACCGTGCCTTCGCTGGTCATGCCGTGGCTGGCGCTGCTGATGGTGCCGCTGTTTGGCTATGCCGGCTTGTTCGTGCTGCTCGCGGCGCTGGCAGGTGGCGCTGCGGTGCTGCTGGCCGCGACGCGTCAACCGCGGTAATTGCCCGCTTGATTTCCGCCCGAACTCCTGCCAGTGAATCTATGAGAACGTTATCAAAATAAGTTCGGGATTGGGCAGAGATGGTTTTCAGGCAGGCTATTGCGATTGCGGCACTGGCTTTGGCGGGCTGCGCTGCGGCGGTCACCCAGGCCGATGAGTTCGGCACAGTGCCGCTGGCAGCGCGGGCTGATCCCGCGCGCTGGCCGCAGGCGCATAGCCCGGCCGCGCTGACCTCGCCCACGACCGAGGCCGAGATTGACCGGATCCTGGCGCAGCTCACGCTCGAACAAAAAGTCGGGCAGGTCATCCAGGCCGACATCAGCGCAATCGCCCCAGCCGATCTGGCGCGCTATCCGCTCGGCTCGATCCTGGCGGGGGGCAATTCGGGACCCTATGGCGATGAGCGCGCCGATGCGGTCAAATGGCGGCGGATGGTGGACGAATTTCGCGCCGCCTCGGTCAAGGCCGGAGCCGGGATCCCGATCCTGTTCGGGGTTGATGCCGTGCATGGTCATTCGAATTTGCCGGGTGCCACGATCTTTCCGCACAACATCGGGCTGGGCGCGGCGCATGATCCCGCGCTGATCGAACGGATTGGCGCCGCCACTGCCGCCGAAATTGCCGGGAGCGGGATCGAATGGACCTTTGCCCCGACGCTAGCGATGCCGCAGGATTTGCGCTGGGGGCGCAGCTACGAAGGCTATTCTGCGGATCCCGGGTTGATTGCGGCCTATGCCCGCGCAATGGTTGTGGGGCTGCAAGGCCGGCTGGTCAGCGGCCGGCCGCTGTCGGCCAATCACGTCGCGAGTACGGCCAAGCATTTCGTGGCCGATGGCGGTACGTTTGACGGCCGCGATCAGGGCGATGCGCGTATCCCCGAAAGCGAACTGATTGCCCGCCATGCGAGCGGCTATCCCGCCGCGATCGACGCCGGGGCTTTGACCGTGATGGCCAGCTTCTCAGGCTGGAACGGGGTCAAACACCACGGCAACGGCAGCCTGCTGACCGGCGTGCTCAAACAGCGCATGGGCTTTCAGGGTCTGGTGGTCGGTGATTGGAACGGTCACGGCCAGGTACCGGGCTGCTCGGCGACCGCTTGCGCAGCTGCACTCAACGCCGGAATCGACCTGTTCATGGCTCCCGATAGCTGGAAGGGCCTGTTCGAGGCGACTTTGCGCGAAGCGCGCGACGGCATGATCCCGCTGGCTCGGCTCGACGATGCGGTGCGCCGCGTGCTGCGGGTCAAGTTCAAGCTGGGCCTGATGGGCCCCGATCGGGTGGTGCGCGGCGATGCGGCGCAGGTTGGCGCGTCCGGGCATCTGACGCTGGCGCGTGAGGCGGCGTCCAAGTCGCTCGTCTTGCTCAAGAATGAAGCCAGCCTGCTGCCGCTGCGGCCGGGCGCCAAGGTGCTGGTAACCGGCGCCGGGGCGGACAATATGGCGATGCAGGCGGGCGGCTGGACGATTACCTGGCAGGGCAGTGATACCACCACCGCCGATTTCCCCAACGGTCAGACGATCGGCCGGGCGATCATGCAGCAGGTCCAAGCGGCCGGCGGTCAGGCCGCGCTATCGAGCGATGGCAGCTATACCGCGCGGCCCGATGTCGCGGTGGTGGTGGTGGGCGAGAAACCCTACGCCGAATTTCAGGGCGATGTGCCCGATCTGGCGTATCGCGCCGCGCCCGAAGAAACCACGCTGATTGCGCGGCTGAAAGCGCAGGGGATCAAGATCGTCACCGTGTTCCTGTCAGGCCGGCCGCTGTTTACCGGCCCGCTGATCAACCAGTCCGATGCCTTTGTCGCAGCCTGGCTGCCGGGCACGCAGGGCAGCGGCGTGGCCGATGTGCTGGTGGCGCAGCGCAGCGGCAAATCGCTGAGGGACTTCACCGGGCGGCTGCCGTTTGCCTGGCCCGCCGACGCGCGCTCGCCGGTGGCCAGCGCACTGTTCGCGGCTGGTTATGGGCTGAGCTACGCGCGGCCAGCGTCCACCGCGCGGGTCAATGAAGATCCGATGATCCAGCTGTCGGCGGCGGCCAGCGCCGACGCTTACGTGGTGCGCGGCAAGGTCCCGGCGCCGTGGCACTTGGCCGCGGACGGCGCGATCGGCGACCGCGCCATCGATCTGGGCGCGCAGGAAGATGCCCGTCAGTTTAGCTGGAGCGGCCCCGGCACGCTGTCGATCGAAGGACCGCCGGTCAATTTGACGCGCGAGCTCGATGGCGGGTTCGTGCTGCTGCTCGACTGGCGGATCGATCGCGCGATTTCCGGGCCGGTGCTGGTTGCGCTGGGCGGGGGGACGTTAAACTTTGGCGACCTGATCCGTGCCGCGCCGGTCGGCGGGGTGGTCCAGACCCGGGTGCCGCTGAGCTGCTTTGTCGGGGCCGGGGCGCAGCTTGCCTCGGTGGGCGCCCCGTTACGGATCACGGCGCCCACGGGCTTCGTGATGACCCTGCGCAATGCCCGGATCGAAGGCACCGGGTCGATGCTGACCTGTCCGCCCAAAGCGGGCTGAGGATCAGGACTTGGGCGCGCTGTGTCCGCCGAACTTGAAGCGCATCGCTGATAGCAGCCGGTCACCAAATCCGTCGCTGGTGCGCGAGCGGAACCGTTCGTACAGCGACATGGTCAGCACCGGGGTAGACACTTGCTGCTCGAGCGCGGCTTCGACCGTCCAGCGGCCTTCGCCCGAATCCTGCACTTGCGGCGCATAGGGGGCGAGGTCTGGGTGTTCAGCCAGCGCGTCGGCGCTGAGATCGAGCAACCAAGAGGTGACCACACTGCCGCGCCGCCAGAGCTCGGCAATGGCCCCGCAATCGAGATCGTAGCGCCGCGCTTCCGGCACCCCGGCACTGTCCGCGCTGGCCAGCAGCGCAAAGCCTTCGGCGTAGGCCTGCATCATCCCGTATTCGATCCCGTTGTGGACCATCTTGACGTAGTGCCCGGCGCCGGCCGGGCCGCAATGCAGCCAGCCTTGCTCGGCGGTGTCGGTCGATACAGCCACCGCAGCGCGCGCCGGGGTGCGCTGGATTAGGCCGGGGCCGGGGGCGAGCGTGGCAAAGATCGGCGCGTGGCGTTCGGCCGCACCCTTAGCGCCGCCGACCATCAGGCAATACCCGCGATCGAGACCGTAGACCCCGCCGCTGGTCCCGACGTCGAGCATGTCGATGTGTTTTTGCGCGAGCATGGCGGCGCGCGCCACGCTATCCTTGAAATGCGAATTGCCGCCGTCGATCAGTGTGTCACCGGGTTCGAGCAGCTCGGCCAGCTCGGCAATCGTCGCGTCGGTGATCGCTCCGGCGGGAACCATGATCCAGACCGTGCGCGGCGCGGCCAGCGCGGCAACCAGATCGCGCAAAGTCACCGCCGCGCTGCCGCCTTCGGCCGCGATCGGCGCCATCGCCGCGGCCATTCGGTCATGCACCGCTACCTGGTGTCCGCCGCGGAGCAGCCGCAGCGCCATCTTGCCGCCCATCTTGCCGGCGCCGACAATTCCGATCTGCATGTCAGGTGGTCTTCAGCGCGCTGCGGCGCTTGATCAGCGCGGTGCGCAGGCATGAACAGACCACTTCGCTGCGCTGGTTGGTCAACTGATGGCGGAAGGTGATGATACCAGCGCCGGGCCGCGAACCCGAAGGCTTGAGCGCGGTCACTTCGCTGCTCGCGCGCAGCGTATCGCCGATGAATACCGGCTTGGGCATGATCAGCTGATCGTAACCCAGATTGGCGACCAGCGTGCCGAGCGTGGTGTCGCTCACCGACAGCCCGACCATCAGCGCGAAGGTGAAGGTGCCGTTGACCAGGATCTGGCCGAACTCGCTTGCGCGGGCGGCTTCGGCATCGATGTGCAGCGGCTGCGGGTTGTGCGTCATGACCGAGAACAGCAGATTGTCGGTCTCGGTCACGGTTCGGCCGATCTCGTGCGCGAGCTGGTCGCCCACTTGCCAGTCTTCGAAACAACGTCCTGCCATAGCGTGCCTGTCCTTATCCGCGCTCAGCCTAGCCGGGCGCGCGGGGTAATCAACCGCCCGCAGCGGCGAGCATGTCTTTGAGCGGCACGTTGGGGTCTGCCAGTAGCTCCGGGTCGTCTGGCTTGAACTTGGCCTCGACCAGCTTGCGGCCCTGGACATAATCCTTGACGCTGTTCACGCAATCGAGCGCGATCACCTGTTTCTGGCGCAGATAAATGACCGCAAACGAGCGCGTTGCTGGCTCGCCACGCACAATCTCCTGATCGTAGCCGAGCGTCAGGCCGACGGTCTGCAGCTTGAGGTCATACTGGTTTGACCAGAACCACGGTGTCGCGCGATAGGGCTGCGGATCGCCGCAGATCGCCTTGGCGGTGCAGGTTGCCATGTCGTTGGCGTTCTGCACCGATTCGAGCCGCACGACGGCATTGTTGGCAAAGCCATTGGCCTGTGCCGCGCAGTCGCCGATCGCATAGACATCGGGCAAACTGGTGCGGCAGAACTCGTCGACATCGACCCCGTTGCCGCCCGCCGCCCCGGCGCTGAGCAGGGGGCCGACCGCGGGCACGATCCCGATGCCCGCGATAACGAGGTCGGCGGGCAGGGTGGTGCCGTCGGCCAGCGTTACGCCGCACACCCGGCCGTGCTCGCCAACGATAGCTGCAACCGCGGTGCCGGTGCGCAGATCGACGCCGTGGGCGCGGTGTTCGCCCTCGAAAAAGTCTGACAGGGTTTCGCCCGCGACCCGCGCCAACACGCGCGGAAGCATTTCCAGCACGGTCACCGCCACCCCCAGCTTGGTCAGCACCGCTGCCGCCTCAAGCCCGATATAGCCGCCGCCGATCACCACCGCGCGGCGGGCGCCGGCGTCGAGCTCGGCCATCAGCTGATCGACATCGGCGCGGGTGCGGACCGCGTGAATACCGGCCAGTTCGGCCCCGGGGCAAGCCAGCCGGCGCGGATCGCCGCCGGTTGCCCAGATTACCTGTCCGTAGGTGATCGTCGCGCCGTCGCGCAACACCAGCTGGTGCGCGGCGGGATCGATCCGCACCACTTCGCTGTTGCGAGCGAGCGTGATCTGCTTGTCGGCCCAGAACTGTTCGGGGCGCAGGCAAATCCGCTCAAAGGTCTTCTCGCGCGCCAGGTATTCCTTCGACAGCGGGGGGCGCTCGTAGGGAATTTCGGGTTCGCGCCCGATCAGCAGGATCGAGCCAGCAAAGCCGTTCTGGCGCAGCGCGATGGCAGCCTGCGCGCCGCCGTGGCCAGCTCCGACAATCACCACATCGGCCTGATCCATGCGCGTATCCTTCCAGCTATCCGATTCGCCTGCATCTAGTAGGCTTGTGGGCAGCGGGTCCAGTGCGGCGCGGCCGGGTGGCCGACCGTTCCGGCAGGTTATACGCTTTTTGTCAGCCAAAGCGCATCGCGGGCGTGACGTAGCCCGTGGCGGTGGATATGACCCCGGTTATGGAGCCTGACACGACCGACGCCGCGCCGCCCTCGTCTGTCTGGCGCTTTGCCCGGGCAAGCCGCGCCCATGTGGTGATCGATGCCGCCGACTATTACGCGCTGATGCAGCAGGCGATGCTGGGCGCGCGCCAGCGCATTCACATGATCGGTTGGGATTTCGATACGCGGATGCGGTTGGGTGACGGGCGCAAGTTCTGGAACCTGCCGCGCAAGACGATTTATCCGGCGCGGCTGGGGGCATTTGTGATCTGGCTGTGCGACCGTAACCCGGGCTTGCAGGTGCGGGTGCTCAAGTGGAATTTCGGCGCGCTCAAGTTCCTGTTCCGCGGCTCGATGATCCTCGACCTGTTTCGCTGGATGCTGCACCCGGCAATCGACTTCAAATTCGATTCGGCGCACCCGGTGGGCTGCAGCCATCACCAGAAAGTGGTGGTGATCGACGACCTGTTCGCGGTTTGCGGCGGGATCGACATGACCTCAGACCGGTGGGACACGCCCGAGCATCTCGAAAGCGATCTGCGCCGCCACAAGCCGTATAGCAAGAAGCTCTACGGCCCGTGGCATGATCTGAGCATGCTGGTCGAAGGCGATACCGCCGGGGCCCTGGCTGAACTGGGCCGGGACCGTTGGGAGCGGGCTGGGGGCAGTCCGCTTGTGCCATGCGCCCCGCAGCCCGAAAGTGCCTGGCCGGAGGGACTGACCGCCGAGTTCGAGGATGTCGAGGTGGGTATCGCGCGGACCCGGGCGGCGTGGCGCGGGCGCGAGGCAGTGCACGAGATCGAAGCGCTGTTCGTCGAACACATCGGCCGCGCCAAGCGCTTCATTTATGCCGAGAGCCAGTACTTCGCCAGCCGCGCGATCGCCGAAGCATTGGCCGAACGGCTGGCCCAGCCCGATCCGCCCGAGATCGTCCTGATCAATCCTGAAAGCGCCGAAGGCTGGCTCGAGCAGACCGCGATGGACGGCGCGCGGGTGCAGCTGTGCCACGCGATCGGGGCGAGCGACCCGGGCAACCGGCTCCGGTTATTCATGCCATTCAACGCCGCTGGCACCGCGATCTATGTCCATTCGAAGGTGATGATCGTCGACGATGAAGTGGTCCGGGTTGGCTCGGCCAACATGAACAACCGTTCGATGGGGCTCGACAGCGAGTGCGACCTGTTCATCGATGCGGCGCGGCCCGGCAACGCGCACGCCGGTGCGCCGATCAAGCGGTTGCGGATCGCCTTGCTGGCTGAGCACACGGGGCTGAGCGAACCGGATGTGGCGGCACGGCTGGCCGACAACGCCTCAATGATCGACTTGATCACGCAGGCGCCCCGGACCGGCAAATACCTTAAACCTTTTGCCTTGCGTCCACTGACCGATGCAGAGAAAGCGGTGGCCGACAACGCGCTGCTCGATCCCGAGCGGCCCGAGGAACTGTTCGAGCCGTTTAGCAAACGGCGCGGGCTGTTCCGCCGCGGCGGCCTGCTACGCCGCCCGGGTTGAGGAGACGATGATGAGCTGCGCGCACGATGCCGATGAGGGGGTTCACGACGAACGGCCGCTGGCCAAGCTGGCGGTGCCCGACGAAGTGAAGGACGCGATCCGCACGCTGATCCGCTGGTCGGGCGATGATCCGGAGCGCGAGGGGTTGCTCGATACCCCGGCGCGGGTGGGGCGGGCGTGGAAGGAATATTGTCAGGGGTACGGCGAGGATCCAGCCCGGCACCTGGCCCGTCAGTTCGAGGAAGTTGGCGGCTATAACGAGCTTGTGCTGCTTAAAGACATCCCGTTCCAGTCACACTGTGAGCACCACATGGCGCCGATCACCGGCACCGCCGCAATCGCCTATATGCCGCGCGACAAAGTGGTCGGGATATCCAAACTGGCGCGCGTGCTGCACGGCTTTGCCCAGCGGCTGCAGATTCAGGAACGGCTGACCGCCGAAGTTGCGGAATGTATCTGGGTCAACCTGCACCCGCACGGCGTGGCAGTCGTAATCGAGGCGCAGCATGGCTGCATGACTGGGCGCGGGGTCAAGACGCCAGGAGTCAGCATGATTACCAGCCGGTTGCTCGGCTGTTTCCTCGATGATTCGCGCAGCCGCAAGGAAGTGCTGAGCCTGATGGGATATTAGCGCATGTCGAGTGGGCTCGATCCGGTGATGACCTTGGCTGACATGGCGGCGTTTTTCGCCGGGGCCTTTCCCGAACGCGCGGGCGGCGCAGCCACCATCGTGGCCGAGATCGGACCGGGGCGCGTGCTGGTCACGCTCGATCCCGAAGCGGCTAACCTCCGGCCGGGAAATCTGGTGTCGGGGCCGACTCAAATGGGGCTGGCTGATCATGCCGCTTATGCGGTGATCCTCGCGCATATCGGCCCAGTGGCAATGGCGGTGACCAGCAACCTGAATTACAGTTTCCTGCGCGGTGTGCAGCCCAGCCGGCTTTACGCCGAAGCCCGGCTGCTCCGACTCGGGCGGCGGCTGGCGACGGTCGATGTCCAGCTCTATCAGGACGATCGCGCGCGGCCGGTCGGGCAGGCAACTGTGACGTACGCCTTGCCCGATAGCTGAACTGAAAGCCTCATAAGCAATCCCGTCGGCGCGAACCATTGACCTGCGCTGTCTTTGCTGACGAAAGTGCTGCCGCGGGTGGGGTCGTGGCTCTAGACGGGCCAGCCCAGACGTTTGCCGGTCCATATCATCGCCAGATAACCTACCAGAGCAATTGCCACGAACGCCGCAAAAGCGAGCGGTATCGTGCTGCCACGCCGCAGCAACAGCGCCATGAAAATAAAGGCCGGCAGCGAAGCCAGCACATAGAGTGTTGAAGCGAGCGCCAAGTCGGCAATCCGGGCAGCATCTGCGCTATCGTGCCACAGCCACAGCATGGCGGTCAGTGAAACTAGCGGCAAAGACGCAATCAGGCCACCCCAGCCCGGACTGCGCCGGGCAAGTTCGGAAGCAGCGGCAATCAGCAGGCCCGACAGGACCGCTTTGATCGCCAGCTGCCCCCAGATAATCACGACCTAAAGATGCTCGAGCATATATTCCGCTGAGCTGACCTTGAATTCGCCCGGCGCTTCGATGTGGAGCTGTTCGACCGTGCCATCGTTGACCACCATCGCGAAACGCTGGCCGCGCTTGCCGAGGCCGTAGGCACTGCCGTCCATGGTCAGGCCCAGTGCTTCGGCGAAATCGCCGTTGCCATCGGCCAGCATGGTAATGTCATCCGCGCCGCCGCTCTTGCTCCATGCGCCGAGCACGAACGGGTCGTTTACTGCGGTACAAGCGATTTCGTCGATTCCCTTGGCTTTAAATTCTGCGGCCTTTTCGACAAAGCCGGGCAAGTGCTTGACCGAGCAGGTCGGGGTGAAAGCACCCGGAACCGAGAACAAGGCGACTCGCTTGCCGGCAAAGTAGTCGGCGCTTTGCACCGCATCGGGTCCGCCCTCGGTCACCTTGACCAGTTTTACGTTGGGCAGTTTGTCGCCAACAGCGATCGTCATAACTTTTTCTCCTGATTGGAATAGGCACGAGTCTCGCGCGGAATATAGGGTTTGCGCGCCAGCCTGCAACGCCCCGACAGATGCTTAATTTCGCTTTACTGCCCCGGTTTAAGATTGGGTAAACCCGATCAGCGATCTTCCTGGTTGCGGGTACGGGCCCGCCGGGAGACTACTCATGACGATCAAGGGGTTTGCGGCCTGCGTTGCCGCAGCGGGGATGCTTTTGTCTTTTCCAGCCGCAGCGGGCAGTATGGGGCAAGCGGAGAAAATTCGCCGACTGGACATCATGCTAATGGTAACGGGGCTGCGCTGCCGCACCACGAAAGACAACTTCCAGCGTGAATACGGTCGTTTCACCACCAACCACATCGGCGAGCTCAATGCTGCTGCGCGCGAACTCAGGGCCGGTTACGCTGCGCGCCTTGGTGTAGCCAAGGCCGATCGGGCGCTCGACAAGTTGAGTGTACAAATGGCCAACCAGTACGGTCAGGGCCACCCCTGGCTGAACTGCAGCCAGCTCAAGCAGGTTGCTAGCACACTGGCCGGCATGCGCGGGCTGAGCCCGCTGGTCGAGGCGGCGGATGATCTGCTCGATAGCGGGGCGCACCAGATGGCCTGGCTGCGCTGATTGGATCGGTTCGCCCGCCGCTCGGTCTCGGTATCGGGCGGCGGAGCGGGGGCGTCCGGGGGGCAGGATTGAGACCGAATCTTTCCGGATCAGGGTGAAGCGGCCAGCATCGGCGGGCGGGCCGGGTTGACGCTTCACCGCCGCTCCTTGTGCATTGATCAGTCGCGCGCGGAGAAACATATAAAGCATTCTTTATATTTGCCTCGAGCATGGCGCGGGGCTAAGGGCGGCGTCATTGGGACGCTGCCGGTTTTGTATGCGGCAAAGCGTCCAGTTCGATTGATAGGAGCTTTACCGTGGCCACCGTACTAGCAAGTGCCCAGGATTACGTCGTCGCCGATCTCAGCTTGGCAGAATTCGGCCGCGCCGAAATCCGCATTGCCGAAACCGAAATGCCGGGGCTGATGGCGCTGCGCGAGGAATTCGGCGTATCGCAGCCGCTCAAGGGCGCGCGCATTACCGGATCGCTGCACATGACGATCCAGACCGCAGTGCTGATCGAAACCCTGACCGCGCTGGGCGCCACTGTGCGCTGGGCAACCTGCAACATTTTCTCGACGCAGGATCATGCCGCTGCTGCAATTGCCGCGACCGGTGTGCCAGTGTTCGCGATCAAGGGCGAAAGCTTGGCCGATTACTGGAACTACGTCGGCGACATCTTTAATTGGGGCGCGGACACCGATGGCACGACCGCCAACATCATTCTTGATGATGGCGGCGACGCGACGATGTTTGCGCTGTGGGGCGCCAAGCTTGAAGCCGGGGCATCGCTGGCCGCGCCTGAGAATGAGGAAGAAATCGAATTCCAGCGCGCTTTGAAGGCGTTCCTTGGCAAGTATCCGGGCTACCTCACCCAGACGGTCAGGAACCTCAAGGGCGTGAGCGAAGAAACCACCACCGGGGTGCACCGCCTGTACGAAATCGCCAAGAAGGGCGAACTGCCGTTCCCCGCGATCAACGTGAACGACAGCGTTACCAAGTCGAAGTTCGACAACCTCTATGGCTGCAAGGAATCGCTGGTCGACGCGATCCGCCGCGCGACTGACGTGATGCTGGCCGGCAAGGTCGCCTGCGTCGCCGGGTTCGGCGATGTCGGCAAGGGCAGTGCGCAATCGTTGCGCAACGGCGGCGCGCGCGTGATGGTCACCGAAGTCGATCCGATCTGCGCGCTGCAGGCCGCGATGGAAGGGTTCGAGGTCGTCACCATGGAAGACGCCGTGACCCGCGCTGACATCTTTTGCACCGCCACCGGCAATGCCGACGTGATCACCGCCGAACACATGGCGGCGATGAAACCGATGAGTATCGTCTGCAACATCGGGCATTTTGACAGCGAGATCCAGATCGCCGCGCTGTCCAACTATGAATGGACCGAGGTCAAGCCCGGCACCGATCTGGTCCGGTTCCCGGACGGCAAGCAGATCATCATTCTGGCCAAGGGCCGCCTGGTCAATCTGGGCTGCGCCACCGGCCACCCCAGCTTCGTCATGTCAGCCAGCTTCACCAACCAGACGCTGGCGCAGATCGAACTGTGGACCAAGGGCGAGCAGTACGGCAACGAAGTTTATGTGCTGCCCAAGCACCTCGATGAAAAGGTTGCATCGCTGCACCTCGACAAGCTCGGGGTAAAGCTGAGCAAGCTTACGCCCAAGCAGTCCGCCTATATCGGCGTGCCCAGCGAAGGCCCGTTCAAGCCTGACCATTACCGGTACTAAGTCCGTCGTCCCGGGTCATGCCCGGGACAACGGGGTATCGGCTTGCCAATCGCGCCCCTGCCGCATAGCGATGAAGCGATGACGCTTACCCCCAACGCGCTGGTCTTGCTGGGCTTGCTGCTGGCGGCCTGGACCGTGGCGGCGCTGTGGGCGCTGCTGGGTGCGCGCACGCGGGTGCGCAAGGCCGAGGCCGGGCAGCGCCACGCCCGGCGGCTGGCGCGGATGGTCGATGAAAGCCCGGCGCTGCCATTGCTGGTGCGCGCCGACGGCAAGATCGAAGCCCCGCAACGGCTCGCCAACTGGCTAGGGCTCGACGCGGTCCCGCAATACCTGACCGAGCTCGATGGCGGGCGGATCGACGGCGGCGGCGGCGGGCTGACCATGGATCAGCTGGATGCGCTGACCGAGGCGGTGCGGGTTACCCAGCGCACCGCCGCGCCGTTCCGGCAAGTGGTTACCCCGCGCGGATCAAAGCGCAGCCTGGCCTTGCGCGGGCATCTCGCCGATCCGCAGGTTTCGCCCGGCGGTGCTGCGCTGGTGTGGGTGTTCGATTTCTCCGACAGCGAGAGCGAGTTGGTCCATTTGCGCGACGAGGCTTCGCGCGCGCAGGGCGACTTTCAGGCCCTGGTCGGCCTGATCGAAGCCGCACCGATGCCGATGTGGTTTCGCGGACTAGAAGGCCAGCTGCGGCTGGTCAATCAGGCCTATGTCCGCGCGGTGGCCGGTAACGACGCGCGCCAAGTGGTGGCTGACGGGATCGAACTCGTCGAAAGCGTCGACGGGCTGACCGCGCAGCAGGTGGCGTTGCAGGCAGCGGGCAAGCAGCTGCCGATCGAGCGGATGGTGTCGGCCACGATCAATGGCCAGCGCCGCGCGCTGCGGGTTTCGGACCTCCCGCTCGGAGCCGAGGGGGTGGCCGGCTATGCCGTCGATGTCGAGGAGATGGAGGAATTAAGCCGGTCGCTCCGGGCCTTCCGCGATGCGCAGCGCGCGATGCTCGATCAGCTCGCCGCCGGGGTGGCGCAGTTCGATGCCAAGCGCCAGCTGACCTTCGCCAATCTGCCATTCCAGCGGACATTCGCGCTGACTCCCAAGGTCATGCTCGATCCGCCGCCGTTCGAGCGACTGCTCGATCTGGCGCGCGATGCCGGGCGCGTTCCCGAGGCGCGCGATTTTCCGGCGTGGCGCCGTGAGCGCGCCGGCTGGTTTACCGCTGGAGCGGTGCAGGAGGAGGCTTGGATGCTGGCCGATGGCACGCATTTGCGGGTGGTGGGGCAGCCGCTACCCGATGGCGGACTGATCCTGATCGCCGAAGACCGGACCGAGCAGTTGCGCCTCTCGGCGGTGCGCGACACCCTGCTGCGCACCCGCACGGCTACGTTCGACAGCTTGTTTGAATCGGTCGCGGTGTTCGCCCCCGATGGCCACCTGCAATTGTGGAACCGCCGGTTCGCGGCCGATTGGGGGCTGGAGGACACGTTCCTCGATACCCATCCGCGGATCGAATCGCTGCTTGAAAAGATTGCCCGGCGGCTGGCGCGACCGATCAAGGCCAAGCAAGTCGGCGACGTGGTCCGCGCGGCCACGCTCGATCGCAAACAGACCGGTGGGCGCGCGGTGCTGGCCGATGGCCGCACACTTGAATTTGCCGGCGTCCCGCTGCCCGATGGCAACGGGCTGCTTACCGTGCTCGACATCACCGATTCGCAGAAAGCTGCCGAGGCGCTAAAGCAGCGCGCTGCGGCGCTGGAAGAGGCCGATGCGATGAAGACACGCTTCCTCGCCAATATGAGCTACGAATTCCGTACCCCGCTGACCTCGATCGGCGGCTTTGCCGAACTGCTTGAGGCCGGGTTGGGGGGCGACTTGTCGAGCGACGGCAAGGATTACGTGCAGGCCATTCTGCAATCGGTCGCGCGGCTGGGTGAGCAGATCGAGTCGGTGCTCGATCTGTCGCAAAGCGAAGCCGGGATGCTGCCGCTCGCGCAGGACGAGTTTGAATTGCTGCCGTTCGTGCGAGGGCTTGCCGAAGATCGCGCCAGCCGCATCTCGGCCGCCGGGCTGACGCTCGATCTGCGCGGTGACAAAAGCGCGGGGCGGATCACCGGTGACCGGCGGCGGCTGGCCCGGGCGATCGGCCACCTGATCGACAATGCCATTGCCGCCACCCCGTCCGGCGGCCGCGTGCTGGTCGAACTGGGCGGCAATAAGGGCAAGGCGCGGGTGGTCATCTCGGACAATGGCGCGGGGATGGACCCGGCCACGCTGGCCCGCGCGCTCGAAGGGATCAAGGTCAGCGCCGACGGCAAGGGGGTCGAACGCCGTCAGGGGCTGGGTCTGCCGCTCGCCCGGCAATTGATCGAGGCGCATGGCGGCAGCTTCAAACTGCTGTCCGAACCGGGGCAGGGGACGGCGGCGATCGTCGAACTGCCGTGACGCTCGAACTACCCGATCTGGCTGCCACAGATGCCTTTGGCGCGCGCATCGCCGTGGTGCTGCGCGCGGGCGATGTGGTCGCGCTGTCAGGTGGGCTGGGCGCGGGCAAGACCACGCTGGCGCGCGCGATCATCGCGGCGCTTGGGCATCAAGGCGAAGTCCCGTCGCCCAGTTTCGCGATAATCGAAACCTACGACCCGCCCTTGCTGCGGCTGCCGCTGGTCCATGCTGATTTCTACCGGCTCGACGATCCGACCGAACTGGCCGAACTTGGGCTCGATCATTACCGCGAGGGCGCAGCGCTGCTGGCTGAATGGCCCGAACACGCCGGCGGCTTTGCGCACGAACCCGCGTGTCTGTCGATCCGGCTTGAACCTGCGGAAACGGGCCGGATTGCCATTGTCGAGCCGGGGCAAGAATGGCTAGGGCGGTTACCATGAGCGCAGAATTGCCTGACGGGGTCGAACCCTTCCTGACCCAAGCCGGATGGGCCGGGGCGCAGATTGCCGCGCTGCCCGGCGATGCGTCGTTCCGGCGTTATTTCCGGGTCAACAAGCCGGGCAAGAGCGCGCTGTTGATGGATTCGCCGCCGCCCGACGAAGATCCGGTGCCCTATCTGCGCGCGGCCAAATGGCTCGATGCCAATGGCCTGCGTGCGCCGCACATCTACGCCGAAGACGCCGGGCGTGGGCTGGTCCTGATCGAGGATTTTGGGGAGGTGCGGATGCGCGAATACCTCGATCAGTGGCCCGGCGATGAACGCGCGATTTACACCGCTGCGGTCGATACGCTGGTCGAATTGCACCGACTGCCATCGGGCCCGTTCCTCGATTATTCGATGAACGAATACAAGCGCGAGGTGCGGCTGTTTACCGAATGGTTCTGCCCGGCGCAGGGGCTCACGGTCGATACCGGGGGTTACATCCGCGCGTGGGAGGCGGCGCTCGGCGAATTGCTCACCCGGCAGCGCGACGGGGTCTGTGTCCTGCGCGATTATCATTCCGAAAACATTATGTTGCTGGCTAGTCTTGAGAAACAGGGTTTACTTGATTTCCAGGACGCACTGGCGGGCCACAAGGCGTATGATCTGGTCTCGCTGCTGCAGGATGCGCGGCGCGATGTGTCGATCGAGCTTGAGGCCGAAATGTTCGATTATTACGTCGGCAAGACCGGGGCGGGGGCCGATTTTCTGGGCGACTACGCCCGGCTCGGGGCGCAGCGCAACGCCAAGATCGTCGGTATCTTCGTGCGGCTGTGGCGGCGCGATGGCAAGCCGCGCTATCTCGATTACATCCCGCGGGTCTGGGCACTGCTCGAACGCGATCTGTCCCACCCCGCGCTGGAGCCGGTGGCGCGCTGGTTCGATGCCAATATTCCGGCCGCACTGCGCGCAGCGGGCGGCGGTGCATGGCACCCGTGAGCGCACTGGTCAGCGATACCGCGATGGTGATGGCCGCCGGACTGGGCAAGCGGATGCTGCCCTTGACCGCAGACCGCCCCAAGCCGCTGGTCGCGGTGGGCGGGCGCGCGTTGATCGATCTGATGCTCGATCATCTGGCTGATGCCGGGGTGGCCAAGGCCGTGGTCAATGTCCACTACCTGCCCGATCTGGTCGAGGCGCATCTGGCGCAGCGATCAGTGCCGCGCGTGACTTTTTCGGACGAGCGCGAAAACTTGCTCGAAACCGGCGGGGGGATGGTCAAGGCGTGGGGCGCGCAGCAGCTGCCCGATCCGTTCTTCTGCGTAAACAGCGACAATGTCTGGATCGACGGACCGCGCAATACGCTGCTCGACCTGTCCGATGGCTGGGACCCGGAGCGGATGGACGCGCTGCTGTTGGTGGTCCCGTGCGAGCGGGCGTTCGAGCATCGCGGCAAGGGCGATTTTCACCTCGAGGCGGATGGCCAGTTGCGGCGGCGCGGACCTGACGAAAACTCCGCGCCATACATTTTCATCGGCGCGCAGGTGGTGTCGCACCGGTTGCTGCGCGATGCCCCGACCGGCCCCTTCTCAACCATGGTGCTATGGGAACGCGCAATCGCCGAGGGCCGGCTGTTCGGCGTGGTCCACGCTGGCCAATGGTACGATGTCGGCACCCCCGCAGCGATCGCTCCAGCGGCGGCGGCATTGGCACTTGGCTGACCGGCCGTCCCCGCAGGTCTATTCAATCGCGGCGCACCGCGGCTTTGCCGATGCGCTGGTGGCGGGGCTGATCCCGCGCTACGCCGAGCGAGATTTCGGGTTGGCGCGGCTGACCCTGTTGCTCCCCAGCCGCCGCGCGATGCGGATCGTGACCGAAGCGTTCGTGCGATTATCAGGAGGGGGAATGCTGCTCCCGCGCATGGCCGCAGTGGGCGATCTCGATCTTGATGAAACGCTCGGGCCGCTGCTCGATCCGCTCGGCGCGGGCAGCGAGGTGCCGCCCGCCGCCGATCCGGTCCGGCGCTGGCTGCGGCTGGCCGAACTGCTCCGCGCCGAAATGGGCGAGCGCGCACCCAAGCCCGCCGGGCTGCTGCAACTGGCGTTCGAGACTGGACGCACGATGGACCGGTTGGCGATCGAGGGGATCGCGCTGGGCGATCTGCTGCAGGAACGGGTCGCCGGGATCGTCGGCGATCTGGCCGGTCACTGGCAGGAAGCGACGCGGCTCTTCGCCCGGGTCCAGGCGCAGTGGCTGAGCGAACTTGCCGCGCGCGGCGAGGTCGATGCCCCGGTGCGGCGCAATCTGCTGTTCGAGCACGCCGCGCAGCGCTGGCAAGTCAGTCCGCCGCCGCAGCCGGTGGTGGCCGCTGGGATCACCAGCGCCTCGCCCGCGCTGGCCAAGCTGCTGCGGGTGGTCGCTTCGCTGCCGAATTCGGCGGTAATCCTGCCCGATCTGGATCTGGCCCTGGACGATGAGGTGTGGTCCGCGTTGGGCTCGGCGGGCATTCCGGCCAGCGCCGCTGAGCCGCCATTTGGCGCGCAGGACGCTGCAACGCACCCGCAATACCATCTCAAACTGCTGCTCAACCGCATAGGAGTGGCGCGCGGCGAGGTCGATCCATGGCACCGCGCCGGACTTGGTGCGGCCCCGCCTGCGCGCAGCCGCGCGATCTCCAATCTGTTCCTGCCGCCTGCAGCCAGCGCGGGCTGGGTCGATCTGCCGGCTGCGGCGCGGCGCTTGTCGGGCGTGCGGCTGATGCAGAGCGCGCACCCCGGCGAAGAAGCGCAAGCGATCGCGATCCTGCTGCGTGAGGCGCTCGAAGTGCCCGAACGCCGCGCTGCGCTGATCACTCCCGATCGCGGCTTGGCGGGACGGGTGGTCGCGCATCTGCGGCGCTGGGGGATTGTCGCCGACGACAGTGCGGGCCAGCCGCTGCCGCAAACTGCGGCTGGCCGCGTGTTGCTGCTGTTGGCCGAAGTGATCGCGACGCAGGCCGCGCCGGTACCGCTCCTGGCGCTGCTGGTGCACCCGCTGGTCGGTGCGGGCGAGGGCCGGGCCGCGTGGCTCGGCCATGCCCGCGCGCTGGATCTGGCGCTGCGCGGACCGCGCCGCGCGCCGGGGCTGGCGGCACTGCACGATGCGGTGGCGAAGCTGGCCAAGGGCGGAGACGGCGCTGGGCTGCAAGCGTGGTGGGATCAGGTCGAAGCCGTGCTTGCGCCGTTGCTGCGTTGGAACGAGCCGCTGCCGCTGGCCGAAGCGCTAAGCGCGCTAGCCGCTGCGGCCGAGGAATTGGCGGGCGCTGAGCTGTGGAACGGTGCCGCTGGCCGCGATCTGGCCGATTGGCTTGAGGAGTTGCGCGGCGCGGCGGGCACTGTCGGCACCATGCTTGCCCCGGCCGATTTGCCCGGCGTGCTGCGCGATGCGATGGACCGGGTGGCGGTGCGCCCGCCGTGGGGCGGACATCCACGGCTCGCAATTTATGGCTTGCTCGAAGCCCGGATGAGCCGCGCCGATCTGGTGATCTGCGCCGGGCTGACCGAGGGCACCTGGCCGGGCACGCCATCGCCCGAACCGCTGCTGCCGCCCGCCGTGCTGCGCGCGCTGGGCGTGCCGGGGGCGGAGTTCCGCATCGGCCTGGCCGCGCACGATCTGGCCGGAGCCTTGGGCGCGCCCGAGGTGGTGCTGAGCTGGGCCTTGCGCGATGAAGCCGGGCCGGTGATCCCCAGCCGGTTCGTGCTGCGGGTCGAGGCGATGCTGGGCGATCTGGCCAAGGATCACCGCGAGCAGCGCGCGATCGACCTCGCCCGGCGGATTGATCAGGCCGCGCCTGCTCCGGCCTATCCGCAGCCCAAGCCCCGGCCCAGCCTGGCGCAGCGCGATGTGGCGCTATCGGTCACCGCGCTCGACCGGCTGCGCGGCGATCCGTACCAGTTTTATGCCTCGGCGATCCTGCGGCTCAAGTCGCTCGACCTGCTCGATGCCGAACCGACTGCGGCGTGGAAGGGCGAAGTGGTCCACCGCGTGCTCGAACGCTGGCACAAGGCCGGCGGGGGCGCGGGCGAACTGCTTGCGCTCGCGGCCGAGGAACTGGCCGAAATGCGCGCACATCCGCTGGTCCGCTCGCTGTGGTGGCCGCGGCTGGCCAAGGGACTGGAGTGGATCGATACCGAGCTCGCGACGCTTGAACGCAGCGGCCGCCATGTGCTGGTCAGCGAGGCACGCGGCGAAATGGATTACCTTGGCGTCACCGTCCACGGCCGCGCCGACCGGATCGATCAACTCGCGGATGGCACACTGGCAGTGGTCGATTATAAGACCGGCGGGCCGCCCAGCGCGGCGATGGTCGAACAAGGGTTTGCGCTGCAACTCGGCACGCTTGGGCTGATCGCAGCGGATGGCGGTTTCCCCGGCGTGGCGGGTGAGCCAAACCGGTTCGAATACTGGTCTTTGGCGAAAAGCAAGCAAGGCAAAGACAAATTTGGCTATCTGGTTGAGCCAATCAAAGAAGGTAAGAAGTCGACAGGATTGAAGCGCGAGGAATTTCTCGAAAAAACCAGAGAGTTCCTAGCTGACGCAATCCGCCGCTGGATCAAGGGTGACGAGGCCTTCACCGCGCGGCTTAATCCCGATATCGGCGGCTACAACGATTTCGATCAACTGATGCGGCTCGACGAATGGCAAGCCCGCAGCGAGCGCGAACCATGAGCGGCGGCGACAAGCTCTGGCCGCTCACGTCCGAGCAGCAGCCGGCAGTCGATCCGGCTGAAGTGGTGTGGCTGTCAGCCTCGGCCGGGACCGGCAAAACCCAGGTGTTATCGGCGCGGGTGCTGCGGCTGCTGCTGCAGGACGGGGTCAGCCCGGAGCAGATCCTGTGCCTGACCTTTACCAAGGCCGGGGCGACCGAGATGGCCGCGCGGATCAACACCGTGTTGGCGCGCTGGGTGCGCGCCCGGCCCGAGGCGCTGGCCGCCGATCTCAAGGCAATCGGCGCGGACTTTGGCCCGGAGGCGCAGGCGCGCGCGCGGCGCTTGTTCACGCAAGTGCTCGATTGCCCGGGCGGCGGGCTGCGGATCGATACAATCCATGCGTTTTCGCAGTGGCTGCTCGCCGCTTTCCCGCACGAGGCCGGGCTGACCCCCGGGGTCAAGGCGATGGAAGACCGCGAGCGCGCGTTGCTGCTGCGCGAAGTCCTGGCCGATTTGTTGGTAGAGGCAGAGCGGACCAATGACACGGCCACGCTTGGCGCAATTGCTGATCTGTCGATCCGCCTCGGCCCTGATGCGGTCCAGACATATCTGTTGCGCTGCGCCGATGCGCTCGAAGTATGGACCGGGCCGGGCGGGTGGCAAGCGCCGATGCTGGCCAATGTGAAACGGCTGATCGGATTGCCGAGCGATGCCAGCACGGCGGACCTGCCGGGGCTTTGCGCCGACGACGTGTTCGATGTCGATGCGCTGCAATGCTGCCGGTCGGCCTATGCGCAGTGGAGCGCGAAGACCGGGCAGGATGGCCACGCGGTGATCGCCGCGTGGCTGGCGGCAGAGCCTGAACAGCGGCTTGAACAGCTCGCGGCGCTGCACAAAGTGCTGTTCAACAAGGACGATACTGTCAGCAACCTGCGCTCGCTGCCCAAGTTCGAGGAACACTTCGAGGTTGCGGCCGCGGCGGTGCTGGCCGCCAGCTTGGCGGTGCGCGAGCGGCAGGTGCTTCTGGCATTGGCCGAATGGTTGACCCCCGCGCTCGAGCTGGGCCGGAAGTTCGCGCTGGCGTGGGACGACGCCAAGGGCCGCGCCGGGCTGATCGATTTTGACGACCAGATTCGCCTCGCCGCCGGGCTGCTCAAGACCAGCGCCTTGGCCGAGTGGATCCGCTACAAGCTTGACCGCCGGTTCGATCATATCCTGGTCGATGAAGCGCAGGACACCAACCGGGCGCAGTGGCAGATCATCGACGCGCTGACCGGTGATTTCTTCGCCGGGGCCGGGCAGCACGGTGACAAGCTGCGCACGCTGTTCGTGGTCGGCGATACCAAGCAGGCCATCTTCCGCTTCCAAGGAACCAGTCCCGAACACTTTGCCGCCGCCAAAGAGCGGGTGAAGGTTGAAATGGCCGGCCTGGCAGACAATCAGGCGGCGCTGCGCGGGAATGTACTGGTGCGCGAATTGCAGGATTTACCGCTTGGAAAAAGCTTTAGAACTGCTCGGCAAGTGCTTGAATTTGTGGATATGGCGATTGACCGCATTGACCCGGTTAACTTTGGACTGGCTGATCACGCCGTCGTTCACGAGGGCGAGGAGCGTCCGGGGCAAGTCGTGCTGTGGCAGACAGTCGGCGGAAAGGTCGATGACACCGCTGCGGCCAACGACAACGCCGACGAGGGTGGCGAGGGCTGGCTCGACCGCGCCGATCGGCAACTGGCTGACCGCATCGCGCGTCAGGTGCGCGAATGGCTCGATCACGGCTTCGCGCTGGTCAAGGAACAGCCGGCCGGGACCGCGCGGCGCGCAGGCCCTGGTGACGTCATGGTGCTGGTCCGCAAGCGCAAGGAATTGGCCGGGCTGATCGTCGCCCGGCTCCACGCTGCGGGCGTGCCAGTGGCGGGGGTCGACCGGTTGCGGTTGGCCGCGCCGCTGGGGGTGCGCGATCTGATCGCGGCGCTGCGCTTTGCCGCACAGCCGCTCGACGACCTCAATCTTGCCTGCCTGCTGACCTCGCCGCTGATCGGGTGGAGCCAGGAACAACTGCTCGAACACGGCTATCGGCCCGAAAAAGTGCGATTGTGGCGGCATTTGCTCGATGCGCGCGGCAGTCTGCAAGTCGCGGGCGCGGTGACGCAATTGCTCGATCTGCTGCGGCAGGCCGATTTCGAACCACCGCAGGCCTTGCTCCACTGGCTGCTGACCGGGCCGTGGCAGGGGCGGCGCCAGCTGACCGCGCGGCTGGGCAGCGAAGTCGGCGATCCGATCGACGAATTGCTCAATGCCGCGAGCGCCTTTGCCGCCAGTGAAGTGCCCAGCCTGCACACCTTTCTGCGCTGGTTCGAAGCGGGCGAGGGCGAATTGAAGCGCGAGGCCGGCAAGAACGCGGGCGAAGTGCGGGTGATGACCGTGCATGGTGCCAAAGGCTTGCAGGCACCAATCGTAATCCTGGCGGATGCGGCGGACAATCCCACTCCGCCCGGTCGCCGCCGCACGCTGGCGCTGCCCGATCCGGCGGTCATGGCGGGCGCTGAACCGCGGCTGATCCCGCTCCCCCCGCTCGCCAAAGCGGAGCAGGCCGGGCCGATCGCCGCCGCTGATGCAGCCTCGGCAACGGCTGATATGGAGGAGCACTGGCGGCTGCTGTATGTCGCGATGACCCGCGCCGAGGAGGCATTGTTCGTCGCCGGATCTCTCAGCCCGCGCGAAGATGCGCCTGCGCCGGATAGCTGGTACGCGCGGCTGCACGGGCTGTTTCTGCCCGATGAGGCTGAGCCAGACCCGATCTGGGGTCAGCGCTGGAGCCACGGCGAGGGGCCTGCCTTGCCGCTGCCAGCGCCAGTACAGCGGGTGAGCGAACTGGGGCTACTGCCGCCATGGCTTGAAACCCCGGTCGCCGCCGAACCGCGTCCACCGCGTCCGCTGGCTCCGTCGGCGCTGGGGCAGGACGACAGCAGCGATCCGCCGTTCGCGCCGGGCAGCGATAGTGCGGCGGCGCGGCGCGGAGTGCTGCTGCACAAATTGCTTGAGCGGCTGCCCGAGGTCGAGCCGGCCGCACGGGCAGCGGCGGCGCAGGTCTGGCTGGCGCGCGCCGGCGGTGAGTTCACCGCGCCCGCCCGCGCCGAAATGATCGCTGCGGCGCTGCGCGTGCTGGCGCAGCCGGGCTGGGCCGGGCTGTTTGCGCCGGGCTCGCTGGCCGAAGTGCCGATTGCCGCGACCGTGGGCGAACAGTTGGTAGCGGGGACGATTGACCGCTTGCTGATCACCGACCAGGTCATCCGGCTGGTCGACTTCAAGACCGCGCGCCGCCCGCCGGCCAGCCTCGACGCGGTGCCGGTGGCGATTTTGCGGCAGATGGCAGCCTATGTTGCGGCGCTCGAAGTCGCATACCCGGGGCGCGAGATCGAGGCGGCGGTGCTTTACACGCAGGTGCCGATGCTAATGGAATTGCCCGCCGCGCTGCTGGCCGCGCACAAGCCCGGTATGGGCGGCGCACAATAAAGCTTTTTGCATTCGGGCGTTGCCAATGCGCCCGCGCGCCCTAAATTGGACGCAACACTTTCGAGGAGATTTCCATGCCCACCAAAGCCGTTACCGACGCCAGCTTCGCCGCCGATGTGCTCCAGTCCGACAAGCCGGTGCTGGTTGATTTCTGGGCCGAGTGGTGCGGCCCGTGCAAGATGATCGGCCCCAGCCTCGAGGAAATCAGCGAGGAGCTGTCGGACCGGGTCTCGATCGTGAAAATGGACATCATGGAAAGCACTGACACCCCGGCTAAATTCGGCGTGCAGTCGATCCCGCTGATGGTGCTGTTCAAGAACGGCGAGCCGGTCGCGCAGAAACTGGGCGCGGCGCCCAAGAGCCAGCTCAAGGCCTGGCTCGAAAGCGAACTTTAGAACGCTGCCAATCGCGCAGCCAGCCCGTGCCACAGCGCCGGGCTGGCCGCGCCGATCAGGCCGGGCAAGTGCGCCTCATCAACCCGGTACGGCCGCCCATCGGGGCGCGCCGCCATACCGCCGGCCTCGTTGACGAACAGCACCCCCGCCGCATGATCCCACGCCAGCGTGCGTTCGAAGATCGACAGGTCATTCACCCCCAGCACCAGCCGCGGATACTGCTCGGCGGCGCAGCGCGGGATATCGGTCAGCGTGTAGTGCGGGGCGATGTGCTGCTTCATGGCGGCGCGTTGTAGCTGATCCATGAACACCAGCGAGATCGCGGCAATTGGCGGCTCGGCGCCGGTTGAACGGGCCGTCACCCGGTTATCGTCCAGCCACGCCCCGCCGCCGCGATGCGCGTGGCACAGCCGGCCCGAGAGCGGATCGTAGATCCACCCGGCGATGGTTTCGCCCGCTTCGGCCAGTGCCACCATCACCCCGAACGGTTGCTGGCCTTTGGCAAAATTGTTGGTCCCGTCGAGCGGATCGATAATCCAGCACAGCGTGTCGCCCAGCCGCTCGAGCAGCGCCGGATCGGCATGCGCGGCCTCCTCGCCGACAATTGCGGCCTCGGGCAGGATTTTGGCCAAGCCCTCGGCAAGGATCAGCTCGGCTTCCTGATCGGCGATCGTCACCACATCGTCCGCTGCCTTGGCATCGATTTGATCAGCGGTTAGCGACTGGTAACGCGGCAGGATCGCGCGCCCGGCGGCCTCGCGCAGCAGCGCCGACACTGCTGCGGTCAGGTGCAGGGTCAACTGCGGTAATCCGCATTGATCGCAATGTAGCCGTGCGTGAGGTCGCAGGTCCACACCGTGGCGCGGCCCGCGCCGAGGCCGAGATCGATCTCGATGGAGATGTCCTGACCGCGCAGGTGCTCCGCCACCGGGGCTTCGTCGTAGTCGGCCACAGGCTGCCCCTCACGCGCCGCCCACACCCCGCCAAAGCCGATCGACAATTTGTCGCGGTCAGCCGGTTCGCCGGCCTTGCCCACCGCCATCACCACGCGGCCCCAGTTGGCGTCTTCCCCCGCGATTGCAGTCTTGACCAGCGGCGAGTTGGCTACTGAAAGCCCGATCGCCCGCGCGCTGTCATCGCCGACCGCGCCGGTCACATTCACCGCGATGAATTTCTGCGCGCCTTCGCCATCGCGCACCACCAGCTGCGCCAGCTGGCGGCAGACATCGTGCAATGCGGCGGCAAAAGCATCGGCGCCGGGGCTGTCAACGCCGGTCAGTTCGGAATTGCCAGCCGCGCCGGTGGCGAAGGCCAGCACAGTGTCGCTGGTCGAAGTGTCGCTGTCGACCGTAATGCAGCTGAACGTCTGCTGGTTGGCGGCGCTGAGCAGTTCCTGCAGGAACGCCGGGGCCACCGCGCAATCGGTGAAAATATAGCCCAGCATCGTCGCCATATCGGGCGCGATCATCCCGCTGCCCTTGATGATTGCGGCCAGCGTCACGGTTTTGCTGCCAACGATTGCGGTGGCCAAAGCCCCCTTGGCGAAGGTGTCGGTGGTGCCGATGGTGTAAGCGGCGTCCTCCCAGCTGCACGGCGCCGCGACCAGCGCTGCCGCGATCCCGGCCGTGGCCTTGTCGATGGGCAGCGGCACGCCGATCACTCCAGTCGATGAAACGAACACCTGTTCCTCTGCGCAGCCAAGGTGCCCGGCGACCTGCGCCATGATTGCCGCAACCGCCTCACGTCCGCGATAGCCGGTGAAGGCGTTGGAATTGCCGGCATTGACCACCAGCGCGCGGGCGCGGCCGTGTGCCACATTGGCGCGGCCGAGCTCGACCTCGTTGGAACAGCAGACGTTACGGGTGAACACGCCGGCCACCGCGGTGCCTTCAGCCAGCTCGACGTACGTCAGATCGCAGCGGGCCCAATCCTTGTAGCCCGCGCGCGCCACACGCAACGTTACCCCGCCAATCGGTGGCATCGCGGGGAATGGGAGGGCGAGGGGAGACTGGTCGTTGGACATAGGCTGGGCCTAGCCGCCAGCCCGCACACGGGCAACAGTCCTTAATTGAGTGAGTAGCGCTGGTGCCGTTGCTACTTCGCCAACCCGATCAGCGCCATCGGTGCGACCGGGGTCATGAAGTTGATCTCCCAATCGAGTTGCTTGCCGCCCGCGACCGGCTTGGCCCCGTGCTCGGTGTTGTTTGAGAGGATCACGCCATCGGTGGTGAGCGTGAAATGCCCGTCCAGTTCCGGGAAGTCTTTCGCTTCCGCAGAGGCCATGCCCCGCTTGGCAGCTGAAAGTTGCGCGAAGAATTGCGCGGCGTTACCGCCAGGCATGCCCAGCGCGGCTTGCTGCATCAGCGGTGAATCGATCCGCACTTCGCCATTGGCGCGGCGGTTAAGTACGATGAACGGCACGACCTGCTGCATCCGCTCGATCGTCGGAAACGTGTAATCGTAAGCCAATTGGCCCGAAATGCTGTAGTCAACGTCGTAAATGCCGTTGCCTTGGTAGGTCACGCGCTTGAAGCCTGCCTGCCCGCTGAGCCGCGCAGCGATTTCGGCTGATGACTTGGGACTGGTCGGGTCGACGCCGCCGAGCATCTTGACGACCATTTCTCTGTCTTTAAGTTCGCGTTCGGCGGCAACTTTCTGATCGGTCTGCCAGTCGATCTTTTGCTGCGCCACTTCGGCCACCGTGCAATCACGATGGGTTTCGCTATTTTTCTTGTGACAAAGCGAGGGCTGAAATTCAGCCTTGGGTTTTTGCGCCATCGCGATTTCAGCCAGCTTGGTCAGGCCCATAATCACGATTTGACCACTGTAGGTGTAGGTAAAATGACCGTCTTTGCGCAAATCTAGGCTCGCGACGAATTTGCCCGGTAAGACGAGGCACGCGGCCAGCAAAAGTGCACCAGCGGTCACGGCCACAGCCGCCACTGCGCGCCGCAAAATCAGCAGTTTCAACATCGATTTCCCCCGGTTGGCTCTCAGCCGCGGGTCGCAATCGCGTAAAGCGCAATCGCAGCCGCGTTCGAAACGTTGAGACTTTCTATGGCGCTGCTGATCGGCAGTCGAGCCAGCGCGTCGCAGTGCTGCACAATATTGTGACGAATGCCGTCGCCTTCTGCGCCCAGCACCAGCGCGACCGGCCCGGTGGGTAGTGCTTCGGCCAGCGTGGTCGCGCCCGTACCGTCAAGCCCGATCCGCCAGTATCCCGCCTCGGCGATCTCATCGAGTGCGCGCGACAGGTTGACCACCCGGACCCACGGCACCACCTCCAGCGCGCCCGATGCGCTTTTCGCCACGACCCCGGATTCGGGCGGGGCATGGCGATCTTGCGTGATGATTGCGGCGGCTCCGAAGGCGGCCGCCGAGCGCAGGATGGCGCCGACATTGTGCGGATCGGTGACCGAATCGAGCACCAGCAACGGCTGTGAGGCTTCGCCGCTCAGCACGTCCTCAAGGAAAATGTCCTCCAGCGCGTTGCATTCGAGCACCAGCCCCTGATGCGGCGCATCGCGCGCAACTAGCCGCGCTAGATCGGCGGGCGAGGCGTATTCAACCTTGAAATCGGCCGGCAGTTCACCGTCAAGCGATTCTATGCCTTCGCGCGTAGCCCACAGCTTGCGGTGGTTGCGCTCAGGGTTGAGCAGCGCCGCCTCGACCGCGTGACGGCCCCACAGTCGCACCGCGCCGGTGCTGGCCTGGCCCGAACCGCGTCCGCCCTTCATCCGGCCGGCCCGGCCGCGCAGCGCGCGCTTGGGTTTTTCGTCGATGGGGCGGCTCATTGTGGAAGGACCTGTGTCATCGCGCTTCCCTGCCAGTGCGGCGGCGCATTATCAAGATGGGCGGCTGGGTGGTGGACAGGGCTGGATTCGAACCAGCGTACGCTCTCGCGGGCAGATTTACAGTCTGCTGCCATTAACCACTCGGCCACCTGTCCACACCAGCTTGCCGGCGTCGGGTTGCCCCGCTTTGTGCGGCTCCCAGAAGGAGCCATCCGGCCGAGGAAGCGCGCATTTGGCGAAGCGGCGGCGCACTGTCAATGGCGCAATGGTTTTGCCGCCCGGCTTGCCCGCCGCCGATTGCCCCGGTAGGGCTTGGGGGATGAGCGAAATCATTCCCGTCATCGCGGCGACCGGACTCTATACCCCGCCGGATTCGATCAGCAACGATGAGCTGGTTGCCAGCTTCAACGCCTATGTCGCGGCTCACAACGCCGAACATGCCGCGCACATCGCCGCCGGAACGGTTGCCGAACTTCAGCCCAGCTCGGTCGACTTTATCGAAAAGGCCAGCGGGATCAAGGCCCGCCACGTGATCAGCAAGGCCAGCCTGCTCGATCCGGCGGTGATGGCGCCGCGCTGGGACGAGCGGCCCAATGACGAGCTTTCCGTGCTCGCCGAGATCGGGGTGAAAGCTGCACAGGACGCGCTGAACGCTGCCCAGCGCGCGCCAAGCGAGGTTGACGCGGTGCTGTGCGCGGCTTCGAACATGCAGCGTGCCTATCCGGCGATGGCGATCGAGATTCAGGCCGCGCTGGGCATCGATGGGTTCGCCTTCGACATGAACGTGGCATGCTCATCGGCCACCTTTGGCATCCAGACCGCCGCCGATTATATCCGCGCCGGGCATGCCCGCTCGGTGCTGGTGATCAGCCCGGAGATCTGCTCGGGACATCTCAACTGGCGCGACCGCGATAGCCACTTCATCTTCGGCGACGTCGCCACCGCGGTGCTGGTAGAAGACCAGGCACGGGCACCGCGGCCGCACTGGGAGATTATCGGCACGTCGCTCAAGACCGTCTTCTCCAACAATATCCGCAACAATTTCGGCTTTCTCAATCGGGCCTCGCCCGAAACGGCGCAGGCCGATGACAAGCTGTTCGTGCAGGAAGGCCGCAAGGTGTTCAAGGAAGTGGTGCCAATGGTCGCCGCGATGATCGTCGAGGAGGCGGCCAAGCTGGGACTGCAACCGGACCAGCTGCGCCGGTTATGGCTGCATCAGGCCAATCAGGGGATGAACCGGCTGATCGCGCAGCGGGTGCTGGGACACGAAGCCAACGAGGATGAAAGCCCAACCGTGCTCGACACCTATGGCAATACCTCGAGCGCGGGATCGATCATTGCATTTCATAAACATAGCGCCGATCTTGCGGACGGGGATATCGGGACTATCTGCTCATTCGGCGCGGGCTATTCCGCCGGAACAGTTTTCGTGCGGAAGGTAGCATAATTGCCAGGTGATATTCTCGACAATCGCGGGCGCGGCGAAGCTGCGTGGAACTGGCCCAGCGTCCATCCCGAAGGGCGCAAGTTCGCGCTGGCGGCGGCGGTGGTCTGCGCGGGCGCCGCGTTCATGGCGTGGGAAACGCTGGCTTGGCCGCTGGCCGCGCTGACGCTGGGCATCCTGGCCTTTTTCCGTGATCCACGCCGGGTTACGCCATTGGGCGAAGGGCTGATCGTGGCCCCGGCCGACGGTCTGATCACACTGATCAAGCAGCTCGAGCCACCGCGCGAACTGGTGCAGGAAGACGGCAGCGGTGCGCCCGGGCTGCCGGCCGGGACGGTGACGCGGATCTCGATCTTCATGTCGGTGTTCGATGTGCACATTAACCGCGCGCCGATCGGCGGCACGGTGCGCCGGGTGGTTTATATCCCGGGCAAATTCCTCAATGCCGATCTCGACAAGGCCAGCGAGGAGAACGAGCGCCAGCACATCATGATCGAGCAGAGCGACGGGCGCGCGATCGGCTTTACCCAGATCGCCGGGCTGATTGCGCGGCGGATCGTGCCGTTCGTCAAGCCGGGCGATATGGTCGCGGCGGGGCAGCGGGTCGGGCTGATCCGCTTTGGCAGCCGGGTCGATGTGTACCTGCCCGCCGGAACCGAGCCGCAAGTGCTGGTCGGCCAGCGGGTGATCGCAGGCGAGACCGTTCTGGCGCAGACCGGCCAGGCCATGCTGATCGAAGGCGCGCGGCAGTGAGCGACGAACCGCTCCACCAAGGGCTGACGCTGCGGGCGCTGGTCCCCAATGCCATTACCGCCGCGGCGCTGTGCGCTGGCCTGACCGGGATCCGGTTCGGGATTACCGGCGAGTACGAGAAGGCGGTGCTGGCGGTGGTGCTGGCGGGTCTGCTCGACGGGATCGACGGGCGGATCGCGCGGCTGCTCAAGGCGCAATCGCGCTTCGGGGCCGAGCTCGACAGCCTGGCCGATAATGTCTCGTTTGGGGTGGCCCCGGCGCTGATCCTGTTTTTATGGTCGTTGCAGGATCTGCCGCGAATCGGATGGTTTGCGGCGCTGGCGTATGCCATTGCCTGCGCGCTGCGGCTCGCCCGGTTCAATGCGCGGATCGATCTGGCCGATGAGCCGCGCAAGGAAGCCGGCTTCCTGACCGGGGTACCGGCTCCGGCCGGGGCCGGGCTGGTGTTCCTTCCGCTGTACCTTTGGATCGCCACCGGCGACGAACAGTTCCGCAATCCGGTGCTGATCAGCCTGTGGCTGGCCGCGATGGCTTTCCTGATGATTTCCAATGTGGCCACGCTCAGCTGGGGTAAAATACGCCCGCGACGTTCGATGCGGCTGGCAGTGATTGCGCTGTTCGGGCTGGTTGCGGCCGGTCTGATTGCCGAGCCTTGGTGGACGCTAATCGCGATCAGCGCGATTTACCTGGCGTCACTGCCGGTGGGCATCGTGCAGTATTCGCAGATCAGGCGGCAGCGCGCAGTGGCTGTGGTGAACCCGCCGGTTTGACCTTGATTGGCAGCGCCACGATCTGCCCGTGACGCGGACTGACCAACGTTTCGCGGATGGTGAAGCGCACCGTGCGGGTCTGCGGGCATTCGGCCAGCGCCGCTTTCAAATCGGCAATGCGCGGAAGCGCATCGGCAATCTGCCAGGTCAGCATGGCGCACGCTGCCAAAGCAGCAAAGGCGAACAGCGCAATCAAACCGAAGGTCAGCATCGTCAATTCTCCGTCACGCCCTGTGGGGGGACCTGTGGATAACGTGTGGACAAGGGGAAAAGTTCCATACGTGGTTAACTGCCCTACATGTTCATGGTTTGTTCCAACGCGTCAAGCACAAAATGCACGGTGCCGAAATGTGCTTTTGCAGTAGCTTTTCGCTGCGTTCCCGGTTAAGGGCGCGCGGCCTGCAGGCGAAAACGGACCTTTTCCGGGATCGCGTCATGCAGACAAATCCACATGGGAAGCGCCCATACCGGTGCCGCAGTCGGGCCAAGTCTTCGGACTTAACCGCACGGTTCCAGCTTCTCAGAGGTTCAACCGGAAGGAAATACTTATGGCGGCACCAGTCGTCACGATGCAGCAATTGATTGAGGCCGGCGCACACTTCGGCCACCAGACGCACCGCTGGAACCCGCGGATGAAGCCGTACATTTTCGGCGCCCGCAACGGCATCCACATCCTTGACCTGTCGCAGACCGTGCCGCTGTTCGCACGCGCGCTCGATTTCGTCTCGGCCACCGTCCAGGCGGGCGGCAAGGTTCTGTTCGTCGGCACCAAGCGCCAGGCGCAGGAGCCGATCGCCCAGGCCGCTCGCGCGTGCGGTCAGCACTTCGTCAACCACCGCTGGCTGGGCGGCATGCTCACCAACTGGAAGACGGTCAGCCAACGCATCAAGTACATGAAGTCGCTTGAAGAGCAGCTTTCCGGCGACACCGCAGGCCTGACCAAGAAGGAAGTCCTCAATCTGACGCGCAAGCGGGACAAGCTCGAGCTGTCGCTCGGCGGCATCCGCGACATGGGCGGCATTCCCGACGTGATGTTCGTGATCGACGCCAACAAGGAAGAGCTGGCGATCAAGGAAGCCAACGTGCTGGGTATCCCGGTTGTCGCGGTGCTGGATTCGAACGTATCGCCCGATGGCATCGCGTTCCCGGTTCCCGCCAACGATGACGCGAGCCGCGCAGTGCGCCTGTACTGCGAAGCGATCGCCTCGGCCGCGACCAAGGGTCACCGCGAAGGCGTGGTCGATTCGGGCGTGGACATCGGCGCGCTGGACGAAGCCCCGGTTGAAGACGCTGTGGCCTTGGCGGCGGCTGCTCCTGAAGCGGCTCCGGCTGCCGAACTCACGATGGAAGACGTTGCCGCTGGCGATATTACCGTCGAAGAAACCGCGACCGAAGCCTGAAGGCCGCACGCGAATTGATGGCCGGCCGGACCTTCGGGTCCGGCGGCTTACCTGTTTAAAGAAGGATTGGCGCAATGGCTTACACTGCCACTGACGTGAAAAACCTGCGCGAGCGCACCGGCGCCGGCATGATGGACTGCAAGAAGGCGCTCCACGAGACTGATGGCGATATGGAAGCCGCGGTGGATTCGCTGCGCGCCAAGGGCCTGGCTGCGGTCGCCAAGAAATCGAGCCGCACCGCCGCCGAAGGGCTGGTCGGGGTGGCCGTTTCAGGGACCAGAGGCGTTGCGGTCGAAGTGAACTCGGAAACCGATTTCGTCGCCAA
>JANOTT010000172.1:0-3922 GCA_031416535.1 Novosphingobium sp. | reverse complement strand
TCGCCCGGGTGCACTTCGGCACCGATGTAAACGATCCCGGCTTCGTCGAGGCTGCGCAGGGCTTCCTCGCCGACATTGGGAATATCACGGGTGATGTCTTCTGGCCCAAGCTTGGTATCGCGCGCCATCACTTCGAATTCTTCGATGTGGATCGAGGTGAACACGTCGTCCTTGACGATGCGCTCGCTGATCAGGATCGAATCTTCGTAGTTGTAGCCATTCCACGGCATGAACGCGACCAGGCTGTTGCGGCCCAGCGCCAGTTCGCCCAGTTCGGTCGAGGGACCATCGGCGATGATCGTGCCTTCTTCGATCACTTCGCCCACCTTCACCAGCGGCCGCTGGTTGATGCAGGTGTTCTGGTTCGAACGCTGGAACTTTTGCAGCGTATAGATATCGACGCCCGATTGGCCGGCTTCGATATCGCCGGCGGCGCGGATCACGATGCGGGTGGCGTCGACCTGATCGACGATCCCGCCGCGCAGCGCGCCGATCGCAGCGCCCGAATCGCGCGCCACGGTGGCTTCCATGCCAGTGCCGACAAACGGCGCCTCGGCCTGGACCAGCGGCACCGCCTGGCGCTGCATGTTCGAGCCCATCAGCGCGCGGTTGGCGTCATCGTTTTCGAGGAACGGGATCAGCGAAGCCGCGACCGAAACCAGCTGCTTGGGGCTGACGTCCATCAAGGTCACCAGATCGCGTGGGCTCATGACGAATTCGCCGCTGTCGCGCGCTGAAATCAGCTCTTCGACGAAGCTGCCATCGGCATTGAGCTCGGCCGAAGCCTGCGCCACCACGTGCTTTTGTTCTTCCATCGCCGACAGGTAGACCACATCACCGGTCACCTTGCCGTCGATCACCTTGCGGTACGGCGTTTCGATGAAGCCATACTTGTTGACGCGGGCAAAGGTCGACAGCGAGTTGATCAGCCCGATGTTCGGGCCTTCGGGCGTTTCGATCGGACAGATCCGGCCATAGTGGGTCGGGTGAACGTCGCGGACTTCGAAGCCCGCGCGCTCACGGGTCAAACCGCCTGGCCCGAGCGCCGAGACGCGGCGCTTGTGCGTGACTTCGGACAGCGGGTTGGTCTGATCCATGAACTGCGAGAGCTGCGACGAGCCGAAGAATTCACGCACCGCGGCCACCGCCGGCTTGGCGTTGATCAGGTCGTTGGGCATCACGGTCGAAACATCGACGCTGCTCATCCGCTCCTTGACCGCACGCTCCATGCGCAGCAATCCGACGCGGTACTGGTTTTCGAGCAGTTCGCCGACCGAACGCACGCGGCGGTTGCCGAGGTTGTCGATATCGTCAACCTCGCCCTTGCCGTCCTTCAGGTTGACCAGTTCCTTGACCACCGCGAGAATATCCTCGGTGCGCAAGGTGGTCACGGTGTCTTCGGCGTCGAGCGCGAGCCGCATGTTGAGCTTGACCCGGCCCACGGCCGACAGGTCATAGCGGTCGCTATCGAAGAACAGGCCTTCGAACAGCGCTTCGGCGGTTTCGCGCGTCGGCGGCTCGCCCGGGCGCATCACGCGGTAGATATCGGCCAGCGCATGATCGCGGTCAGGGGCCTTGTCGGCCTTGAGCGTGTTGCGGATCCACGGCCCGGTCGAGATGTGATCGATGTCGAGCAGATCGAGTTGATCGATCCCCGCTTGGTCGAGCGCATCGAGATTTTCAGGGCTGACTTCATCGCCGGTCTCGATCCAGATCCGGCCGGTGCTCTCGTCGATCAGATCGCGCGCGGCGTAACGCCCGAAAATTTCCTCGGTCGGGATCAGCAGTTCGGCCAGGCCGTCCTTTTGCGCTTTGGTGGCGGCGCGCGGGCTGATCTTGGTTCCCGCCGCAAAGATTACTTCGCCAGACCGGGCATCGACGATGTCGAAGGTGGGCTTCTGGCCGCGCCACTGGTCGGGCACATATGGCAAACGCCAGCCGCCGTCGCCGCGCTTCCAGGCGACGGTCGAATAGAAGTGGTGGAGGATCGCCTCGTCATCGAGCCCCAGCGCGTGCAGCAGCGCGGTAACCGGCAGCTTGCGCTTGCGATCGATGCGGACGTTGACAATATCCTTGGCGTCGAATTCGAAATCGAGCCACGAGCCGCGATACGGGATGACCCGCGCGGCGAACAGATACTTGCCGCTCGAATGCGTCTTGCCGCGATCGTGATCGAACAATACGCCCGGCGAGCGGTGCATCTGGCTGACGATCACGCGTTCGGTGCCGTTGATCACAAAGGTGCCGTTGTCGGTCATGAGCGGCATATCGCCCATGTAAACGTCCTGTTCCTTGATATCGAGCACCGAGCGGGTTTCGGTTTCGGCATCGACCTCGAACACGATCAGCCGCAGCGTCACCTTCATCGGTGCGGCATAGGTGATCCCGCGCTGGCGGCACTCGGTGGTGTCGTACTTGGGGTCTTCCAGCACATAGTGCACGAAGTCCAGTTCGCTGGTCCCGGCAAAATCGCGGATCGGAAAGACCGAGCGCAGCGTCTTTTCCAGCCCCGAGATGTACCCGATCGACGGGTCCGAACGCAGGAACTGCTCATAGCTTTCGCGCTGCACCTCGATCAGGTTCGGCATCTTCACCACTTCGTGAATGTCGCCGAAGATCTTGCGGATGCGCTTCTTCGCTGCGGCGCGCGCAACGGGGAGCGGAGTGAAAGCCTGCTTGGCCATGGCGGATACTGCCTCTTTGCTAGAGCGCCGGACCAGCATCAGACTGGGCCAAGCGAAAAATGATGCCACGCACGGCGTATGGCCCGACCAACGCAAACAGGCCGCATGGCGTAGCGACCCCCGAAGGAGTGCCGCAGCCCGCAGCCTTGCGTCAGTTGGAAAACCCGCCGCTTCCTTTCGTGGAAAGTCCCCGCGCATGGACCCGCCTTGCTCGAAGCGCCGAGCGAGTGGGGCCTATAGGGAGGGGGAGGCGTGGTGTCAAATGCCGTGCCACAGGGAGCTGCCTCAGTGGGATTTGCTCAGCCGGAGGTAGATTCCAAAAAGGATAGCCATTAAACCCGCTATGACCGGCCATCGAGTTTGGATGTCGCCGAACACCAATTTTCCCTCGTTGATGTTATAGATTAAGCCAGCGCTAGGGTGCCAAAATTGTGTAAGCAAAATGCTAGCTAGAACCGAAGCAATTCCGCCCAGAATCCAAGGTGCTGGTTTCTGTCTCATAAAATTCTCCACATTTTACATTTTGGCTTCGCGTAGATCAATCTTCGGGCGATCTTTGAGCGCAACCTTCATTTTCTTAGCCACAGCATCAAGATCGGCCTTCAGCATTTTGCAATATTCATCAATCTCAGTGCCAGTCAGACAGCCTGCAGAAAGGCCGTTTGATAAGGCGGTAAACCGCAGCCCATGGATGCTGTCCTCATAGCTGAACTTTCCGATCGTTTTTGCAATCCTCGCCTCCATGCATTGCCAAGCGAATGTTATGAGGCTTGGATGTCGACAGGCCAAGCATCTGTTTTCAATACTAGGTAGAGCCCAATCAGACTTGGCTACCAAATCGAAAGGGCGGCGCTCCCCCCGGAAGTGCCGCCCTCTCTCTTCGCCCCCCAAACGGGATAATGTGTCAGAACACGCCGGGGATCAGCCGCCAGCGGGTCTTGGTCATAAAGGCGCGGTATTCGGGATCTTCGCCCAGCAGGCGTTCTTCGGCCAGCAGACGCAGGATCTGGGCCCACCAGCCGATCGCGTAGATGACGAAATTGAGCACGGTCGGCATCAGCAGCAGGAGCCCGATGTGGACCAGCAGATAGCCGGCATACATCGGGTGGCGCACGAGCTTGTACATGCCGCCGGTTTTGATCCCGCGGTTGGCCGGCGCAATGCCGAAGCTGCGGCGCAGGAACAGCTTGGCCGCGAGTTGCACCGCGTTGCCAGCCACCGCCAGGCCCACGCCCAGC
>JANOTT010000171.1:0-5480 GCA_031416535.1 Novosphingobium sp. | reverse complement strand
CTCGCTGCCCGGCACGATCAGCGCGGCGACGATGAAGAACGCGGCGGAGGAGGGATCGCCGGGGACTTCGATGGTCTGCGGTTTGAGTTCGGCCTCGCCCACCAGGCGGATCACCCGCGCGCCGTCGCTGCCGATCTCAACGCTCAGGTCCGCGCCGAACCCGCGCAGCATCCGCTCGGAATGGTCGCGGGTCGGCACCGGCTCGATCACTGTGGTGATCCCCGCTGTGTTCAGCCCCGCCAGCAGGATGGCGCTTTTCACTTGCGCGCTGGCGACCGGCAGCCGGTACGTGATCGGCACCGCAGGCCACGCGCCGCGCAGGGTCAAGGGCAAGCGGCCGCCCGCGCTGGCCGCAAACGCTGCACCCATCTGGCTCAAGGGTTCGATCACGCGGCCCATCGGGCGGCCCGACAGGCTGGCGTCGCCGACGAACTGCGCGGTAATCGCGTGGCTGGCAACCAGGCCCATCAGCAACCGGGTCGAGGTGCCCGAATTGCCCATGTCGAGCGGTGCCTGCGGCTGGAGCAGCGCGCCCACGCCGACCCCGTGGACCGACCATTCGCCGTTCCCGAGCCGCTCGACGCTGGCCCCCATCGCCCGCATTGCCGCCGCGGTGGCGAGCACGTCCTCGCCCTCGAGCAGCCCCGAAACCCGCGTCTCGCCCACCGCCAGCGCGCCGAGCATGATCGAACGGTGGCTGATCGATTTGTCACCCGGCACCCGGATTGTCCCGCGCAGCGGTCCGCCAGGCAGAAACCGGCGCGGACGGGGCAGGGCTGGATTGGCGGACGACACGGGCGGCAGGCTTTCTTGCAGGAGGCCGGTAATTGCGCGCGGCTTTTGACAGCGGGCGCGGCCTATGGCAAGGCGCGCCCGCGCTGGGACAGGCGTCCTTGCCTCCCAATCCGTATTTAACAGTTTTTCGCCGCCCAATGCAGCGCGGCGCATGTGAGGAATTTTATGGTCAAGGCTGAATGGGGCACCAAGCATGGCTGCCCGAAATGCGGCACCCGCTTTTACGATCTGGGCAAGGATGATCCGATCACCTGCATCGAATGCGGCTATCTCTGGCAGGCCGATCCGGTGCTCAAATCGAAGCAACCGATTCCATACGAGCAGATCCAGAAGGAAAAGGTCGAAGAAGTGGCCGACACCGATTTGGGTGAAAGTGATCTGGATATCGACGAAGACGGCGATTCGCCTGATAACGACGTCGATCTGGGCGGCGATGACGATCTGGGCGTGGCTGGGGTCGATGGCGACGGTGACAGCGCCGAAACCTGAACGAGTGTTGCCCAGAAATGGGCTTGCCAAGCGCCGGGACCGCACCTAAGTGGCGGCCTCTCGCGCTTGGCGCGTGAACTGGTCGACCTTCCGGGGTTTGCCAAAAACGAATGGCACGGGGCCTTAGCTCAGCTGGGAGAGCGCCTGCATGGCATGCAGGAGGTCAGCGGTTCGATCCCGCTAGGCTCCACCATTCGCGACGATTGAGTGCCTGATTTACACGCTGGCTGACGAGGTTTCGTCCGCCGGCGTTTTTCGCGTTCGGCCATTTTGGCACGCGCGCAGCGGAGTGAAAACGCGGATGTTCGACACGCTGTCCGATCGGCTCGGCACCGTCTTCGACCGGCTCAAGGGGCGCGGTGCGCTCAATGAGCAGGACGTGCGCGAAGCCATGCGCGAAGTGCGGATTGCGCTGCTCGAAGCCGATGTCGCGCTGCCGGTGGTGCGCCGCTTCATCGATGCAGTGACCGAGCAAGCGGTCGGCCAGTCGGTGCTGCGCTCGGTCACCCCGGGGCAGCAGGTCGTCAAGATCGTCAACGACGCGATTGTCGAGATGCTGGGCGGGGATGAACCGGCCGAACTCGATCTCAACGCCGCGCCGCCAGTTGTGATCATGATGGTCGGGCTGCAAGGCTCGGGCAAGACCACCACCACGGCCAAGCTGGCCAAGCTGCTTAAGGAAAAGCAGGGCAAAAAGGTGCTGATGGCGTCATTGGACGTCAATCGCCCGGCCGCGCAGGAGCAACTCAAAGTGCTGGGCGAGCAGGTCGGGGTGGCAACGCTGCCGATTATCGCGGGTCAGCAGCCGACCCAGATTGCCACCCGTGCGCTGCAATCGGCAAGGTTGCAGGCAATCGACGTGCTGCTGCTCGATACGGCCGGGCGGCTGCATGTCGACAGCCAGCTGATGGACGAGATGCAGGCGGTGGCGGGCATTGCCACCCCGCGCGAAGTGTTGCTGGTGGTCGATGCGCTGACCGGGCAGGATGCGGTCAACGTCGCGCAGTCGTTCACCGCGCAAGTCCCGCTGACCGGCGTCGTCCTGACCCGGATGGACGGCGATGCGCGCGGCGGCGCCGCACTGTCGATGCGCGCGGTCACCGGCAAGCCGATCAAATTTGCCGGTACCGGCGAAAAGCTTGATGCGATCGAGGCGTTCAACCCAGGCCGCGTCGCCGGGCGCATTCTGGGCATGGGCGATATCGTCTCGATCGTCGAGAAAGCCGCGCAGGCGATCGACGAGAATGAAGCCGAGCGCATGGCGGCGCGGATGGCCAAGGGCCAGTTCGACCTGAACGACCTGGCCGCGCAGTTCCGCAATATGCGCAAGATGGGCGGGATCGGCGCGCTGGCGGGCATGCTGCCGGGGATGAAGAAGGCCAAAGCGGCGATGGCCTCGAGCGGGATGGACGACAAGGTGCTGGTGCATCTTGAAGCCCTGATCGGCTCGATGACGCTCAAGGAGCGCGTGCGCCCCGAACTGCTGAACGCCAAGCGCAAGATCCGCGTCGCCAAGGGCGCCGGGATGCAGGTGCAGGACGTCAACAAGCTGCTCAAGATGCATCAGGAAATGGCCACCACGATGAAGCGGCTCAAGAAGATGGGCGGGCTCAAGGGGCTGGCCGGGATGTTTGGCGGCGGCGGCGGTCTTGGCGGAATGGGCGGCGGTATGGCTGGCGGATTGCCCGGGCTGGGCGGCGGCGCGCTGCCCTCCAACATCAACGATTTGCTTAAAAAGTAGTCATTACGAATTAAACTGAAATATTTGAAAGGTAACATAAATGTCTGTAGCTCTTCGTCTTTCGCGTGGCGGTTCAAAAAAGCGCCCGTATTACAAAGTGGTTGTGTCGAACAGCCGCGCACCTCGGGATGGCAAATATCTTGAGCAGGTTGGGACTTACAATCCGCTGCTGGCCAAGGACGATGAAAACCGCGTCCGCCTGATCGAAGACCGCATAAATTACTGGCTGGGCGTGGGCGCGCAGCCGACCGACCGCGTCGCGCGCATGCTCGACAAGGCCGGGATCAAGGAACGCACCGCCACCAACAACCCTAACAAGGCCGAACCTGGCAAGAAGGCCAAGGACCGCGTTTTGGACAAGGCCGGCAAAGCCGTTGCTGCTGAAGAAGCCGCCAAGGAAGCTGCCGAAGCTGCGCAGGAAGCCGCACGGGAAGCCGCTGAAGCTGCTGCCAACGCTCCGGCTGAAGCCCCTGTGGAAGAAGCCCCGGTTGAAGCCCCGGTTGAAGCTGCGGCTGAAGCGCCTGGCGAAGAGGCTCCGGGCGAAGTTCCGGCCGAAGTGCCCGCTGAAGTGCCGGCCGAAGACGCCCCGGTCGAAGCCCCCGCCGAAGCGCCGGCTGAAGCCCCTGCGGTCGAACAGCCAGCCGAAATTCCCGCCGAGGAGCCGGTTGAAGTGCCGGCCGAGGATACCCCGGTGGAAACTCCGGCTGCCAACGAGCCTGCCGAAGTCAACGAAGCCACGCCCGCTGCCGACGCTGGTGACAGCACCGACGCTGCTACCGGCAAAAGCGCGCAAAGCCCGGCCGAGGGCTGAGCCTTGGCCAATGATCGCCCCGTCACGCTGGCCGCCGTCATCGGCGCCCACGGCGTGGCGGGCGAGGTCCGCCTGAAGCTGTTTGGTGAAGGTATTGCGGGGCTGAAAGGCTTCCGCGCCTTCAACGATGGCAAGCTGACGGTCGAAAAACTGCGCGATGACGGCAAAGGCGGCGCGGTCGCCCGCTTTGCCGGGGTGACCGACCGCAATGGCGCCGAAGCTTTGCGCGGAACCGCGCTGACTGTGCCGCGCGCAGCATTGCCCACGTTGGGTGAGGGCGAATTCTATTACGCCGATTTGCTCGGGCTCCCCGCAGTCTCGACGGCCGGTGAATACCTTGGCATCTGCGTCGTGGTTGAAAATTTTGGCGCGGGCGAAGTGATCGAAATCGAGCGGCCCGACAAGCGGCGATTCATGGTCCCGATGCGTGCCGAGGCGGTGCCGGAATGGGGCGACCAGTTGGTGATCAATCCGGCTTACGTCTTAGACTGAGCCGATGGACGCGGTGCCGCTACGCACCGGCTTTATCGATTGACACCAGCTGCTCAAGTTCGCGCGCAAATTTCCTGAGCTCGAAATTCTGCGGATCGTCGTGGGCATCGGGAATGCCGTCATCCACGGCCGAATGGAACGCCGGGATCAGCCAGCGTCCGGCGCGCGCGCTGGCGTAGACATACAGCGCGGCGAGCATCCGGTACTGGGCGTTGCTGAAGCCGGGCTTAGGCCCCTGGGTCTGCCCTCGGCTGGTCGCCCCCCGCAGAAATCGCCGTGGCTGCACCGTCTCAATATGTACGAACCGGCCGCGCGCAGGCGCGCCGATCACCCGGCTTTCCAGCTTGGTCGCGCGCCACGGCACGCTGAAATCGTGCGCTCCCCAGATCTGCCCCTGCCGGTTGAGGAAAATGTGCGCCACCGGCTCATCGGCAAGGTAAGGTTCGAAGCTGTTGATCCCAGGGTCGTTGTTGAGGCGGTTCGGAAAAGGTTCGTTGGCCAGGAACGGCGTGCTGGTATCGTGGATCACGAAATACAGCAGCGGGATCCCCGCTTCGGTCTGCGAGGCGGGCAAATCCTGATAGCCGATTGCATAGGCGCGGTAAGGTTCAGGAAAAGCCCCAATCGCCGCCGCCTTCTGCGCCGCGTTGGGTGCGCCGCCCGGTTCCAACAGCTGCTGGATCACCGGCGGCAGCGGCTGCGGCGATTTCGCGCCCAGCGGCTCCACGTGGCGCAGTAGGCAGGTGGCTTGTTCGACCGGAGTGCCCGCGAAAGTCAGCGTATCGCGGTCAAACTGGCACCCGCCGATCAGCTCGGCCGATGCGGGGGCGGCGAGGAGGAGTAGGGCCAAAATGGCGGCAGTGCGGAGGTTGGGCAATTGACGGCTCCTGTAACGATGTATATACGGTCTGTATATACGGAGGTTCCGATGGTTAAGCCTGATCAAAACAGTGTTCGCGAACCGCGTCAAACGTTCGATTTGTCGGGCGTGGCTGGTGCAGCGCCGATCGCTGCGAACAAACCACTGCGGGCGAAGGTGTTCAAGTCGGGCAATTCGCTGGCCTTGCGTCTGCCTAAAGAACTTGGCCTCAAGGAAGGCTCGACGATGGTGCTGCGTGAGGAGCAGAGCGGCTACCGGATCGAGCCGGAGGA
>JANOTT010000170.1:0-38818 GCA_031416535.1 Novosphingobium sp. | reverse complement strand
GCCGAAGCCGTGCCGCAGCGCCATCCGTTTGCCCTTGGCAATCATCTCTTCGAAGCTGCCGATGTCCCTGGTCTGGACTGCGTGGGTGCCCCACAGCAAGGCCAGCCGCCGCGCGATCTGGCTCGACGGGGTGAGCACCATGATCGGCACATCGGGGCGTTCGCGCGCGACCCGCCGCGCGGTCGAGCCCGAGCCGGTGAAGACGATGATCCCGGCCACGGCCACGGTCTGCGCGATCGTCGCGCTGGCCTGCGCCAAGGCATCGGCGGTGGTGGCATCGGGGCGCACTTGCGTCAGGTGGACGCGCTCACCGTAGCCCGGATCGTTTTCGACCTGGCAGGCGATCCGGTGCATGATCGTTACCGCCTCGACCGGCCAGGCGCCGCTGGCGGTTTCGGCCGAGAGCATCACCGCGTCGGCCCCGTCATACACCGCATTGGCCACGTCGGACACTTCGGCGCGGGTCGGCGCGGGGCTTTCGATCATCGATTCGAGCATTTGCGTGGCGACCACCACCGGCTTGCCGCTGCGCCGGGTGACGGCAACGATCCGCTTTTGCAGCGGCGGCACTTCCTCGGGGTTGAGCTCGACCCCCAGATCGCCGCGCGCGACCATGATCCCGTCCGACAGCTCGATGATTTCATCCAGCCGCTCGACCGCAGCGGGCTTTTCGATCTTGGCCATCAGCGCGGTGGTCGCGCGGCCGATCAGCTTGCGCGCTTCGGCGACGTCTTCGGGGCGCTGCACAAACGACAGCGCGATCCAGTCGGCATCGTTATCGAGCGCAAAGGTCAGATCGCGGCGGTCCTTTTCGGTCAAGGCCGGCACCGGCACCACCGCATCGGGCACGTTGACCCCCTTGCGGTCCGAGATCACCCCGCCAACTTCGGCCGAGCACAGGATATGCGCCGCGTCGGCCTCGATCACCTTGAGCCGCAGCTTGCCGTCGTCGATCAGCAGCCGCTGACCTTTCCTGAGCACTCCGAACAGTTCGGGGTGCGGCAGATACACCCGGTTTTCGTCGCCCGGAGTAGGATCGCGGTCGAGCGTGAAGTGGCCCGAATGGCGGATCACCGCCTTGCCATCCTTGAACTGCCCGACCCGCAGCTTGGGGCCTTGCAAGTCGCACAGCACCGCGACCGGGCGGCCGACCTGCTTTTCGACCAAACGAATTGCGGCGATGGTCCGGGTGTGCGTGGCATGATCGCCGTGGCTCATGTTGACGCGGAAGGCATCGGCGCCCGCGCGCAGCAGCTTCTCGATCATCTCGGGGCTGGAACTGGCCGGGCCCAGGGTGGCCAGAATTTTGATCTTCCGGCCGCGTAGATCGAGTTTTGCCACTGTTACCTCTTCCGGTTTTGGCCTTCCCTATGGCAAAGATGGTGCGAAAACCCAAGGAATCCCCGATGAGCTGCTCTGAAAATACGAATGTAGACCCCGCTGACCCGCTCGAGGTGCTCGATGATGTTGTCGCTGCGGCGGCCTTTCGCCGACTGGTGCGGCATTTGCGGCACCGGCACGATGCCCAGAATATCGAACTGATGGGGCTGGCCGGGTTTTGCCGCAATTGCCTGTCGGACTGGATCGTCGAGGCTGGCGCGGCGCTGGATAAGGCCGGAGCGCGCGCGGTTATCCACGGTATGCCAGCGTCCGAATGGAAGACGAAATTTCAGACCGACGCGACGCCTGAGCAATTGGCGTTGATGGCTGAGAGCGTGGCGAAGAACGCGTAAACGAAGGTATCCACAACCTTCGTTTTGCCCGAATCTCTTGGCCTCGCTAACGGCAGGCCAAGCGATTCACTTGACCCCCGGAGTTACCCATGGCCGAAACCACCGACGACCGCCTGCGCCTGCTGATCGAGCGGGTCGAACGCCTCGAAGAAGAGAAAAAGGGCATCGCCGACGATATCAAGGACGTTTACGGTGAGGCCAAGGCGGTCGGCTACGACGCCAAGATCATGCGCAAAGTGGTCGCGCTGCGCAAAATGAAGCCCGATGACCGCGCCGAGATGGAAGCAATCCTCGATCTCTACAAAGCCGCGCTCGGGCTGGGCTGAGCGGAACCTTGCCGATTCCGCTTTTGCCGATTGGCGATCAAAGGCTATCATAAGCCGACCAACCCGGCAGGCGAAGGAGCACCGTCATGATTATCACCACGACCCCGACGATCGAAGGACATCCGATCCAGAAATACTGCGGCGTCGTCACCGGGGAAGTCATCGCCGGGGCAAATATTGTGCGCGATTTGTTTGCCTCGGTAACCGACATTTTCGGCGGGCGTTCGGGCAAGTATGAAGAGGTTTTGGCCGGCGCCCGGGCTCAGGCTTTTGCGGAACTGGAAGCGGCGGCCATCCGTCAGGGCGGCAACGCGGTGGTCGGCGTCGATATCGATTATGAAGTGCTGGGCAAGGCCGGGTCGATGCTGATGGTAACTTGCTCGGGCACTGCCGTGGTTGTCTAGGACTGAAAATCCGTCCGGCCCAGCCAGCCAGTGGCGCATCGCAGCCTGTCGCACCAGCCCGGATGGTGCCGGTTGCTATAGCGGTCTGCCGCGGTGTAAAGACCGCGCCAATTCCCACTCATAGCTGACGGCAAACCCATGGCAGGCCATTCCAAATTCAAGAATATCATGCACCGCAAGGGTGCGCAGGACAAAAAGCGTTCGGCGTCGTTTTCCAAGCTCAGCCGCGAGATTACCGTCGCGGCCAAGATGGGCATGCCCGATCCGGACATGAACCCGCGGCTGCGCGCGGCGGTTAACGCCGCCAAAGCCCAATCGGTGCCCAAGGAAAACATCCAGCGCGCGATCGACAAGGCCAGCCGCGGCGACGCGGAGAATTACGAAGAGATCCGCTACGAGGGCTACGGTCCGGGCGGGACCGCGCTAATCGTCGAGGCCTTGACCGACAACCGCAACCGCACCGCCACCAATGTCCGCATCGCGTTTTCGAAAAACGGCGGAAATCTGGGCGCGAGCGGTGCGGTCAGCCACGGGTTCGAGCGGCTCGGGCTGATCGAGTATCCAGCCAGCGCGGGCGACGAGGACACCGTGCTCGAAGCCGCGATCGAGGCCGGCGCCGACGATATCGAAAGCGATGCGGATGGCCACGCGATCTGGACCAGCATCGATGTGCTCCACCCGGTCAGCCGTGAGCTGGAAAAAGCGCTGGGCGAGGCCGAGGCGGTCAAGCTGGCGTGGAAGCCCGGGCTCAAGGTTGCGCTGAACGCCAGCGATGCTGCGACCCTGCTCAAGCTGATCGACATTCTGGATGAAGACGATGACGTCCAGACCGTCTGGGGCAATTACGAGATTTCCGACGAAGTGATGGAGCAGCTCGGCTGATCATCATCGGTCTTGATCCCTCGCTCTCGTGCACCGGCTGGGGGATCATCGCCAAGTCGGGCAACCGGCTGAGCCACGTTGCCAATGGCCAGGTTAAAACCGATCCCAAGGCCCCGCTGGCGCAGCGGCTGGTGGTAATTGATCGCGAACTGGCAGCAGTGGTGGCGCAGTACCGGCCCGATGCGGGCGCGGTCGAGGAGGTGTTCGTCAACGCCAATCCGCAATCCACGCTCAAACTGGGGCAAGCGCGCGGGGTGTGCCTGCTGGCGCTGGCGCGCGCCGGGCTGCCGGTCGCCGAATATGCCACCCGGCTGGTCAAGAAAGCCATCGTCGGGACGGGCGGCGCTGACAAAGCGCAGGTTCAGGCGATGCTCAAAGTGTTGCTGCCGGGGGTGCACCTGGCCGGGGCCGATGCCGCCGATGCGCTGGCGGTGGCGATCGCTCATGCGCATCTGGCTGGAACGCTCGCTCACTTGGGCCGTTAAGGAGCCAGCAAGCCGCTGTTCATTCTGGGCGGGATAGGGGCGATGCATAACCTTTGGAGGCCCACGTCCATGCCCCGATTCAAAATCCTGTCGATTGCCGCTGTGGCTAGCCTGGCCCTGTCGGGCTGCATGGCCAGCCGCTATCAGATTTCCGATGCGCTGATGCGTTATGGCCTTGACCAAAATCAGGCGAGTTGCGCGGCTGAATTCCTGCGCGGGCGGCTGAGCACCCGGCAAGTCAACCGGTTGTCCGATGCCGCGCGCTATTACCGCAGCGATAACCAGCTGAACTTTGGCGATCTGATCCGCGTGGCGGCTTCGGTTCGTGATCCGCAAACCGCGCTCGAAGTCGGCGGCGCCGCGCTCGCCTGCAAGCTGGGTGCGAACATGCGAATCCCCGGCTTCTAAAGATCTTCGCGTTCCAGCGCTGCCTGGTATGACCCGTTGGGATCGTCCAGGCAGCCGTTGCGCCGAACCGCGCCGCGCGGCCTTGTCTTACGTTGTAGGTCAGGTTGCCCCAGATCCAGTGCAACCGCATTTGCCCCGCAGCCAGATCGCTGAGCGCAGCGATCGCCAGCGCGGCCAGCGAGCGCAGCGCCAGTTCGGCGGCGACCACCAGCGCGCTGCACAGTCAGGCCGGGCGCGTGATGGTCTGCCCCTCCATGCGCCCGGCTTAGCGCCGCGCCGCGCGGTTTCACAAGCGGGGAGCGGCAGCGCCAGCGGGATTGCCCACGATTCGCCGCTGTGCCATAGAACAAACCATGATCGCCAAGCTGACCGGCACCTTCGACGATTTCGGCCCCGATTGGGCGGTGATCGACGTGGGCGGGGTCGGCTATCTGGTCCACTGCAGCGCCAAGACGCTGGATGCGCTGGGCGCGCGCGGGGGCGCGGTGACGCTGCACACCGAACTCCAGGTTTCAGAAAACGACATGCGCCTGATCGGGTTTGCGTCGGGCGAGGAACGCGCGTGGTTCCGCTTGCTGACCGGCGTGCAGGGGGTGGGTAGCAAGATGGCGCTGGCGGTGCTCTCGGCGCTGTCCGTCGATGAAGTGGCGCGCGCCTGCGCGGGCGGCGACGCGGCAATGGTGGCGCGCGCGCAAGGCGTCGGGCCGAAGCTGGCGGCGCGGATTGTGAATGAGTTGAAGGACAAGGCCGGCGGGATGATCGGCGTGGGCGGCGGCGGACTGGTGACGGTTCCAGCCGGCTCAGCCAGCGCCGATGCAGTCTCGGCGCTGCAGAACCTGGGCTTCAAGCCGCAAGTCGCGACGATGGCCGTGGCCCGCGCAATCGAGGAACTGGGCGAGGGTGCCGGGTTGAATGAACTGGTGCGGGTGGCGTTGAAAAGGGCGGCGGGGTGATTGAACCGAAAGTGATCAGTCGCGAGGTAGCCATGAGAGAGGCCGACCGACGTATGACTGACGCCTCCGAGCGGCTGAAGTTTGCTACTGACTATGCTCAAGGTGGTTTAAGAGGTCTTTTTCTCGCCAATGGCGCAGCGATCGTCTCATTGATGACTTTGCTTGGAAACGCAAAGGACGTGCGAATTGATCCCGTGGGAATTTGGTGGGCATTTGCTTGCTTCTCTCTCGGCTTAGCAGTCATCTTACTAACGTATATTCTAGGTTACCTCGCACAGTCATCATACATGCAAGCCAGTTTGCATATTTCATTCCAAGCGGAAAGTGATGCCCACGGAACGGGCCATTTCTTTGACTACCTAAAGCATGAACGCAGGGGAAGCCGCGCTGAGTACGCCGGGATATTTTTTGCTAGCACATCGTTGATTGCCTTTGTTTGCGGTGCATTCGTTGCGTTGAATGCGATTACATGACCGATAACCCCATCCTCACCCCCCAGCGCCAGCCCGAAGACCCCGACGCTGCCTTGCGCCCGAAAACGCTCGCCGAATTCGTCGGGCAGGCGGCGGCGAAGGATAACCTCTCCGTCTTTATCCAATCCGCCAAATCGCGCGGTGAGGCGATGGATCATGTGCTGTTCTATGGCCCGCCGGGGCTGGGCAAGACCACGCTGGCGCAGATTGTTGCGCGCGAACTTGGCGTCGGGTTCCGCGCCACTTCCGGACCGGTCATCGCCAAGACCGGCGATCTGGCGGCGTTGCTGACCAATCTCGAACCTGGCGACGTGCTGTTCATCGACGAGATTCACCGGCTCAATCCGATTGTGGAGGAGGTGCTTTATCCGGCGATGGAAGACCGCGCGCTCGATCTGATCATCGGGGAGGGGCCATCGGCGCGCTCGGTGCGGATCGACTTACCGGCCTTTACGCTGATCGGCGCGACCACCCGGGCCGGGCTGCTGACCACGCCGCTGCGCGACCGTTTTGGCATCCCTGTCCGGCTCAATTTCTATTCGGTGACCGAGCTCGAAAAAGTCATCACCCGCGCCGCCGGGCTGCTCGGCATGGGCATCGCGGCCGACGGCGCGCGTGAGATTGCGCGGCGCGCGCGCGGCACGCCGCGGGTTGCCGGGCGGCTGCTGCGGCGGGTGCGCGATTTCGCGCATGTCGCGGGCGATGCGGCGATCAGCCGCGCGCTGGCCGATGATGCGCTAACCCGGCTCGAGGTTGACGCGCTCGGGCTCGATGCGATGGACCGGCGCTATCTCACAATGATCGCGGACATCTACAAGGGCGGCCCAGTGGGGGTCGAAACGCTCGCCGCTGGTCTGTCTGAACCGCGCGACACGGTCGAGGAAATGATTGAGCCGTACCTGATCCAGCTCGGGCTGATCGCGCGCACCGCGCGCGGGCGCTGCCTCAATGATCGCGGTTGGCAACATCTCGGCCTGGCCCCGCCTTCGGGCGGGCAGACCGGGCTGTTCGATTCGGGCGAACCGGACGCAATCTAGGTTTTTTGACTTGGCGCCGTTCGTGCTTGCCGCGCGTTCCGTTCCAAGTTGGGACAGGTGCCGCTGCGCCTGCACGCAAATTGCACAAATCCCGGTTTGAGACCGCAAAAACAGGGTTAATCCGATTGTCGGTTTAACCAACCTCTGGCCTTTTGCGCTTACAGGAGTGTGCGGGCGATGTGAGATTGCCGACCGCGCTCGCTGGAGCAGGATAAAGAAAGCTAAAGCGATGTCGGTACGGATGGCACTTGTGAAACTCGCGGCGTTCGCAACCGGCGGCGCAGTGCTTGGCGGTGGCGCGGTGCACGTGGCCGAAGCACCCGCAGCCCAGGTGCAATACGTCAAGCACGCCCGGCACGCGGCCACCACCTCGCACAAGCTCAAGCGGCACAAGGCCAAACGGCTCGTCAGCAATTCACGCGAGGTGCGCAAGATTCGCCGCGTGGTGACTCGCACCACCAGCTGCTGCACGGCCGCGCCGCAGCTGGCGATGGTGCCGATGCTGCCGCAACTTCCCCCGCAACCGATGCCCGAAGGCGGCAGCGGCGGCCAGACGGAGATCGTCGGCGGCAGCGGCGGCATGGGGTATGGCGGCGGCTTCTTCGGCGGCTTCTTTGGCGGCAGCAGCGGCGGCGGATCGGGCGGCAGCATTGTCGTCACCTCGACCAGCACCGGTTCGACGTCCAGCTCCAGCTCGGGTGGGTCCAGTTCGACCTCGGGGGGGTCGACGTCCTCGTCCTCGTCGACCGGCGGGCTGACCAGCACCACCACCACCGGCGGGATCAGCTCCAGTTCGACCACCTCGACCGGCGGGGTTTCGACTTCGACTGGAGGCGTTTCGACCTCGACCGGCGGCGTTTCGACCTCGACCGGCGGGGTGTCGAGCACATCGACCTCGGGCAATGTCAGCTCAAGCTCGGGCAACGTCACCTCAAGCTCGGGCAACAATTCCTCGACCTCCTCGTCGGGCAACGTCTCTTCGTCGAGCTCAGGCAACGTCTCCTCGTCGTCCTCGACCTCGGGCAATGTGTCGTCCTCGACCAGCAGCTCATCGTCGACCTCGGGCAACGTCTCGTCGTCGACCAGCAGCTCGACCTCGGGCAATGTCAGCTCGTCTGGTTCGACCAGTTCCTCGGGTTCGACCAGCTCGTCAACCTCGACCAGCACCGGCGGCGATCCCAGCTCGAGCACTAGCACCAGCACTAGCACCAGCACCTCGAGCGGGACCGATGTGCCCGCCCCACCGATGCTGCTGCTATTCGGCGCTGCCGCCGCCACCATCGCTGGCCGACGCCGCTTTGCGAAGAAACCGGCGGCCTGAGCCACTACACCAGTTCCGGGGGGAAAAGGGCGGCTTCAGGAAGCCGCCCTTAGTTTTGGGACGCAACAAGCGAACTGCGCCAAAACAAGCGCCGACGCGGCGATCCGCTCCGGCCCTTGGCTTATGTTTATCGCCCTGGCGTGAGCGTCACGCCGCCAGCTTGCGCAGCACGTACTGCAAGATCCCACCGTTATTGAAGTATTCCAGCTCGTTAGCGGTATCGATCCGGCACAGCGTCTTGAAGCCGAAGGTCGAGCCGTCCTTGCGGGTGACCGAAACTTCGACTTCCTGGCGCGGTTGCAGCTGGGCAACACCGGTGATCGTGAACACATCATCGGCGCCCAGGCCCAGCGTCTGGCGGGTGGTGCCGTCGGGGAATTGCAGCGGCAGCACGCCCATGCCGACCAGGTTGGAGCGGTGAATCCGCTCAAAGCTCTCAACGATTACCGCCCGAACGCCCAGCAGCTTGGTGCCCTTGGCGGCCCAGTCGCGGCTTGATCCGGTCCCGTATTCCTTGCCCGCGATCACCACCAACGGCACGCCCTCGGCCTTGTAAGCCATCGCCGCATCGAAGATCGCCATCGTTTCGCCGTCATACAGGGTCATTCCGCCTTCGGTGCCGGGGACCAGCTCGTTCTTGATCCGGATGTTGGCAAAAGTGCCGCGCATCATCACCTCGTGATGCCCGCGCCGCGCGCCGTAGCTGTTGAAATCGGCCTTGGCCACCTGATGCTCCAGCAGCCAGCGCCCGGCCGGGCTATCGGCCTTGATGTTGCCCGCCGGGCTGATGTGATCGGTGGTGATCGAATCGCCCAGAATCGCCAGTGGATGCGCTTCAACGATGTCCTGCACTGGCGCCGGGATCATGGTCATGCCGTCAAAATAAGGCGGATTGGCGATGTAGGTACTGCCCGCGCGCCACTGATAGGTCTCGCTTCCGGTAACCTGGATCGCCTGCCAGTGCGCGTCGCCTTGATAGACGTTGGCATAGCGCGCGCGGAACATCGAACGGTCGATGCAGCCGGCCATGGTCTGGGCGACCTCGTCGTTGCTTGGCCAGATGTCCTTGAGGTAAACCGGATTGCCGTCGCTGCCGGTGCCGATCGGCGTGGTCACAAAGTCCTCCACCACGGTGCCCTTGAGCGCGTAAGCCACCACCAGCGGCGGCGAGGCGAGGAAGTTGGCGCGCACGTCGGGCGAAACCCGGCCCTCGAAGTTGCGGTTGCCCGAGAGCACCGAGGCGGCGACGATATTGTTGTTGTTGATCGCCGCGCTGATCGGCTCGGCCAGCGGCCCGGAATTGCCAATGCAGGTGGTGCAGCCATAGCCCACCAGGTTGAACCCGATCGCATCGAGATGTTCGGTCAGCCCGGCCTTGTTCAGGTAATCGGTCACGACTTGGCTACCCGGCGCAAGGCTGGTCTTGACCCACGGCTTGGGCTTCAGCCCGCGCTCGTTGGCCTTTTTGGCGACGAGGCCCGCGGCGACCATCACCCCGGGGTTCGAGGTGTTGGTGCAACTGGTGATCGCAGCGATGACCACGTCGCCGTCGCCGATGTCGTGATCGCGGCCTTCGACTGCGACGCGCGCCGCGGCCTTTTTATAGACCGTGTCGAGCTCACCGTTGAACACGTCGTCCACTTGCGTCAGCGCAACCTTGTCTTGCGGACGCTTGGGCCCGGCGAGCGAGGGCACGACGCTGCCCATGTCAAGCTCGAGGCTGTCGGTGAAGATCGGGTCGGGGCCGGTGGGATCGAGCCACAGCCCTTGTTCCTTGGTATAGGCCTCGACCAGGGCGATCTGCTCTTCTTCGCGCCCGGTCAGCCGCAAGTAATCGAGCGTCTTGTCATCGACCCCGAAGAACCCGCAAGTTGCGCCGTATTCGGGCGCCATATTGGCCAGCGTCGCGCGGTCAGCCAGGCTGAGCTTGGTGAGCCCGGGCCCGTAGTATTCAACAAACCGCCCGACCACGCCTTTGGTGCGCAGCATCTGGGTGCAGGTCAGCACCAGATCGGTTGCGGTGACGCCTTCGGGGAGCTGCCCGGTCAGCTTGAACCCGACCACTTCGGGGATCAGCATCGAGACCGGCTGGCCGAGCATCGCCGCCTCGGCCTCGATCCCGCCGACCCCCCAGCCAAGCACGCCCAGGCCGTTGATCATGGTGGTGTGGCTGTCGGTCCCGACGCAGGTGTCTGGATAGGCCACCAAGGCACCGGTCTGGTCCTTCGAGGTCCACACGGTTTGCGCGATATTCTCCAGATTGACCTGGTGGCAGATTCCGGTGCCGGGGGGCACGGCGTAAAAATTGTCGAGGCTTTTCGATCCCCACTTGAGGAAATCGTACCGCTCCATGTTGCGGTGGTACTCGATCTCGACGTTCTGTTCGAATGCCTTGGGGTGGCCGAACTCATCGACCATCACCGAATGATCGATCACCAGATTGACCGGCACCAGCGGGTTGATCTTGCTGGTATCGCCGCCCAGCTTGGCAATCGCATCGCGCATCGCGGCCAGATCGACCACGCACGGTACCCCGGTGAAATCCTGCAGCAGCACGCGCGCCGGGCGGTACTGGATTTCATTGGTCGATTCGGCCGGGTTCTGCTGCCAGTCGATCACCGCCTGAATATCGGCAGTGGCGACGGTAAATCCGCCGTCTTCGAAGCGCAGCAGGTTTTCCAGCAGGACTTTCATGCTCAGCGGCAGCCGCGAGATGTCGCCATATTTGGCCGCCGCCTTGCGCAGCGAATAGAAGGCGTAATCCTTGCCGCCAACGCTGAGCGTTGAGCGGGTGCCGAGCGAGTCCTGTCCGACCTGGGTCATGCGCAAATGTCTCCTGCAGATGTGGAGCCCCTGCTGCGCGCGCGCCCCGATAGCGGATGCAGCAGGACTGGCTGTCGGCGCCGCCGATGCGCGGGAATCCCGGTTTCGTCAAGGCCCACAAGGGCCAGACCCGAACTAAAGCGCCACCTGCTCGATATGTCCGCGCGCGGCAATCCAGCAACCGATCACGATCAGCACCGCGCCCGCCACGGTCGGCAGGGTCAGCGCCTCATGGAACATGAACCAGCCGATGATCGCCGCCCAGATAAACGCGCTGTATTCGATCGGGAGCAGCACCTGCGTCTCGGCGCGGCCATAGCCCCACGAGATCAGCATCAGCGATACGCTCGCCAGCAGGGCAGCCGCGCCCAGCAGCAGCGCCACCGGCAGATCGGGCGCTTGCAGCAGCCACGGCGCGAGCAGGCCGAGGAACAAGCTGGTGAACAGCGCCTGGAAAGTCGCCACTTCGCGCGGATGCGCGAGCAGCGCCTGCTGGCGCTGGAGGATCAGGTTCCAGGCGTAAAGCACCGCCGAGAACAGGATCGCGGCGATCCCCAGCGCGGCGTCGTGATTATAATCGCCGCTGCCGAGCCGCGCGCCGGCGATCACCACCACTCCGGCCAATCCCAGCAAAGATGCGATCACCGCGCGGCGGCCAACGCTTTCGCCGAGCATGACCGCAGCAAGATACAGCGCGATCAGCGGCGCGATGAATGAGATCGCCATGCCCTCGGCCAGTGGCAGGAATTTAAGCCCCCAAAAGAAACTGGTCGCCATTACCGCCGAGTTGAGGCCGCGGATGGCGTGCAGCCGCAAGATTTCCCCGCGCGGCCAGCCGCTGCCCCGCGCCGCCCACCACGGCACCAGCACCGCCGTACTGGTCAGCGAACGCCACAGCATTGCACTGTAAGCGCCCACCGCCAGGCTGGCGGCCTTCATCAGCCCGTCCATCAGCGAAAAGCTGGCGATCCCCGCCGCAACCGCGAGGAACGGCATCAGCCGGTGGTGCGGTGCAGGGGTGATCACAGCGTCTTGATGATGCCTGAGAAATCGGTTGCGCCATTGCCTGCCGCAGCGAAGGCTTCGTAAAGTTCCCGTGCGCGCGTACCCATCGGCACCTTGGCGCCGACGCCCGCCGCAGCCTCCATTGCCAGCTTGAGATCCTTCAGCATCAAGGCGGCGGCGAACCCGCCCTGGTAGCCGTTATCGGCCGGGCTGGCTGGGCCCACGCCGGGCACCGGGCAATAACTGGTCATCGACCATGACTGGCCCGAGGCTTTGGATGAAATGTCATAAAAGGTCTGCAGGTCGAGGCCCAGTTTCTCGGCCAGCGCAAAGGCTTCGCAAGTCGCAATCATGCTCGCGCCCAGGATCATGTTGTTGCAGATCTTGGCGGCTTGACCCGCGCCGCTGGCGCCGGCGTGGATCACCGCTTTGCCCATCGCCGCCAAAATCGGCTCGGCGCGCGCAAAGGTTTCATCGGACCCGCCGACCATGAAGGTCAATGTGCCGCCGTTGGCCGCCGCAATCCCGCCGGATACCGGCGCATCGACCATGGCATAGCCGGCCGCGCCGGCAGCTGTGGCGACCTTGCGCGCGGTATCAACATCGATCGTCGAGCAATCGAGCAGCAGCGCCGAGGCTGGGGCCTGTCCGATCACTTCGGCCGCATAAACGCTCTCCACAATCTTGCCGCTCGGCAGCATCGACACCACCGCATCGACCCCTTGGACCGCCTCGCTGACGGTCGGATGGACCGAACAGCCATTGCCTTGCGCGCGGGTGTTCGCTTCGGCGGAGAGATCGAAGGCGCGGACCTCGTGCCCGGCCTTGAGCAGATTGGCAGCCATCCCGCCGCCCATATTGCCAAGGCCGATGAACGCGATTTTCATGTTACTTCCCCTGCCACACGCCGGGCCGCTTCTCGATAAACGCGGCCATGCCTTCGGCCTTGTCCGCGGTCGCGGTCAGGACCTGGAAGATCCGGCGTTCCATCAGCAGCCCTTGATCGAGCGTGGTTTCGAACGCGGCGTTGACCATTTCCTTGTTTGCAATCGCTGCCAGCGGCGGCATCGCGGCGATTTCGGTCGCGGTCTTGATTGCCTCGTCGGTCAAGGATGCCAATGGAACCACCCGGGCGACCAAGCCCGAACGCTCAGCCTCATCAGCGCCCATCATCCGCCCGGTCAGGCACATCTCCATCGCCTTGGCTTTGCCGATGGCGCGGGTCAGCCGCTGGCTGCCGCCCATGCCGGGGCCAACCCCCAGCTTGATCTCGGGCTGGCCGAACCGGGCGCTGTCAGCCGCAATGATGAAATCCGCCATCATCGCCAGCTCGCACCCGCCGCCCAGCGCGAAGCCGTTGACCGCCGCGATCCACGGCTTGCGGACGGCCTTGACCAGATGGCTGGTCCATTTGGCAAAGAAGTCCTCGGCGTAAAAATCGGCCGCGGGTTTATCGCCCATTTCCTTGATATCGGCGCCCGCCGCAAAGGCTTTTTCGCCCGCGCCGGTCAGCACTGCACAGCGCTGGCCCGGATCAGCCTCAAACGCGGCAAAGGCGGCAATCAGCTCGTCCAGCACCGACGAATTGAGCGCGTTAAGCGACTGCGGCCGGTTCAGCGTGATCAGCGTAACCGCGCCGCGTGTTTCGGTCAGGATGGTTTCGTACGTCATAGCGGTGTCCATTCTTCGCTGGCTGGCAGCGGGGCAAAAATCGCATCGATTTGCGCGTCGGTCACGCCTTCGGGCGTCGCCGGGTTCCACTTGGGTGCGTGATCCTTGTCGACGATCACGGCGCGCACGCCTTCGGCAAAATCGGGCAGGGTCAGCACGCGGCTGGCGATGCGGTATTCCATCGCCATGTTATCGGCAAATGTGCCGCAGGCGAGGCTATCGCGCAACTGGCGCAGCGCGACCTTGCAGGTCTGCGGGCTCTTGGTGCGGAGCGTCGCCAGCTCCTTGGCCGCCCAGTCGCTGTCTTCGGCTGCCAGACTGGCCAGAATATCCTCGAACCGGTCCGCGGCGAAATGCTTGGCGATCAAACCCGCATTGGCCTCGATCCGCGCGGGCGGCGGAGTGACCGCGAGCGCTGACAAGACCCCGCCCGGCTCGTGCCCGGCGGCGATCCGCGCCTTGGCTTGCGGCAGCGCATCATGCGGCAGGTAATGCGTGGCAAGCCCCGCCCATTTGCACTCGGCCCCGTCGAGCCGCGCGCCGGTCAGCGCGAGGAACTGCCCGATCCGGCCCGACAGCCGTGACAGGTACCAGCCGCCGCCGACGTCCGGAAACAGTCCGATCCCGGTTTCGGGCATGGCGAGGCGCGTATTCTCGGTCGCGACGCGGAACCGGGCGGGCTGCGCAATTCCGACCCCGCCGCCCATCGTGATCCCGTCCATGAAAGCGACGACCGGCTTGGGGTAGGTAAAGATCTGGTGGTTGAGCTGGTATTCATCGTGGAAGAACTGGCGGCCCGACAAACCACCATCATTGAGCGCCGAATTGCGCAGGAAGGCGATATCGCCGCCGGCACAGAACCCGCGCCCTTCAGCATGGTCGATGACGACCGTCTCGACCCCGGGATCAACCTGCCATTCGGCCAGCGCGGCGCTCATTTCGTGGCACATCTCGAGCGTCAGCGCGTGCAGCGCCGCCGGGCGGTCGAGCGAGAGGAAAGCCGCTGCGCCTTCGCGGGTGATCAGGATATCGTCACTCATTGTCGCAGCAGGTCCCGGCCGACGATCATCCGCATTACCTGGTTGGTCCCCTCAAGGATCGAATGCACGCGCAGATCGCGCCAGAACCGTTCGATCGGATAGTCCTTCAAATAGCCGTAGCCGCCAAACAATTGCAGCGCATCGTTGACAATCGCCGAGCCGCTGTCGGTCGCCAGCCGCTTGGCCATCGCCGAAAACCGCGATTTATCAGGTGCATTGGCGCTGACCTTGGCGGCGGCGAGGTACAGCAGCGCTCGAGCGGCTTCGAGGTCGGTGGCCATGTCGGCCAGCATGAACTGGGTATTCTGGAAATCGGCAATCGGCTGACCGAACTGCTGGCGCTCCTTGGTGTATTTGACCGCCTCGTCCAGACAGCGCTGCGCCCCGCCGAGCGAACAGGCGCCAATGTTGATCCGCCCGCCGTCGAGCCCGGCCATGGCGAAGCGGAACCCGTCACCCTCGGCGCCGACCCGGTTGGCCACCGGCACCCGGCAATCCTCGAACACCACTTGCGCGGTTGGAGAAGCGTTCCAGCCGAGCTTCTTTTCGGGCGCTCCGAAGCTGAGGCCCGGGGTGCCGTTCTCGACCACCAGGCATGAAATGCCTTTTGACCGGTCATCGCTGGTGCGGACCATGCAGACGTAGATATCGTTGTAACCCGCGCCCGAGATGAACTGCTTGGTGCCGTTGAGCACGTAGTGGTCGCCGTCCAATCGTGCGCTGGTTTTAAGCGCGGCGGCGTCCGAGCCAGAGCCGGGCTCGGTCAGGCAATAGCTCGCAATCTGGTCCATGCCGATCAGTCCGGGCAGGAACCGCGCCTTGAGTTCATCGCCGCCAAAGCAGTCGATCATCCAGGTCGCCATGTTGTGGATCGAGATATAGGCGCTGGTTGCCGGACAGCCGTACGCCATCGCCTCCATGATCAGCGCCGCATCGAGCCGCCCCAGCCCGATCCCGCCGCTCTCCTCCGAGACATAGATTGCCCCGAACCCCAGCTCGCCCGCTGCCTTCCACACCTCGACCGGGTAGTGGTGATCTTCGTCCCACTGCGCAGCAAACGGCGTGATCCGGTCCGCGGTGAACTTGCGCGCCATATCCTGGATCGCGAGCTGGTCTTCGGTGAGGGAAAACTGGTCGGTCACTGCGGCCCCTGTGCGTAACGGATTTGCGGCCTTTGCCGGTGCGCGCGGCTTAGCGCAAACTTGGTCGGCAATGCAATTCTGGCGGTCTACCCACAGTGCGTGTATTTATCGGGTCGCGGCGGTGCATCGCTGCCGAACTCCTGCTTGATCAGCACCTTGCCGCCGTCCTGCAGCTTCAGCCCCAGCTCGCGCTGCCATTCCATCCCTTCGCCGGTGAAGGCATAGCTGGCGCGTAAGGCAGTTTCGCTGCGTTCGCTAACCTTGGCCAGTTTGGCGACCGATTCGTAATACCGGATGCTGGTCGCACCGATCGTGATCAGCCCTTTGTTATCGCCGCGGGTCGAGGTGCAATCGCCCGGGACTATGCCCCAGCGTCCGCGCAGCGCCAGCGGGATCGATTTTTCGGCCTCGGGCGCCGAGCTATCGGCCGAACCGGTCGCCACCGGAGATGACATTGCCACAGCCGCTTCGGGCAAAGGTTCTGCACTAGCTGGCATGCCGGTTTCGACCGGAGCAGGGTCGCTGTTTGGCGAGCAGCCAGCCAGGGCGAGCGCCGCAACGGCAGCGTGACAAAGCAAAAGTTTCATCGGCAGTCCTTCGGGTGTGGTTACCGGTATTAAACGAAGCGGGCTGACCGGCGTTCCAAGCCGTGGTAACCATTCGCGCATGCGGAGCAAAAGCGTATACAGGAGTGGGTCCGCAATGCCTCAATCCATCCCCCGTCTGATTCTGGTTTACAATGCCAAAGGCGGGATGTTTCATGCGTTGGCAGACGCGGTGCACAAGGTTGTCGCGCCGCAGACTTACCCCTGTTCGCTGTGCGCAATCAGTTATGGACCCGTCGCGATGCGAGGCCGGTGGCGTGACACCTTGGCCGCGCTGCCGGTTGCGCCGGAATTCTTCCACAGCGATGATTTCCCGCGCGCTTACCCCGGGGTGCCGATTGCACTGCCGGCAATCTTATTGGCGCAGGGCGCTTCCCAGCCCGAGGTGCTGATCGGCCGCGATGAGCTCGATTCGCTGGCGACGCTGGAAGCATTGATAGCGCGGCTGCATGATCGGCTGGAGCAACACGCAATCACCCCATCGTCGGGATAACAAAGGCGTTCCCGCCATCGCCTGACCCACCCACCCCATCGGGCCAGCGCGCAGTGACGGTTTTGACCTTGGTCCAGAACTTCACGCCTTCCATGCCGTGCTGGTTGGTATCGCCGAACGCGCTGCGCTTCCAGCCGCCGAAGGTGTGATAGGCCACCGGCACCGGGATCGGCACGTTGATCCCGACCATGCCGACGTTGACCCGCGCGGCAAATTCGCGCGCGGCGTGCCCGTTGCGGGTGAAGATCGCCACCCCGTTGCCATATTGATGCTTGCTCGGCAGCGCGACCGCTTCCTCGAAATCCTTGGCGCGGACGATCTGCAGCACCGGCCCGAAAATCTCGTTGTGGTAGCTGTCCATCTCGGGCGTGACGTGATCGAACAGCGTCGGGCCGACGAAGAAGCCGTTCTCATGCCCTTGCAGCGTGAACCCGCGCCCGTCGACGACCAGCTCGGCGCCTTCATCAGCGCATTTGGCGATCCAGCCTTCGATCTTGGCCTTGTGCTCGGCGGTAACCACCGGGCCGTAATGCGCCTCGGCATCGGTCGAGACGCCGACGCGCAGCGCGGCAATCGCCGGGATCAGCTTGGCCCGCAGCCGCTCGGCGGTATCTTCGCCGACCGGCACCACCACCGGCAGCGCCATGCAGCGCTCGCCAGCCGAGCCGAACGCAGCGCCCGCCAGATCGTTTACAACCTGATCAAGGTCAGCGTCGGGCATCACGATCCCGTGGTTCTTGGCCCCGCCCATCGCCTGCACGCGCTTGCCCGCCGCAACCCCGCGGTTGTAAACGTAGTGCGCTATATCGGATGAGCCGACGAAGCTGACCGCGCCGATCGCCGGATGATCGAGGATCGCATCGACCATTTCCTTGTCGCCGTGAACGACCTGGAAGATGCCTTCGGGCAGGCCTGCTTCGAGCCACAGTTCGGCCAGCCGCATCGGAACCGAGGGATCGCGCTCAGAGGGCTTGAGGATAAAGGCATTGCCCGTCGCCATCGCCACTGCGCCCATCCACAACGGGATCATCGCGGGGAAGTTGAACGGGGTGATGCCCGCGCCGATGCCCAGCGGCTGGCGCATTGAATAGATATCGATCCCCGGCCCGGCGCCTTGGGTATATTCGCCCTTGAGCACATGCGGGATGCCGCAGCAGAATTCGACCACTTCGAGCCCGCGCTGGATATCGCCCTTGCTGTCGGCAATCACTTTGCCGTGCTCGCTGGAGAGCAGCGCGGCGAGTTCGTCCATATGGGCTTCGGCCAACGCCTTGAAATTGAACATCACCCGCGCACGGCGCTGCGGGTTCATCGCGGCCCAGGCCGGCTGCGCGGCCAAGGCTGCGGCCACGGCCCGATCGAGCATCGCGGCATCGCCCAGCGCAACCTCGGCCTGGATCGTGCCGTTGTTGGGATCGAACACCGGGCTTTTGCGCGCCGGAATGGTGCCGCCAGTCCCGCCGGCAATGAAATGGTCGATCAAACGCATCACATATTCCTCTGCAATCTTCAGCAATCTTCGCGGCAGTCCCTGCACCGGAGGCCCAAACGACACAAGAGTGGAATCGGCGGGAGCGGCTGTAACCGGCGCGCGCATTGCCGCGAATAGCCAAATGCACTAGCCTGCCAACGAAGTGAAAAGGATCGGCGTGGCGAAATCAGACCAAGCAGGCTCCGCAGACGATCAACCCACCCCGCAAGGCGGCGATCTGGTGCGGCGCCATCATCTGCTCACGCGGCTGTGGCATTGGCTCAATGCAGTCGTGGTCACGGTGATGCTGATGAGCGGGCTGATGATCTTCAATGCGCATCCGCGGCTGTACTGGGGCCAGTACGGCGCCAATTTCGATCATGCCTGGCTCGATCTGTCGGGCGGAGACGGGGTGCCGTTCCCCGGGTGGATCACGATCCCAGCGAAATACAGTCTGGCTGACGCGCGGCTGTGGCATTTCGCCTTTGCGTGGATTCTGGTTGTCGCGATTACCGGTTTCCTGCTGTGGTCGCTGATCTCGGGTCATCTCAAGCGCGACCTCGCGCCGCGCCCAGCTGAACTGGCCCCGTCGCATGTGTGGCAGGAGATCAAGGCGCACGCCCGGCTGCGGTTCCCCACCGGGAAAGCTGCACTGCGATACAATATCCTGCAAAAGCTGGCTTACGGCGGGGTGCTGTTCGTGCTGCTGCCCGGCGTGATCCTGACCGGGCTGACGATGTCGCCGGGGATGAATGCCGCGCTGCCGTGGCTGGTTGACATCTTCGGCGGGCGGCAATCAGCGCGCTCGCTCCATTTCCTCTGCACTTTCGCCCTGGTCGCGTTCTTTTTCATCCATATTGCGATGGTGCTGCTGGCCGGACCGATCAACGAGTTACGTTCGATCCTGACCGGCTGGTACCGCCTGCCGCGCGAACGCGAGGAGCCGATACCATGATCTCACGGCGCAAATTGATCGGCTTGGGCGCGGCCGGCGCAGGCGGCTTATTGCTAGGCGGGTGTGACCGCCTTAACGGTTCCCCGGCTTTCCGCGATGTGCTCAAGGGTGCGACCGGGCTGAACCAGCGCACCCAGCGCTTGCTGATGGGCGATGGTTTGGCCAAGGAATTCAGCGCGGCTGACATCTCTCCGGTATTCAAGGTCAATGGGAGTAGGGCGGTCGCCGAACCGGCCTATCAGGCGCAGCTGGCGCGCGGGTTCGCCGATTGGGCGCTGCGCATCGACGGGCTGGTCCAGCAGCCGCTCTTGCTGCCGCTGACCGCGCTTAAATCACTGCCGCAGCGGGTCCAGATCACCCGGCACGACTGTGTCGAGGGGTGGAGCGCGATCGGCAAGTGGCAGGGCCCGCAGCTTGGCGCAGTGCTGGCCCAGGCCGGCTTGCTGCCCAATGCCAAATACGCGGTGTTCCATTGTGCCGATAAGCTCGGCGGCGTGCCCTATTACGAATCGATCGATCTGGTCGACGCGTTCCACCCGCAGACAATTCTCGCCTGGGCGCTCAACGGCACGCCGCTGACCCAGCCACATGGTGCGCCGATCCGGCTGCGGGTCGAGCGGCAGCTTGGCTATAAACACGCCAAGTTCGTGACGCGGATCGAGCTGCGCGAAACGCTGGCCGGGCTGTACGGCGGCAGCGGCGGGTACTGGGAAGATGCCAGCGATTACCAGTGGTACGCCGGCATCTGACTTAGATCAGCTTGCGGACGCCCTCGGCGTTGTAGAGCCACAAGTCCGCGCCTTCGCGCGTGACGCTGCCCATCGCCTGGTTGAAGGTGGCCATATGCGCGCTCTTGCCATGTGCGCCCAGCGCCTCAGCATCGCGCCAGCGTTCGGAGATATGGATCAGGTCGGGATCGCCGACATCGCGGGCAAACGCATAATGGATGCAGCCGTCTTCGGCAGTGGTCGCGGCGACCATGGCGCGGGCCTGGTCGGCCACTTTGTCGAACTCGCCGGTCGCCAGCTTGAGCCAGCCTTGTATCAGCAACATGTCTCTCTCCCGTTGGTCTGGTCAACACCAGTCGCCGCGTAAGCCGCCCAGATAGCTTTTAACAGTTCCAGTTGCCAGCATCGCATTGGCGATCGATTGAATGCTTCCATCGGTTTTTGTACGCGTGAGGCTGCGCAAATCACGGCCATACATGTCGCGCCCACCACCCACCCGTCCGACCATAGCAAACGGTCCCTGATTGAGCAGATATTGCAGGGCTGCGGTTGCAGCTTCTCCTTTAAGCTGTTCTTGTTCGCAGCGCGGCGGATGCATTTCAGGAGCATCTATGCCGATGATCCGAACCTTGCGCTCGCCTAGCTTGAATGTGTCCCCGTCGATGACGCAATTGGTGCCGCGACCAGGGCCACAGCGCGTAAAGATACCAGCGACCGGTTCTGGCTTATTTGCTAACAATGCTGGTGGTTCAATTAGACCTGGATCGTAATAATACCACATGCCCATCAGCCCCACGAGCAAGACCCAAGGTCGCCATGCCGTCAACAAACGCGCGACACGGCGGCGCTTGTTGGTGCCTTGCCACTGCGCATTGGACAGCACCGGCTTGTAAGCGCGGACCTTGGCCCAGCGATGCTTGCGGCGACGGAAAGGTATGAGATCACCCATCGGGGATGAAGCTACCGGTCGAGCGGACCCCCGGCAAGCAGCACGCACCAATCGCTGCGCCGCCCGCGCCACGGCTCGGCCAGCCCTTCGGCCACCAGCTGCCCGCCGAGCGAGCGCCCACCGCGCCGCACCACCCTGAGCAAGCGGCCATAGCGGTCGGTCGCGCGGCCTTCGGTATCGACCGAAAATGGTCCGGCGTTGAGCAAGCTAATGAGGCGCCGTGTTGCACGGTCGCCCAGCTGTTGTTCAGCGGGGCAGCCGGCGGTGTGCGTTTCGGGTGCGTTGATATCGGCGATGCGAACCTTCTCGCCCTGGAGCCAGAAGGTATCGCCATCGACGACACAGGTGGTGCGGGGCCCCTCGGCGCAGAGCGCGAAGGTGGCGGCGAGCATGAGCAGGGGTGTGGGCATCCCCGGCAAATGCCGCGCGAAGCCTTCGCAAACCTATCCGGACAGTTACGCAGTTTCCCTCCAAAACGGAGGAATGATTGGCGGAATTCTGCGGCCTAGAGGCTCAGGAACAATCCTGCCAGCGCCGCGCTCATCAGGTTCGACAAGCTTCCGGCGGCGAGCGCCTTCAGCCCCAGCCGCGCGATTACCGGGCGCTGGTTGGGGGCGAGCCCACCAGTCACTGCCATCTGAATCGCGATCGAGCTGAAATTGGCAAACCCGCACAGCGCAAAGGTGACGATCCCCTGCGTGGTCTGCGACAGGTCCTTGGCCGCGCCCAGATCGATGAAGGCGACGAATTCGTTCAGCACCAGTTTGGTCCCGAAAAACCCGCCCGCGCGCATCGCTTCGGACCAATCGGGCGCGCCGAGCAGAAGGAAGATCGGCGCAAAGACATAGCCCAGCACCATCTGGAACGACAGGTCGGGGAAACCGAACCAGCCGCCGATCCCGCCGACGATGCCGTTGGCGAGCGCGACCAGCGCGACGAACGCCAGCACCATCGCGCCGACCATTACCGCCAGCTTAACCCCGGTCTGCGCGCCTTGCGCGGCGGCCATGATCACGTTGGCCGGCCGTTCTTCCGCATCATCGCCGTCGAGCGCGATGACTGCCGGCTCGCTGGCGCCGGTGTCGCTGGCGGCCTCTTCCTTGGGATCGGGCATGATGATCTTGGCCATCAAGATCCCGCCGGGGGCCGACATGAAGGCGGCGGCGACCAGGTAATCGATCCGGATTCCCATGCTGGCGTAGGCGGCGAGGATCGTGCCCGCGACCCCGGCCATGCCGACGGTCATCAGGCAGAACAGTTGCGAGGGAGTAAGTGCAGCAAGGTAAGGCCGAATTACCAGCGGGCTTTCCGATTGCCCGACAAAGATGTTTGACGCGGCCGACAGGCTCTCAACCTTGGAGATTCCGGTAAGCATCTGCAGGCCGCCGCCGATCCAGCGGATCACCAAGGGCATGATCCGCAGGTAATAAAGTACAGAAATCAGCGCGGCGAAGAAAATGATCACCGGCAGCGCGGCGATGGCAAAGCTGTTGCCGCCAATCTCGGGTTTAGCTAGCGGACCGAAGATAAACTCGGTTCCCGCGCGGGCAAAGCCCAGCAGCGCCGTAACCCCGTCCGAGATGGCTTGCAGCACGAGATTGCCTTGCGGCACATATAGCACCAGCGCAGCAAACCCGGCCTGCAGCGCAAACGCCGCACCGACCACGCGCGGGCGGATTGCCTTGCGGTCGGACGAGAGCAGGAAAGCGATCAGCAGGATCAGCGAGATGCCCGCCAGGCTCATCAGATGTTGCATTGGCTTACCGCGTCCCCGGATTGCATATTGCGCGCAGAGGTAACCTGTTTGCGCGCATCGTCAATTGCGCCGCGCTGCCGTTCCCCCAACCGTTATCCTGACCCCCAACCGTCATCCTGAAACGAGTTCAGGATGATAAGCTTCGTGGGGGCAAGCACCGGGTGCCCCACTTCCCCTCGCTGCCAACGCTCGCTAAGCCGGTGCGATGCAAACCCATCCCCCCCAAATCCCGCGGTCGCTGTTCGCTTTTTCGATTTTCTATGGCGGAATGGTTCCGTTGGGCGGATTTCTTGGGGTCAAGCAGGTCGCGCTGGGTCCATTCGCGGTAGAGGCCGGAATATTTCCGTTCCTTACCCTGGTTGCGGTCTCGAGTGCGATTGCTGAGTTGCATGGACGGGAAATCGCAAACCGGATGGTACGATACGGCTTCATCCCGCTGATCGTGGCCATCGCGCTGACCTACTTTGTGTTGCAGCTGCCCACTGATGCTGGAATGTATGAGCCCGCCAAGGAAGCATTTCCGATCGTTGTGGGGCAGGGCGGCAGAATGATGGCCGCTGGAATTCTGGCATATGGCGTCTCTGTCACCTTAAATATTTGGCTGTTTGATCGGCTTCGATCGATGGTTGGGCGGTTCGCGGAATTTCGCGGGTTTATCTCCGCTGCGCTGTCGCAAATTGTCGATACGCTCATTTTCATCACGGTGAGCTTTTATGGTGTTCGCCCAATCATGGATCTGATGATCGGGCAGGCACTGGCCAAGATCGTGTTGTCCGCCGTAATGGTTCCCCTGATCATTGCCGTAGTCATCCGCATCGGGCGCCGAGTTGATGGGCGGTCATCCCGGGCTTGACCCGGGACCGCCGGCGGTTTGACGCAGCGTCGCGCATGGCCAGCCAGCGATCCCCGCTTGCGCGGGGATGACGCGGGAGGCTAAGCGCGCACGATGACGCAAGCACACGATCCTGCCCAGAACCGGGCAATGCTCGCCAAGGCCGAAACGCTGGTCGAGGCGCTGCCGTATCTCCAGCGCTATGCCGGCAAGACGTTCGTGATCAAATACGGCGGCCACGCGATGGGCGATCCCGAACTGGCGCGCGATTTTGCCGAAGATGTGGTGCTGCTCAAAGCGGTCGGAATCAACCCGGTGGTGGTCCACGGCGGCGGCCCGCAGATCGGCGCGATGCTCAAGAAGCTGGGGGTCGAAAGCACTTTTATCGATGGCCTCAGGGTCACCGACAAGGCCACTGCCGAGATCGCCGAGATGGTCCTCTCGGGCGGAATCAACAAGGAGCTGGTCGGCTGGATCGCCGGGGCCGGCGGCAAGGCGCTGGGGATTTCGGGCAAGGATGGCGGACTGGTGATCGCCAGCAAGGTCCAGCGCACCACCAAGGATCCCGACAGTAATATCGAGCGGGTGCTCGATCTGGGCTTCGTGGGTGAGCCGCAGACGGTCGATATCAGCATCATCGAAACCGCCAGCGCTGCCGGGATGATCCCGGTGATCGCGCCGATTGCGCCGGGCGCGGACGGCGCCACCTACAATATCAATGCCGATACCATGGCCGGAGCGATTGCGGCCGCGCTGGGCGCGGCGCGGCTGTTCCTGCTGACCGATGTGGCCGGGGTGCTCGATCTGGATGGCAACCTGTTGGCCGACCTGCAGCCCGGCGACATCGCCCGGCTGCAGGCCGAAGGCGCGATTACCGGCGGGATGATCCCCAAGCTGGAAACCTGCATCCTCGCGGTCGAAGCCGGGTGCGAGGCAGCGGTCGTGCTCGACGGGCGCGTGCCCCACGCGATGCTGCTCGAAATATTTACCGAACGCGGCGCGGGCACGCTGATCCGCGCATGAGGGGGCTCGCGCTCGTGGCCGTGGTGGCCGCTCTGGCCGCTTGTTCGCAGCCGGCTCAGCAGGAAGCCGTTCCGGCGGCGCGCGCGACCGATGCGGCGCTGGCCACTGCGACTACGGCGCCATCGGCAACCCTGCCTTCTCCAGCAAAGACTTCCGCGCCAGCGTCGCCCTCGACTTCGCGTGACCCGGCCCGGGTTGTGGTCGCCTGGGCCACGGCGATGAGCCTGATGCAGTGGGACCACGCTTACCTGTATTGGGGCGAGCACGGCGTGCGCTCGGGGCTGACCGCCGCGCAGTTCGCGGCCAAGTGGGGCAAGCTGATCAACCCCGAGTTCGAGCTGCACTCCGGCATAACTGAGGGCGCGGCGGGCTCGTCCTTTTACACCGCCCAGATCGTCTTGATCGACGGCCAGCGCCACGTCCGCGGCGAGATCGTGCTGCGCCGGGTCAACGATGTTGACGGGGCCAAGCCCGAGCAGCTGCGCTGGCACATCGAACGGCTGACCATCGCACCTTGAGCGTTACATGTTCGCCCATTGCAGGCAGGCCGTTAGCTGGGCTAAGCGCGCTGGCATAACGGCAGGAGGATTGAGTTCAGTGGTATTCTTGGCTTTTGTCGACATCATCGGTTATCTCACCTCGATTCTGATCATGCTCGTGGTGGTCCAGTTCGTGCTGAGCTTGCTGTTCAGCTTTAACGTGATCACCCAGCACAACGAACTGGCTGGCGGGCTGTGGCGCGCGGTCAATGCGCTGCTCAATCCGGTGCTGCGCCCGATCCAGCGCCTGATGCCCGATACCGGCCCGATCGATTTTTCGCCGATGGTGCTGATCGTGCTGTTGACCGTGCTGCAAAAGATCCTCAGTCACCTGGCCGCGGCAAGTCTGGCATGAGCGCAGCGATAATCGACGGCAAGGCCTTCGCCGCCACACTGCGCGCAAAGGTCGCCGAATACGCCGCCACCTTTGCACAGCGCGCCGGGCGGCCTGCTGGCCTCGCAGTGGTGCTGGTGGGCGCGGATCCCGCCAGCCAGATCTATGTCCGCAGCAAAGGCAAGGCGACGCTCGAATGCGGCATGGCCAGCTTCGAACACAAGCTGGCGGACGATACTACGCAAGCGGTATTGCTGGCGCTGGTCGATCGGCTCAATGCCGATCCGATGGTCGATGGTATTCTGGTCCAGCTGCCCTTGCCGGATCATCTTGACGAACAGGCAGTGGTGGCAAGGATCAGCCCGGACAAGGATGTCGACGGCCTGACCCCGGTCAGCGCGGGGCGGCTCGCGCTGGGGCTGCCGGGGCTGGTGCCGTGCACCCCCTTGGGCAGCTTGATGCTGCTCAAGGACAGGCTCGGCAGTCTCTCGGGGCTCAATGCCGTGGTGATCGGCCGCTCGATCCTGGTCGGCAAGCCGATGGCGCAGTTGCTGCTCGCAGAAAGCTGCACGGTGACGATCGCGCACAGCCGCACGCAGGACCTGCCCGGTGTGGTGCGCCGCGCCGATATCGTGGTCGCCGCAGTGGGCCGGCCTGAAATGGTCAAGGGTTCGTGGCTCAAACCCGGCGCAACCGTGATCGACGTCGGGATCAATCGCCTGCCCCCGGCTGACGGTGCCACCAATGGGCGTTTGGTCGGCGATGTCGATTTTGCCGAGGCGCTGGCAGTGGCAGGCGCAATCACCCCGGTGCCGGGCGGGGTCGGGCCGATGACGATCGCGGTGCTGCTGCGCAACACCCTGGTCGCCGCGCACCGCAATGCCGGCGTGGCGCTTGACCCCGAGGCCTTATAAACCGGTGCTGGCGCGGCACGGCTCGGCGCACTATTGTGTGGGCATGAAAACACCGATTCTCGCGCTCGCCGGTCTGGCGCTGCTGTGCACCCCGGCGCTGGCCCGTGACCGCCGCGATAATCGCGATGGCCATGGCAATGCCAACCCCAGCGCGGTGGTTGCCGCCGAAGTGGCCTTTGCACAATTGGCGCAGGCCAAGGGACAATGGACCGCGTTTCGCTCCACCGCGACCAAGGACGCGGTGATGTTTGTGCCGCAGATGACTTATGCTCAGGCCTACCTCAACGGCAAGGCCGACCCGGCAGCGGCGGTCAAATGGCAGCCGCACCAGATCTGGTCGAGCTGCGACGGTTCGCTCGCGGTGACCCGCGGCGGGTGGCAGCGCGCCGATGGCAGCACCGGTTATTTCACCACCGTCTGGCAGCGCCAGCAGAACCTCAAGTACAAATGGGTGCTCGATCAGGGCGAAGCTTTGCCCATGCCGCTCGACGGACCCGAAATGATCGCCGCCAAGGTCGCGGATTGTCCGGCGGGGTACCGGCCCGAGCGCGCGCCCAAGCCCCGCGATTTCAAAGGCAGCCTGCCCGCGCTCGATCCGGCGCACCGCAGCGGCCGCTCGCTTGATGGGACGCTTGGCTGGGATGTGACCGTGGCGGCCGATGGCGCCCGGCGCTTCGTGGTGACGATGACCAGCGGCGGCCAGCCAATGACTGTGCAGGACCTGCAGGTCGAAGCTCCGCCGAAGTAGTTTGGCCAAATAGTGCTGCTCGACCTGTTCTTGTCGGCCTTCGTCACGCTGTTCGTGGTGATCGATCCGCCCGGCTGCGCGCCGATCTACGCCGGGCTGGTCAAGGGCGCGAGCCAGCGGCAGGCCTTGGCTATGGCGGTGCGCGCCTGCGTGATCGCCGCGCTGATTCTGGTGACCTTTGCGCTGTTCGGCGAAAACCTGCTCGGCGCGCTGCATATCGAACTCAACTCGTTCCGCATCGCCGGCGGGATCATGCTGTTCGTGATCGCGCTCGACATGGTGTTCGAAAAGCGCACCCAGCGCCGCGAGGAACGCGCCGACAAGATCATCGCCCAAAACCAACAGACGCCCGAAGTGGAAGACGTCTCGGTGTTCCCGATGGCCATGCCGATGATCGCCGGCCCCGGCTCGATCGCCACCATGATGCTGCTCACCCAGCGCGCGCAGGGCACTGCTGAGACACTTGTGGTGCTGGGGGCTCTGGCGGCGGTGATGCTGCTCACGCTTGGAGCATTGGCTGCGGCTGGGCCGTTAATGAAGCTGCTCGGTACGCGGGTCGAGGCGGTGATCACCCGGCTGTTGGGGGTGCTGCTGGCAGCCTTGGCAGCGCAATATGTGATTGATGGGCTGAAGGCGGTCTTTGCGCAGGTCTAGCGCACGCGCAACCTCGGCCAACTTTACTGCAACGTCACCCGGCCATCATCGCTGTCGCGCCGTCCGAAAAACTGCATCAACTGGACCAGCAGCTCGCACCGCGCGGCCAATCCGTTCGCTTCGAGCAGCGCCTGTTTGGCCGCAGCGTCGAATGGCGCGATCTGGCTGACCCCGTCGATCAGCGATTCGTCGTCGAGCCGCGCGACCGCGTCCCAATCGACTGCATAGCCCTGCGCATCGGCAAACCGCCGCGCCTCACGCTCAAAGCTGGCGCGCTCGATCGCGGCCAGCGCGGGGTGGTCTTCCTCGCTCAGCAGCTCAGCCTCAATCTGGCGGAACGGGGTGGCGACATCGAGCTCGCGCAGCAGGCGAAACCGCGCTTCGCCTTCCAGCACCAGATTGAACCCGCCATCATCGAGCGCTTCGAATTCGCCGATCTTGCCCAGGCACCCGACCAGAAACAGCGGCACGCCGTCTTCGGCGCTCGTATTTTGCAGCGTGGTCCGGGGCTGGATCATCCCGATCAACCGGTCACGCGCCAGAGCATCCTTGATCAGCGCCTTATAGCGCGGCTCGAAGATGTGCAGCGGCAGTTGCAGCCCGGGAAACAAGATCGCGCCCTGCAGCGGAAAAATCGAGATGCGCAAGGTCTTGGGCCTAACCGAACAGCAGCAACGACAGGCGGCGGCGCTGCGCTGCCACCCATGCGTCTTCAAGCCCGACCGCCGCGAAGATCTGAAGCAGTTTGGCACGGGCGGCACCTTCATTCCATTCGCGATCTTCACCGATCATCGCCAGCAGCGTGTCGGCGGCATCGTCGCGCGCACCGGCGGCAAACGCTGCTTCGCCATAGGCCAATCGCGCCTCCATATTGCCTGGCGCAGTAGCCGCCGCCTTGAGTGCGGCCAGTTCGGCGTCATCGGGCCTGCCGCGCGCCAGTTCCAACGTGGTCAGCGCGCGCGTCACGTCGCCGTCGCTCGCCAGTTCGGGCGGCAGGGCGGCCACCGCTGCTTGGGCCTGATCAAGCTCGCCCAGCGCGGTTAGCGCGCGGATCAGCCCGCCCTGCGCCGCGCCGCTGGCGGGATCGATCTCGACAATTTGGGCAAAGATCGCCGCCGCGCGTTCGGCTTCGCCTTGCCCCAGCACCTGTTCGCCCATCGCCAGCAGCGGGGTGATATCTTCGGCCGGGGCCGCGCCAGCCTGCACTGGCAGCTTGGCCAAGAGTTCGTCGAGCTGCGCCTTGAGCTGGCTTTCGCTGCGCGCCTGCGTCAGGTCGGCGACCGGCTGGCCCTGGAAGATCGCGTAGACCGTGGGGATCGAACGCACCTCGAACTGCTGCGCGATGAACGGCTCCTCGTCGACATTGACCTTGGCAAGCAGTACGCCCCGATCCGCATATTCCGCCGCAATCTTTTCGAGCAGCGGCGTAAGCGCCTTGCACGGGCCGCACCATTCGGCCCAGAAATCGAGCACCACCAGCGCGGTCATCGAAGGTTCGACTACGCTGGTGCGAAACCGGTCGACCGCTTTCTGTTCATCGATATTGAGGCCAAGGCTTGCCACGCGGTGCTCCATTTTGTGCGACTGTCCGCTTGCAATTTGGGCCTTTGTGGCCATTTGCCAAGGGCTAAAGCGCGAATAGTGCACGCTGGCACTTTTCCCTTGGCCAGCCCGCTTTTCTGCTTGGCAAGTGGTGGACCCAATGCTAACCGCCCGCCTCTCCCCGGCCTGCCGCAGTTTTGCAGCAGGCATCGGACGCTCAGAGCGGGCGTAGCTCAGAGGTAGAGCACAACCTTGCCAAGGTTGGGGTCGAGGGTTCGAATCCCTTCGCCCGCTCCAGTTTTTTCACAAGTTCGGGATTTTCGCATGGGCTGCGTTTGGCGCGCGGAACCCCCGAGCCTTGTTTGCGCTGCGCGGCAAGCCGCTGCGCTGGGGAGCGTATCCGGCGGGGGTGCGGGGGTTGCGCTTGACCGGGCCGGTGCCTTGCGTCCACCACGCCGCGATGGCCGGGTTTCTGTTTGCATTGCTGGCGAGCGTAATTAGCGGGGTCGGTGCGCGCGATCAGTTGCTCGTGGCAGCAATGGGTCAGCGCCAAAGCGCAAGGCCGGCTGTGCTGCTGGTGGCGCTGATCGCGGCGTTGAGCTCGGCAGCAGCGGCGGGCTGGGGCGGAGCTACGCTGGCGCCGCTGCTGGTGCCGCGTGCACGGTCCCTGTTGGTCGCGCTGGCGCTGGGGCTGGCCGCGCTGGAGCTGGTGTTGATTCGGCCGCGGCGCATGCCCGAGGAGCCGACCGCATCGCTGGGCGCATTGGCGATTGTGTTGCTGGCCCGGCAGCTGACCGATGCGGCACGGCTGCTGGTGTTCGCGCTGGCGGCGAGCAGCGCGGTACCGCTGGTGGCGGCGGCGGGCGGAATGCTGGGCTGCGCGGTGACCGTCACGGCGGGCTGGCTGGCCGGACCGAGCCTGGCGCGCTTACCACTTGTTGCTATGCGCCGCGGGCTGGGGCTGGGGTTGGCAGCGGTGGCTGTGTGGGTGGCATTGCCATCGATAAAGTAATCGATAAAATCGATGATTGTGGCCGTTTATACTGAGTTGTGCGATGTTCAGGTGAGGCCTAGCGCAAAGGCCTTCGCACTCCTGCACGGACTGTCCTGACTATGACCGACAATGCCCACACCGCATTGACTGATAGCCTTAACCGGCTGTTGGCTGACTATTTCGGGCTCTATCTCAAGACCAAGAGCTTTCACTGGCACGTCACCGGCCCGCGCTTTCACGATCTGCACCTGTTGTTCGATACGCAGGCGGCCGAATTGTTCGCGCTGACCGATGTGATCGCTGAGCGGGTGCGCAAGAATGGCGGCATGACGCTGACGTCGCTCGGGGCGATCGCCGCGCACAGCCGGATCGCCGATCAGGATAGCGCTATGCTTGGCGCCGATGCCATGATCGCCGAATTGGCGGCGGACAACCGCAGCTTGATCGCCGCGCTGCGCGAAGCCAAGGCAGCGGCAAGCAACGCAGGTGACAATGCCACCGAGGGCGCAGCTGACGATTGGACCGACCAGGCCGAGCAGCGCATCTGGTTCCTGACGGCCTTGCTCGGCTGATCTGGGCCATTGCAGTGCGGCGATGCAGGCCGTTTCGCAGGACCCACGGGGATGCTATATAGCGGGGGATGAACCGCATCACGATCCGCCCAGGGGCCAGCGACGCCGCGATTGCCTCGTGGCTCGAAGCGCACTTCGCCAAGGCACTCGACGCTGCAGCGGGGTCTATTGCCATCACCATCCCGGGCGGATCGACCCCGTTCCCGATCTTGGCCCTGCTGCACGGTGCAGCGCTCGACTGGGAGCGGATTGCGGTCTGGCCGGGTGACGACCGGATCGTGCCCGAGGACCACCCGGCGAGCAATGTCGGACGCATCCGCGCCGCGCTCGAACCGCTCGGGGCCAGGGTGGTGCGATTGGCCGAGCACGCCCAGCCGCCGCATTTTGCGCTGACCTGGCTGGGAATGGGCGGCGACGGGCATATCGCCTCGCTGTTTCCCAACACCAATCCGCAGGCTCACGACCCGCTGATGGTACGCCGCCTGACCCCCGATCCACTGCCGCCCGAAGCTCCGTTCGACCGGCTCAGCCTGACCATTCCGGCCTTACTTGATAGTGACGCGCTGTTGCTTGTCATTCGCGGCGCAGCCAAAGCGGCCCTGTTTGCAGCGGCGCAGCGCGGAGACAACGACCTGCCGATTGCGCGGCTGCTCGGCGCGGCGCGGCAGCCGGTTACATGCTTCACCTGATCCCCGCACCGCTGCACCGGCTCGCCCTGAAGCTGGCGCACGCGGTCCGGCGGCGCTGGTGGCGGCTGTTTCAAGTCCAGCTCGAAGGGTGCCGGGTGTTGGCCATCGACAGTGCGGGCCGGGTCCTGCTGATCCGCCATTCGTATGGCAGCGGCCAGTGGCTGCTGCCCGGCGGCGGGATCGCGCGGGGCGAGGCGCCGCTTGCCGCAGCGCAGCGCGAGCTGGCCGAGGAAACCGGCCTGAGCTTGGCCACGGCACGCTGCCTTGCGGTCATCGACGAGCCGCTCTACGGCACGATCAACCGTGTTCATCTGGTGTACGGCACGCCGCAGGGCGACCTGCGCTGCGATGGGCGAGAGGTTATCTCCGCGCAATTCTTTGCCGCGGCGGACTGGCCCGCCGACCTTGCACCCCGGTTGGCCGTGCAGCTCGACCGCTGGCTGGCGCAGGTCCGCGCGGCAGGCTGACCCAAACCGCCCGGCACATTGCTGCCCCGGGGCCGGTTCGCTCAACCGCATCGGCGTTGCCGATTTACTTGGCGGCTTTGGCCTGGTTGATCACTTCAATTGCGGCCTGACCCATCATGTCGCATTTCGGCACCTCGGTATCGATAAAGGTCTTGCTCTTGTTGTTGTCGCCCAGCACCGCGACGATCATGTCGGTTTCCTTCGAAACATCGGCCTGGACCAACTTGGTTGCTTTGTTCGAACCGACCGCTGCGATGGACATCAGCGCCGCCGCTTGGCTGTTGAAGGCTTCGATCTGGGTCTTGTTCTTGGTCTCGCCGTCATTAAAACTGAGAAACCCGGATACGACTATATTGGTTGCCGCGCAGTGCACCAGATTTTCGTATTTCAGCTTGTCGTCAGCGCTGGCCATGCCTGGCACGGACAATGCGACGATTGCCGCGGTGGCGGTTACAAATCGAAATTTCATCGCGATAAAACCCCTAAAACGAACGAACCAATGGAAATTTCTCCCGCCGCCTGCACCCACCGTATTAGTTAGATCCGGACGATAGCAAACGATGATTTTCCAAACCCGGGTTTTGCCAAATCGCAGCCTAGGTCCGATTTTTTTGCTGTCCTGCGGCTGAACGGATCTTGCGCCAGTCTCTTGCAGAAGCCGGGCTTACGCGCCTACTTGCCCGCCTTGGCCTCGTTCACCACCTCGACCGCAGCCTGGCCGAGATTGTTGCAGGTCGGAACGTCCGTCTCGATGAAGGCTTTGCTCTGCTTGTTATCGCCGATCACGCCGATGAGCGCGTCGCTCTCTTTTGATACGTCTTCCTGGACCGCTTTCGAATTCTTGTTCGAACCAAGCGTCGCCACCACCATCAACGCTGCGGCTTGGGTCCGGTACGTATCGATTTCGGTCTTATTTTTGGTTTCGCCGTCGTCGAGGCTCAGCACGCTGGCGACAACAATGTTGGTCGCGGCGCAATGAACCAGATCCTTATAGTTCAAGCCATCGGCGGCACTAACCAGAGTTGGCAGGCAGATCGCTACCAGAGCCGCAGTGGCGGCAGCAATTTGACGTTTCATCGCACTTGATCCCTCGGTTGTAAATTCAGCATGACGTTGTTTCGGCCATGCGCCCAATTCCGCCGATCGGGCCTGGACACACGACAAGCTGCAAACCCCGTACTGCCGATTCTATCAAAATCATAGCTTGGTGTGCACTGCAATTACTTGCAAAAAAACGACAATTAAAGCGGGAGAATACCCTGATTTGGCCCGATTTGGGGCAGGGCCGGGTCGCCCTCGTCGCCGAGCGCCGACAGCGTCAATCCGACCAGCCGGACCGGTTGCGCCAGCGGTAGCACTTCATCGAGCAGCGCGTAGCTGATCGCGGCCAACTTGGCCTTGCTCGTCACCGCGCTCGGCAGCGAGCGCGCGCGGGTCAATTGGCTGAAATCTTCGTGCTTGAGCTTGAGCGTTACGGTGCGGCCGTGGCTGTCCGACTTTTCGATCCGCTGCCAAGTCAGATCGATGATCCGCGCCAGCATTTCGCGCAGCGCCGAACCCGATGAAATGTTCTTGTCGAGCGTGCGCTCGGTCCCGACCGATTTGCGCGCGCGGTTGGCCTTGACCCGGCGCAGGTCGATGCCCCGCGCGGCGCGGTAGAGATAATCGGCCTGCGCGCCGAAATGACGGCGCAGGAAGGCGATGTCGCAGACCCCCAGATCGGCGCCGGTCTTGATCCCCAGCGCGTCCATCTTCTCGGCCCCGCGCGGTCCGATACCGAAGAACCGCCGCACCGGCAGGACTGCGACAAACGCCGCGCCTTCGCCGGGGCGGATCACACACAGCCCGTCGGGCTTGTGCTGGTCGCTGGCCAGCTTGGCGAGAAATTTGTTGTACGACACCCCGGCGCTGGCGGTCAGCCCGGTCTCAGCCTTGATCCGCGCACGGATGAGTTCGGCAATCCGCACCGCCGAGCCGATCCCTTTCAGGTCTTCGGTCACGTCGAGGAACGCTTCGTCGAGGCTGAGCGGTTCGACGAGCGGGGTGTATTCGAGGAAAATGTCGCGGATCTGGCGGGACACTTCGGAATAGACCGCAAAGCGCGGGGGGCGAAAGATCAGCGCGGGGCACAGCCGCCTGGCGGTGACCGAGGGCATCGCCGAACGGCAGCCGAACTTGCGCGCTTCATAGCTGCAGGTGGTCAGCACCCCGCGCGCGCCCGAACCCCCGACCGCCACTGGCAGCCCGCGCAGCGCCGGATCGTCGCGCTGTTCGACGCTGGCATAGAAGGCATCCATATCGACATGGATGATCTTGCGCAGCCCGCCGACTTCGTCGCCGGGATTTTCGTCAGGATTGTCGGGATCGGCCATCGCCGCAGGATAGCGCCAATTGCCAGCATACGAAAAGAGCTAGCCAGCCCGAGTGCGACAAGTCATGGGCAGGAAAATGCTCCCGCGCGACCCTACACGTGCCGATTTCGGCGCCGGACCCCGCGAATTCATCGCGCTTTTGGCGATGACCATGGCGCTGCAGGCGATGTGCATCGACGCGATGCTGCCCGCGCTGGGCCAGATCGCGGCCGAACTGCAGGTGACCGATCCGAACCGGCGCCAATTGGTCGTCGGGGTGTTCCTGTTCGCCGCCGGGTTCGGATCGCTGGTGCCCGGTGCCTTGGCCGATCGTTATGGTCGCCGTCCGGTGCTGTTCGGCTGTTTCGCCGGCTATATAGCGCTGTCGCTAGCCTGCGCCATGGTGCACGACTTCACGACGCTGCTGGTGCTGCGCGCGCTGCAGGCGCTGTTCAGTGCCGGGCTGGCGGTGCTGCCCGCGGCGATCATCCGCGACCGCTTCAGCGGCGATGCGATGGCGCGGATGATGTCGACCATCTCGGTCGTGTTCATGATCGTGCCGATGCTTGCCCCCACGTTCGGCCAAGCGGTGCTGCTCGTGGCCTCCTGGCGCTGGATCTTCAACGGGATGGCGGTCATGGCCGTGGCGGTCGGAATTTGGGTGTATTTGCGGCTGCCCGAAACGCTGCACCCCGAATACCGCCAGGCGATCAGGCCCAGAGTGATCGCGGCCAACATGTGGGAAGCCGCCAGTGACCGCTCGGCGATTGGCTATGTCCTGGGCGGGGCGCTGCTGATCGGCGCGCTGTTCGGCTATATCAATTCGGCGCAGCAACTGATCGGCGAACACTTTGGCGCCGGCGACCGCTTCCCGCTGATGTTCGCGATCATGGCCGGCGGGATCGCGGTCGCCAACCTGACCAATGCGCGGATCGTCGAGCGGTTCGGCGCGCGCCGGGTCAGCCACACTGCGCTGCTGGTGTTCATCGCGGTTGGCGCGGCGCAGGTGTGGCTATCGCACCAGCCGCGTGAGACGCTGGGGCAGTTCATCCCGCTGATGACGCTCAATTGCGCGATGATCGGGTTTACCGGAGCCAACTTCGGTTCGATCGCCTTGCAGCCGTTTGCACATATCGCCGGGGCGGCGTCTTCGCTGCAGGCGTTCCTGCGGATGGCCTTCGGCTCGGCGCTCGGAGCGATTGTCGGGCAAGCCTACGATGGCAGCGCGCGGCCGCTATCGTGGGCTTTGCTGGGCTGCGGCTTGGCAGCGCTAGGGCTGGTATTGTACAGCGAACGCGGACGGCTGTTCCGCCGCCTGACCCCGCCGGGGCAAGCGCGGCCGGTGCCTGACCCGCAGCATTGAAGCAGAGGATCGATGGACCAGCTTTTCGACTTGGCAGTGATCGGCGGCGGCGTGAACGGCGCCGGGATCGCGCGTGACGCGACCGGACGCGGGGCAGAAGTGCTGCTGCTCGAAGCGGGCGACTTGGCGCAGGGCACGTCTTCGGCCTCGACCAAGCTGATTCACGGGGGCTTGCGCTATCTTGAGCATTACGAATTTGGCTTGGTGCGCGAGAGCCTGTCCGAGCGCGAGGCGCTGTGGGCGATCGCCCCGCATATCATCCATCCGATGCGGTTTGTGCTGCCGCACGTGCCGGGCCTGCGCCCGCGCTGGCTGCTGCGGCTGGGGCTGTTCCTGTATGACCATATCGGCGGGCGCAAGCGCCTTGCGGCCACCCGCACGATTGATCTCAAACGCCATCCCGCCGGGGCTCCGCTGAAACCGGGGTTTGGCACCGGATTCGAATATTCGGATGGCTGGGTCGATGATGCACGGCTGGTCTTGCTCAACGCCAAGGACGCGGCCGAGCGCGGAGCTAGGGTGCGCACGCGAACCCGGGTCAGCGGAGCGCAGCGCGTGGGTGAAGAGTGGGAGATTACCACCGATCACGGGACCTTCCGCGCCAAGGCGTTGGTCAACGCCGCGGGGCCGCAAGTGCTCGATGTCGAAGCATCGCTGGGTGACACGCCCGACTACGGGATGCGGCTGGTGCGCGGCTCGCACATCGTGGTGCCCGCACTGTTCGATCATCCCTATTCGTATTTCTTCCAGTTGCCAGATGGGCGGATCTTCTTCGCGATCCCCTATGAACGGCACTTTACGCTGATTGGCACCACCGACCGCGACCAGGCTCCGGGCGACCCGATCAAGGCCAGCGACGAAGAGATCGCCTATCTGTGCGACGGCGCCAGCGGGTACTTCAACCGGTCGGTCACCCCCGCTGATGTGGTCTGGACCTATTCGGGAGTGCGTCCACTGGTTGACGACGGCTCTGGCAAGCCCGAGGCGGCGACCCGCGGCTACCGGCTGGAACTGTCAGATCAGGATCAGGGCGCGCCGCTGCTCAGCGTCTATGGCGGCAAGATCACCACCTATCGCCATCTGGCTGAAGAAGCTGTTGACCTGCTCGCGCCGCGCTTGCCTGCGCTGAGCGGCAAGGGCTGGACTCGCAGCGCGGCGCTGCCCGGCGGGGACTTCGCGATTGACGGACTGGACGCGCTCACGGCCGGCCTGGCAGCGGATTATCCGTTCCTCGGCGCCGACGATGTCGACCGGATCGCCCGCGCCTATGGCACGCGCGCGCGCCGCTGGCTGGGCGGGGCGCAAGGGTGGCAAGCGCTGGGGCGCAGCTTTGGCGGCGGGCTGACCGCGGCCGAGGTCGATTACATGCGCGCCGAGGAATGGGCGGTCAGCGCCGAGGATGTGCTGTGGCGGCGCAGCAAACTCGGGCTGCGACTGGATGCAGCGCAGGTGGCTGGGTTGGAGGCGTATTTGCTGAGCTGACGCTGCGCGCGTGCTTCGACAGGCTCAGCATGAGCCGGGGGAAATGTTGGTGGTATATCAAAAAGGCCCGCTCAGCCTGAGCCTGCCGAAGGCTGCGTGCTACTCCGCCCCCAGTCCCCGCCACGCCAGCTCGGCAAATTCGCACAGCAAGGGCCGGGTATCGCGCGGGTCGATAATGTCCTCGATCCCGAACTTTTCGGCGGTGCGGAACGGACTGCGCAGCGCATTGAGCCGCGCGCGGATCAAATCCAGATGCGCCGCCGGGTCATCCGCCGCCTCGATCTCGCTCTTGTAAGCGACCTCGATCCCGCCCTCGATCGGCAGGCTGCCCCAATCGCCCGAGGGCCAGGCGAAGCGGTACTGGAAGGCATCGGCATTGCTCATCGCACTGCCCGCGATGCCGTAAGCCCGCCGCACCACCACGCAGGCCAGCGGCACGGTGGCGGCGTAAATCGCGTTCATCGCCTGCACGCCGTAACGGATCGTACCGCTGGTTTCCGCCGCCAGCCCGATCATGAATCCGGGGTTATCGACCAGGTGCACCACCGGCAGGCGGAACTGGTCGGCCAGTTTGATAAAGCGCTCGACCTTCTCGCTGGTCTTGGCCTCCCACGATCCGCCCAGGAAACTGGGATCGGAAGCCAGCACCGCGACCGGCCAGCCGTCGAGCCGGGCAAAGGCGGTGATCGCCGCGCGGCCCCATTGTTTGCCCATTTCGAACGTGCTGCCGTGATCGAACACCGCCTCGAGCACGCGGCGCATCGAATAGACTTGCTTCGCCTCACGCGGGACCAGATCGATCAGAAACTCCTCGCGCCGGTCGGTGGGATCGGTGCTGGGCACGCGCGCAGCCAGCGCGCCGACATGGCTGGGCAAGTACGAAAGGAACCGCCGCGCGGTGGCGAAGGCTTCGGCTTCGCTCGCCACTTCCTCATCGACCACGCCGTTGCGGGTGTGGATGTCGCTCCCACCCAGTGATTCCTTGTCGCTCTTCTCGCCAATCGCTTCCACCACGGCGGGGCCAGCGGCAAACAGCTGCGACAGCCCTTTGACCATGATCGAATAATGGCTCGCCGCGACCCGCGCTGCGCCAAGGCCAGCGGTCGGCCCGAGCGCCAGTGCCACCACCGGCACTGCGGCCAGATTGCGCACCACGTCGCCCCACATGTGGACCGCCGGAATATAGGTCGCGCCGATGGTCTCGAGCGTCTTGACCGAACCGCCGCCGCCGGTGCCATCGATCATCCGGATCAGCGGGATTTTGAGCGTGTAGGCCATCTGCTCGCACTGCGCGAACTTGCGTGCGATCGCGGCGTCGGCCGCGCCGCCGCGCACGGTGAAATCGTCCGCGCTGGCGACCACCGGGCGGCCATCAATATTGGCCCGCCCGAAGATCAGGTTTGATGCGGCGAGGTTCAACAGGTTGCCGTCAGCATCGTAAGTGCCGGTCCCGGCGATCTTGCCGATCTCACGGAACGACCCGGCATCGACCAGCCCGGCAATCCGCGCCCGGGCATCGAGCTTACCCCGCCCATGCTGCCGCGCCACTTTTTCGGCGCCGCCCATCGCCTCGGCGAACTGTTCGCGCGCGCGCAGTTCCTGGACTTCCTTTTCCCAGCTCATCTAACTCCCCTCCCCGGTGGGGAGGGGCTTT
>JANOTT010000169.1:0-24162 GCA_031416535.1 Novosphingobium sp. | reverse complement strand
TCGGTGGTCTCGCGCTGGGTGCGGGCGGAGGCGACGATTGCGGACCGCTGCAAGACGCTGGTCCCGGTGACGATCGAGGCGTGCGAGCGGCCGATCATGTTCGAGCTGACCCAGACGGCGGACTTGTGCCACTGGACGGGGGATTCGGGGGATGGGGCTTGGCTGGCGTTGGTTGCCGATGTGCGGCACCGCGTCGGCAAGCAGAGCGCGCCGCAGCTCTTGGACTCGCCGACAAACCGGGTGCCGGCTGCGCAACCGCAGGCGAAATCTGCGGTGAAGCCGAACGTTATTATCCTGCCCTTCGTCAACATGAGCGGCGACACCGAGCAGGAATATTTCAGCGACGGGGTGACCGAGGACATCATCACCGATCTGGGGCGGGTGGCGGCGCTCTCGCTGGTCTCGCGCAACATGGCCTTTTCCTACAAGGGCAAGACGGTGGCCACCGCGCACCTGGCCGAAACATTGCATGTCTCGCATATCCTCGAAGGCAGCGTGCGAAAATCGGGAGATCGCGTGCGGATCACCGCGCAGCTGATGGACGCCGCGACCGACACGCAGGTCTGGGCTGAGCGGTTCGACCGTATCCTGGATGACATTTTTGCGATTCAGGACGAAATTTCGAAAGCCGTGGTGGCCGCGCTCAAATTGCATCTGGCACCCGAAGAAAGACGCGCAATCGAGCGCCGCCCAACCTCGAACTCCGAAGCTTACGAGCTGTTCCTGATGGCGCGCCAGTTTGGCCGCACCGGCAGCGAACGGATGAAGCCGCTGATTGTCAGGATCTGCCAGCGAGTGGTGGAAATGGATCCCGGGTTTGCGCTGGCCTGGGCGCATTTGTCGTTCGCCGAAGCCGAGATCAGCCAGCGCAATGCCGTGGACTATTCGATCGAGAGTGCGCTGGCTTCGGCCCAACGCGCGCTGGAGGTCGATCCAAATCTGGCCGAGGCGCACGCCGCCATGGCAGAGGCGCTGTTACGCGGAGCAAGCAAGGATCTGTGTGCGGGCGAGCCCAATATCATCACAGCGCTGCAGCTCGATCCGGATTGCTTCGAAGCCAATATGATTGCGGGCCATTTCTATATCGGCCAACACCGCTGGGAGGAGGCGGTTCACTACCTGGAAATCGCCTGCACGCTCGATCAGGATGCGTACCGGCCGGCGGGGATGGTGGTTCAGGCTTACAGCGGCCTGGGTGACCACGATAATGCGTTGGCAGCGGCGCGGCGGGCGTTGGCACGCTGCGAAAAAATTCTGGCGGTCGAACCCGACCACAGCGGCGCACTCGGGTTTTTTGTGACGTCGCTGGCTGACCTTGGTGAAACCGACCGAGCGCGCGAATGGACCCGGCGCGCGGTTTTATTCGACCCCGACAACACCCGCCTGCACTACAATCTGAGCTGCGCCATGGCAACGCTGGGGGACGCCGACGCGGCCTGCGATCTGCTGGACGGGGTGATCGACAAAGTGACTGTTAGCTGGCTGCTGTGGTTGAACGTGGACAACAGCCTCGACCCGATCCGCGACCATCCGCGCTTCGTTGCCGTTATGGCAAAAGCCCGTGACCGGCAAAAGCTGCTGGCAAATTGACGACCAGCTAACCCCCCGCCATCAAACTCGCATTGCCGCCAGCTGCAGTCGTGTCGATGCAAGTCACCCGTTCGGTGGCAAAGCGCGCCAGATAGTGCGGACCGCCGGCTTTGGGACCGGTGCCCGACAGGCCTTCGCCGCCGAACGGCTGGCTGCCGACCACCGCGCCGATCTGGTTGCGGTTGACGTAGAAGTTGCCGACGCGGGCCTTGGCTTCGATCAGCCGCCGGGTGGCGTCGATCCGGCTGTGCAGGCCGAGCGTCAGCCCGAACTGGCAGGCGTTGATATCGGCGATCACCCGTTCGAGCTGATCGGCCTTGAACCGCGCGACGTGGAGGATCGGGCCGAAGTTTTCGTCCTCAAGCTCGCGGATCGAGGCGATCTCGATGATCGTTGGCGCGACATAATGCCCGGCCTTGCACGCTTTGGGCAGTTCGCGCTGCCACACCCGGTGCCCCTTGCGCTTCATCGCGGCGATGTGCTGCTCCAGCTTGGCCTTGGCCGCGGCGTCGATCACCGGGCCGACATCGGTGGCCATATCCTGGGGACTTCCGATCACCAGCGCTTCGAACCCGCCCTTGATCATCGCGAGCATGGCGTCCGCCACATCGTCCTGCAGATACAGCACGCGCAAGGCCGAGCAGCGCTGCCCGGCGCTCTGGAAGGCGCTGGCCAGCACGTCGCGGGTAACCTGCTCGGGCAGCGCGGACGAATCGACGATCATCGCGTTTTGCCCGCCGGTTTCGGCGACCAGAATGCCGAGCGGCCCATCGCGCCCCGCCAGACTGCGGTTGATCGCGCGCGCGGTCTGAACCGAGCCGGTGAAGGCGACCCCGGCCACGCGCGGATCGGCGGTCAGCAGCGCGCCGACTGTGCCGCCGCCGGGCGCCAGCTGAACCACCCCGTCCGAGATCGTTTCGTGGAACAACCGCAGCGCCAGTGCGGCGATCAAGGGCGTTTGTTCGGCCGGTTTGGCGATCACGGTGTTGCCCGCCGCGAGCGGCCCGGCGATCAGCCCGGTGAAAATCGCCAAGGGGAAATTCCACGGCGAAATCGCGACGCAGACCCCGCGCCCGGCCAGCCGCAGCCGGTTGCTCTCCCCGGTCGGACCGGGCAGCGTGATGCCGTCAGCGGTGAACTGCGCGCGCGCTTCGGCGGCGTAATAGCGCAGGAAATCGACCGCCTCGCGCACTTCCAGCACCGCATCGACCAGCGATTTCCCGGCCTCGCGCAGACACAGCGAGAGGAATTGGGCGGTATGCGCTTCGTAACTGTCAGCCACGGCTTCGAGCAAGGTGGCGCGGATGTGCCCGCCCAGGCCGTCCCACTCGGGCTGGAACGCGGCGGCGCGGGCGATCATGTCGCCGATTTCGGGGGCGCTGGCGTGGCGCACGGTGCCGATTTTTTGTGCGGTATCGTAAGGCGAGCAGATTGGGTTCGGCGTGCTGCCTGGCTGGTGCGGCATGGTCGGCCCAGCCTCCCAATTGGCCTTTCCGCCCAGTTCATCCAGCGCAGCCTGCAGCGGCCCCCGCACCAGCGGATCGGCCAGATCGGTTCCCATACTGTTGCGCCGTCCGGGGAAAATATCCCCCGGCAGCGGGATCGCCGGATTGCGGCGCGGGCTGAGCGCGGCGAGTTCTGCCACCGGATCGCCGACCAGTTCGGCCACCGGCACTTCGGCGTCGGCCATCCGGTTGACGAACGACGAGTTCGCACCGTTTTCCAGCAGCCGCCGGACCAGATACGCGAGCAGGTCCTTGTGCCCGCCGACGGGGGCATAGATCCGCACCGGCGTGCGCTGCTCGCCCGCCTTAGCCTCAAGCCGGGCCAGCTCCGCATAAACATCCTCGCCCATGCCGTGGAGCCGCTGGAATTCAAACGGCGTGGAGCTTGCTAAGGCCTTGATCGCGCCGACCGAGTAGGCATTGTGCGTGGCAAAGGCGGGATAGACCGCAGCGGGCGCGGCGAGCAGCCTGGCCGCGCAGGCGAGGTATGAAACGTCGGTTGCGACCTTGCGGGTGAACACGGGATAATCGCGGTGTCCGCCGACCTGGCTGAGCTTCACTTCGCTGTCCCAATAGGCACCCTTGACCAGCCGCACCATGATCCGGCGGTTGTGGCGCCGCGCCAGCGCGATCACCCAGTCGGTCATCGGCACCGCGCGTTTCGAGTAAGCCTGCAACGCCAGCCCAAACCCCTGCCAGCCGCCCGAAAACAGGTCATCGTCGCTCGCCAAAGCCTCGATGATGTCCAGCGACAGTTCGAGCCGCTCGGCCTCTTCGGCGTCGATCGTAAAGTGAATATCGGCAGCGCGCGCCTGCCCCGCGAGCGCCTTCAAGATCGGCACCAGCGCGGCCTTGGCGGCATCGGCGTGGAGATAATCGTAGCGCGGATAGAGCGCCGAGAGCTTGACCGAAATCCCCGGCGAGCGGACCACCCCGGCGCCCGCCTCGGCCGCAATCGCGCTTAGCGCATTGGCATAAGACAGCCGGTAGCGTTCGGCATCGGCGAAGGTCATCGCCGCTTCGCCGAGCATGTCGAAGCTGTGCGTGAGCCCCTGCGTGCGCTCGGGCGCGGCGCGCTCAAGCGCCTCCTGAATGGTTCGCCCGAATACGAACTGCCCGCCCAGAATCTTCATCGCCTGCAAGGTCGCCTGCCGGATCACCGGCTCGCCCAACCGGCCCACCGCGCGTTTGAGCGAAGCGCCCAGCCCTGGGCTATCTGCGCGGCGCTGGTGGAGCACCGATCCGGTCAGCATCAGCGAAAACGTCGCGGCGTTGACGAAGGTGCTCGAACTCTCACCGACGTGGTCGGACCAGTCGATCCCGCCCAGCTTATCATGGATCAAGGCATCGGCGGTGGCGGCATCAGGCACCCGCAGCAACGCTTCGGCCAGGCACATCAGCGCAATGCCTTCGTCGGTGCCAAGGCCATAGGTTTGCAGGAACGCGTCGAGCCCCGAAGCCTTGCGCGCCCGCGCCCCTTCGACCAATTGCGCTGCCAATTGGCTGGCCGTGGCATGGACCGCGCTGGCCGGGGCAGCTTGCGTCAGACGCTCGGCCAGACAGGCCTCCTCCTCCATCCGATAGGCGAGGCGCAGGGCGGTGCGGTCAATGGCAGCAGGCATGGCCGCGCCCTAGCACTGGTTGCAGACGAAACCAATCGGCCACAAAGTTTTCGATCGCTTTGCCAACGACCAAGCCCCGGCTATGCAAGGCCGCGATGGCTCCAGCACCGCTCTGGCAATTTTGGATCGACCGCGGCGGGACTTTTACCGATGTGGTCGCGCGCGCCCCCGATGGATCGGTGCGCACGGCCAAGCTGTTGTCCGAAGACCCGGCGCGCAGCGAGGATGCCGCGATTGCCGCGATCCGCCAGTTGACCGGGATTGCATCCGGGCCGCTCCCGCCGTGCGCGGTGCGGATGGGGACCACGGTCGCGACCAATGCCCTGCTCGAGCGCAAGGGCGAACCGGCGCTGCTGGCGATCACGCGCGGCTTTCGCGATGCTTTGGTGATCGGCACCCAAGAACGCCCCGAGCTGTTCGTGCGGCAGATCGTGCTGCCGGTGCCGCCGCATGCCCGCGTGCTGGAGATCACCGAGCGGATGATGGCCGATGGCACGGTGTTGACCGCGCTTGACGAAGCGGCGGCAGTGAAGGGTCTGGCCGAGGCCCGCGCCGCCGGGCTGACGTCAATTGCGATCGTGCTGATGCACGGCTGGCGCTATCGGGCGCACGAGGTGCGGCTGGCGGAATTGGCGCGCGCGGCAGGGTTCGCGCAGGTATCGGTCAGCCATCAGCTTGCGCCGCTGATCAAGCTGATCGCGCGCGGCGATACGACCCTGGTCGATGCGTATCTCTCGCCGGTGCTGCGGCGTTACGTCGATCAGTTCAGCGCCGCGCTGGGTCCGGGTTCGGCGCCGCTGTTCATGCAAAGCTCGGGCGGGCTGATCGATGGCGCGCGGTTTCACGGCAAGGACGCGATATTGTCAGGCCCGGCGGGCGGGATCGTCGGCATGGCACGAACGGCGGAAATGTCGGGCGCGAGCCGGGTCATCGGGTTCGATATGGGCGGCACCTCGACCGATGTCAGCCACTATGCCGGGGCGTTCGAGCGCGACAGCGAGGCACGCGTGGCCGGGGTCCGCATCCGGACCCCGATGCTGCGGATCCACACCGTGGCAGCGGGCGGCGGGTCGATCTGCCGGTTCGACGCTGGGCGGTTGGTGGTCGGCCCCGAAAGCGCGGGCGCGGTGCCGGGTCCGGCCTGTTATCGCCATGGCGGGCCATTGACGCTGACCGATTGCAACGTGCTGCTCGGCAAGCTGGTGCCCGAGCAGTTTCCGGCGGTGTTCGGGCCGCTGGGAGACCAGCCAATTGATGCGGCGGTGGTGGCGGCAAAATTCGCCGCGCTCGCCGCTGATGTCGCCGCCGAAACTGGGCAAGCCATGTTGCCCGAAGCCTTGGCCGAGGGGTTCGTGCAAATCGCGGTGAACAATATGGCCAATGCGATCCGGCAGGTTTCGGTCGCGCGCGGGCATGATGTGACCGCAGCGGCGCTGGCGTGCTTTGGCGGCGCGGGCGGGCAGCACGCCTGTCTGGTCGCCGATGCGCTGGGGATTGAGACGGTGCTGGTCCATCCGCTCGCCGGGGTGCTGTCGGCTTACGGACTGGGGCTGGCCAGCGAAGCGGCGGTGCGCGAGGCGAGCCTTGGGCTGGCGCTCGAACCGGGGGTTGAAGGTGCGGTCGAAGCGTTGCGTGCCAGGTTGGCGGCAGCCGCCGAGGCGCAGCTTGGCGTAACGCCGAGCCGGGTTGAGGCGCGGCTATTCGTGCGGCGCGAGGGGTCGGACGCATTGATCGAGCTCGAGCCCGGCCCGGCGGAGGACTTGGCTGCGCAATTTGCCCAGCGTCACCGCGCCGAGTTCGGCTTCGATGCCACCGGCCCGCTGCTGATCGACCGGGTGCGGGTCGAGGCAGCGGTGGACGATGTCAGCGCCGGGCAGCTTGCTTGGCCGCTGCCGCCCGCCAGTGCGCCGCCGCTGGACGAGGTTTCATGCTGGATGGACGGAGCAACGCGGACCGTGCCGCTCTACGACCGTGCGGGCCTTGCGGCGGGGTTTCGCGCTGCGGGTCCGCTGATCGTGGTTGATCCGCTGGCGACCACGGTGGTCGAGCCGGGCTGGGCGGTGCTGGTCGATGGCGACGGCACCCTGCGGCTGACGCGCGCCGCGCCGCGCCTCACCCTTGGTGCCAGCAGCAGCGCGGCCGACCCGATCCGGCTCGAGGTGTTCAACGGGCTGTTCATGGCGATTGCCGAGGAAATGGGCGCGGCGCTGGCCCGCACCGCCTCGTCGGTCAACATTCGTGAACGGCTCGATTTTTCCTGCGCGCTGTTCGATGATGCCGGGCGGCTGGTCGCCAACGCGCCGCATATGCCGGTGCATCTGGGCTCGATGGGCGAAAGCGTTGGCGCGGTCTTGCGCGAGCGGGCGGGGGCGAATGACGGACGCGGGATTCGGCGCGGCGATGCCTATGTGCTCAACGCGCCCTACGCCGGGGGCACGCATTTGCCTGACATCACCGTGGTCATGCCGGTGTTTGTGACGGGCGACGCGGCTGCGCCCAGCTTCTATGTTGCCGCGCGCGGGCACCATGCCGATGTCGGCGGGATTGCGCCCGGCTCGATGCCGCCCGGCAGCCGCTCGATCCTCGACGAAGGGGTGCTGATCGAGAATTTCCTGCTGGTCGACGAAGGCCGGTTCCGCGCTGATGCAATGCGCGAACTGCTCGGCTCGGGGCCGTATCCGGCGCGTAACATCGATCAGAACCTGGCCGATCTGACCGCGCAAGTCGCGGCCTGCGCGCGCGGCGCAGCGGGGCTGGAAGCGGCCTGCGCCGAGCATGGCCGCGCGGTGGTGGCGGCCTATATGCAGCACGTCCACGCCAACGCCGAAGAAGCCGTGCGGCGGCTGGTCGCGCGGCTCGAGGATGGCAGCTTCCGGCTCGAAATGGACAGCCGCGCGGTGATCGCGGTGGCGGTGACGATCGACCGTGCGGCGCGCCATGTCACGATCGATTTCACCGGGACAGCTGCGCAATTGCCCGACAATTTCAATGCGCCGTTCAGCGTGGTGCGCGCCGCGACGATGTATGTCTTGCGCACCATGATCGACGACCCGATCCCGATGAACGAGGGCTGCCTCGCGCCGGTGACGATCATCGTGCCCCAAGGCTGCATGCTGCGTCCGGCCTATCCGGCGGCGGTGGTCGCGGGCAATGTCGAGACCAGCCAGGCGGTGACCGATGCGCTGTTCGGCGCGTTCGGCGCGCTCGCTGCGAGCCAGGGGACGATGAACAATTTCACGTTCGGCACCGATCGCTATCAGTACTACGAGACCATTGCGGGCGGGGCCGGGGCCGGGCCGGGCTTTGCCGGGGCGAGCGCGGTGCAGACTCACATGACCAATAGCCGGCTGACCGATCCGGAAATTCTTGAAAGCCGGTTTCCGGTGCTGCTCGAAAGGTTTGCGATCCGGCACGGCTCGGGCGGCGCGGGGCAATGGCGCGGCGGCGATGGGGCGGTGCGCCGCGTGCGGTTCCTCGAGCCGATGCAAGCCGGTATCCTCTCCAACCGCCGCCGCACCGCGCCGTTCGGGCTGGCGGGGGGCGGCGATGCGGCACCCGGAATCAACCGCATCGCGCGAAGCTCAGGCGTGGTTGAGGTTCTGCCAGCAACCGCCAGCGTGACAGTTTCGCCCGGCGATGTCATGGTGATCGAAACGCCGGGCGGGGGAGGCTACGGAACACCATGAACCTGCTCGTGCTTTCCGGCATCGTGGTGATGATCGCGGGCTTTGTGCTGCGCTTCAACCCCTTGTTGGTGGTGCTGTGCGCTGCGCTGGCGAGCGGGCTGGCGGCGGGGTTGGACCTGCTTGCGCTGATCGCCGCGTTCGGCAAGGCGTTCAACGAGACCCGTTATGTCAGCGCGGTGTGGCTGGTGCTGCCGGTGATCGGGCTGCTCGAGCGGCATGGTTTGCAGGAGCGTGCGCGCAGTCTGGTGGCGGGGATGAAGGGCGCGACCTTGCCGCGTCTGCTGATCGGCTATCTGCTGCTGCGCCAGGCCACTGCGGCGCTGGGGCTGACGTCGGTTGCAGGCCACGCGCAGACCGTGCGGCCCTTGCTGGCGCCGATGGCCGAAGCCGCCGCGCAGCCTGCGGATGAGGCTGATGCCGAGCGGGTCAAGGCGATGGCGGCGGCGACCGACAATGTCGGGCTGTTTTTCGGCGAGGATATTTTCATCGCGATCGGCTCGATTCTGCTGATGAAAGGCTTTCTCGAGCAGCAGGGCATCGTGCTCGCGCCGTTCGAGCTGTCGATCTGGGCGATCCCCACGGCGATTGCGGCCTTTGCGATCCATGCGCTGCGGTTGTGGCGCTTTGGGCGGGGCCGCGGATGATCGGGCTGGCGCAGGTTTACGTGCTGGCCGGGCTGGTGTTTGCCGCTGCCGCGCTGCTGTCCGCGCGCGATGCGAGCAATCGCAAGCGTTGGGTCAACGCGGGCTTCTGGGGCTTGCTGGCGCTGTCGATGCTCGCGGGCGACCAGCTGGGTGATCTGGGCAATGGGCTGCTGGTGATCGCGCTGGTGGCTGTGGCGGCGCTGGGCGGATTGGGCCGCAGCGCGGCGTCAGACGAACCAAGCGAGCGGCAAGCGCGCGCGGCGCAGCACGGCCACCGGCTGTTTTTGCTCGCGCTGGTGATCCCGGTAACCGCGCTGGCGGGAACGTTGCTGTTCAAGGGGGCGGCGTGGCTGATAGATCCTAAGCAAGTGACGCTGGTCAGCTTGGCATTGGGCGCGGTATTGGCACTTACAGGCGGCTTGATCTGGCTGCGCGAACGGCCGGTGGCGGCGCTGGAAGAAGGCCGCCGCTTGCTTGATGCGGTCGGCTGGGCAGCGATCCTGCCGCAGATGCTGGCCAGTCTGGGCGCGGTGTTCGCGCTCGCCGGGGTCGGCAAAGTGGTCGGCATTTTGGCGAGCGACGTGATCCCCGATGGCTCGCGGCTGGGCGCGGTCGTAGCCTACGGCCTGGGCATGGCGCTGTTCACGATGGTGATGGGCAATGCTTTTGCCGCCTTCCCGGTGATGGCTGCGGCGATCGGCGTGCCGCTGTTGATCCAGCAATATCACGGCGATCCGGCGGTGGTCGCCGCCGTCGGTATGCTGGCGGGGTTCTGCGGCACCTTGATGACCCCGATGGCCGCCAACTTCAACATTGTCCCCGCCGTCCTGCTCGACCTCAAGGACCGTAATGCGGTGGTCAAAATGCAGGTGCCAACCGCGCTGCCCTTGCTCGGTTTCAATATCGCGCTGATCTACTGGGCGGCGTTCTGATGAGCGGGCTGGACGCGGGCGTGGCCGCGCGGTTCATGGCGCTCACACTGAGCCATCTGGGGCGCGAATATCCGCACAAACTCGATCATGTGCTCGACGGGCCGGGCGATGCGAAGACGCCCGCTGCGCTGCACCCGATCTTTCACGGCAGTTTCGATTGGCACAGCTGCGTCCACGGCTGGTGGCAAGTGCTGCGGTGCGCGCGCCTGTTCCCCGATTTGCCAGCGGCCGAGGCGGTGCAGCAGCGCGCCGCCGCGCTGCTGACCGCGGCCAATTTCGCGGCCGAGACAGCCTATCTCGACCGCCCTTCGGCGCGCGGATTCGAGCGGCCCTATGGCTGGGCCTGGGCGCTGACCTTGCATGGCGAGATGGTGTTGCACGACCCCGATTGGGCGCACCACGCCGATCGGTTTGCGCGCGCCTTCGCGCAGCGCTTCAGGGAATTTCTGCCACTCCAGACTTACCCCATCCGCACCGGTACCCACTTCAATTCAGCCTTCGCCATGGTGCTCGCGCTCGACTGGGCGCGGGTGCATGATGCTGCGCTGGCCGGGTTGATCGAAAATCGCGCGTGCGATTGGTTCGCCGCCGACTTTGCGTGCCAGGCATGGGAACCGGGCGGTGACGAATTCCTCTCGCCCGCCTTGTGCGAAGCCGTGCTGATGAGCCGGGTGCTGGGCGCTGATTTCCCCGGCTGGTTCGACCGGTTCCTGCCCGATTGCGCGCAAGGTCGGCCGGTCACGCTGTTCACCCCGGCCACCGTCTCCGACCGCAGCGACGGCAAAATCGCGCATCTCGACGGGCTTAACCTCAGCCGGGCGTGGTGCTGGCGTGAGATCGCGCAGGCTTTGCCCGCAGAACGCGGCGCGGCGGCGATGATCCGTCTCACCGCGGCGGTGCATCTGGAGGCTGCGCTACCGCATGTCGCGGGCGATTACATGGGTGAGCACTGGCTTGCCTCATTTGCTTTGCTGGCGCTCGAAGCGCACAAATAATCGATTGTTCTGCTTGCCGTAAAGCTGTGGCATGGCCCACCGCGAGTGTCATCGGGATCGCCGGGGAGAGTGCCATGGAAAATCAGCGCTGGCGATGACAGTCAGGCTCGCCATGCTGCACAGCGCCGAGGCCAGCCTCGTGCTTGAATGCCCGGCGGACGGGCCGCCGCGGTGGCGGCACCTGGGCGCGCGGGCCGAGCCGGGTGAACTGGCGGCACTGGCCGAAAGCCGGACGACGGCTTCCTACGCGCTGGATACCGATGCGCCGCTGGCCACCGCGCCGCCCGCTGGGCTGGGCTGGTTCGGGCCGGCGGTGCTGGGGCTGCGCCGCGCCGGGCTAGGCTGCGTCCCCGAGTTCGGCAGCGCCGAAGTAAGCCAAAGTGACACGGCGATTACCATCCAGCTGCGCGATCAGACCGAAGGGCTGCTGCTCGAGCAGCGGATTACGCTCGCGCCGGGCGGGGCCTTCGTGTTCGGCGCGCGGCTGGAAAACACCGGCGTGGCCCCGGTCACGCTGGATTGGCTGGCCAGCGTCATGGTGCCGCTCGCCGCGAGCAGCGCCGGGCTGATTTCGTGGCGCGGGCGGCACAACGCCGAACTGGTCGAATGCCGGGAAGCGATGCCCGAACAGAGCTGGAGCCGCGAAAGTCGCCGCGGAATTTCGGGACACGGCGGCCCACCCGGGGTGGTGGTGCTGGGCGAAGGCGGCACGCGCCACGCCGGGCTGGTCCACGCGCTGCAGCTCGCCTGGTCGGGCGACAGCCGGATCGCGGTCGAGCGCGATGACGAAGGGCTCTGGGTGCTGAGCGCAGGCGCGGTATTGGCGCCGGGCGAAGTCGTGCTTGCGCCGGGTGAGAGCTACACCGCGCCGCAAGCAGTGCTGGCGGTTTCGGGCACGGGCCGCAACGGCGCCAGCGCGCAGCATCACGCCGCGGTGCGCGCGCGGATCGGCTGGCCGGGTGGCACGATGCGCCCGCGTCCGGTTCACCTCAACAGCTGGGAAGCCTGCTATTTCGATCATGACGAGGTCAGGATCGGCGCGCTGGCCGAGGCCGCCGCAGCTATCGGGATCGAGCGGTTTGTGCTCGACGATGGCTGGTTCAAGGGCCGCACCAGCGACACCGCCGGGCTGGGGGACTGGACCTGCGATCCGGTCAAATACCCGCGCGGGCTGAAGCCGCTGGCCGACCAGGTGCGCGGCCTCGGCATGGAATTCGGGTTGTGGATCGAACCTGAGATGGTCAACCCCGACAGCGATCTGTTCCGCGCGCATCCTGATTGGGCGCTGGCGCTGGACGGCCGCGAACAGCCCACGGCGCGGCACCAACTGGTGCTTGATTTGCGCCGCGAAGAGGTGCGCGATTACCTGTTCAGGGCGCTTGATACGCTGCTGCGCGCGGTGCCGATCAGCTACCTCAAGTGGGATCACAACCGCGATCTGGCGCCGGCGGGCGGCGCGGCCCAAGTGCGCGGGACTTACGACCTGATGGCGCGGCTGCGCGCGGCGCATCCCGCGGTCGAGATCGAGGGCTGCGCGGGCGGGGGCGGGCGCTCGGACGCCGGAATGGCCGAGTTTGTCCACCGCTTCTGGACCAGCGACAACATCGATGCGGTCAGCCGGGTGGGGATCCAGCGCGGGTTCCTGGCGTGGCTGCCGCCTGAACTGATGGGCGCGCATCTGGGGGCGAGCCCCGCGCATGCCACCGGGCGCACGCAGGCGTTGGGGTTTCGCGCGGCAGTGGCCATGCCCGGCCACTTCGGGGTCGAACTCGATCCGCGCGAGCTGGATGAGCGCAGCCGCGCCGCGCTGGCCGACTGGATCGGGTTCTACAAGCAGTGGCGGCACTTGTTCCACGGGGGAACGACCTGGCTGGGCGAGGGCGCTGACGGGCTGGTCTGGCAAGCGGCGGGCAGCGCGGATGAGTTCGTGCTGTTTGTATCGCGCACCGCCGCTCCGCTCGACCGGCGGCCCCAGCCGCTGCGGCTGCCGTTTGCCGCGGAGCGCGCGCACATCGACCTGCAACTGCTGCGGATCGGCGGGGGCGAGCGCGGCTATCGGGCGGCGTCCGCGCCGCTGTTCGAGGCGATGCGCAGCGCGCCGCAGCGGTTCACCGGGTCATGGCTGGCCCACGCCGGGCTACCGCTGCCGCCGCTCAAAGCCGAGAGCGTGGCGATTTTTCATGGGAAGTCCGCATGAGTCTGGCCGATTTGCCGCACCGCCGCCGCAACTTGCTGACCGGCGAATGGCTGCTGGTTTCACCGCACCGCGCCAAGCGGCCGTGGCAAGGCGAGGCTGCGCCGCCGCCGCCGCCGCTTCCGCCGGCGCACGATCCGGCCTGCCACCTGTGCCCGGGCAACACCCGCGCGGCCGGTGCGGTCAACCTCGATTATACGGGGACGTTCGTGTTTCAGAACGATTTCGCGGCATTGCTTGGCGAAGGCGGCGATGGCGCGCCGCACGCGCTGTTCGAAACGCAGCCCGCGCGCGGCGCGGCGCGGGTGATCTGTTATGATCCCGATCATAGTGCGACGCTCGCGCGGCTCGATCCTGCGGCCATGGCGGGGGTGATTACCTGCTGGTGCGATCAGTCGGCGCAGCTTGGCGCGCAGTGGGCGCATGTCCAGATCTTCGAGAACAAGGGCGCGATGATGGGCGCATCGAGCCCGCACCCGCACGGCCAGGTGTGGGCGAGTGACTTCGTGCCCGAACTCGTCGGCCAGGAGGAGGCGCAGCAACGCGCGTTTTTTGCGGAGCGCGGAACGACGTTGCTCGATGCGGTGGCGGACGCCGAGCTGGCAGATGGCCGCCGGGTGGTCGAGGTCAATGATCACTGGCTCGCCGTGGTGCCGCACTGGGCGGCCTGGCCGTTCGAAGTGCTGCTGATCGCGCGCGGTTCGGCGGTGCGGCTGGAAGATCTGTCTGAGGACGAACGCGCCGCGCTGGCTGCAATCCTGACGCGGTTGCTCAACCGCTATGACGGGCTGTTCGGTTGCGATTTTCCGTATTCGATGGGCTGGCATGGCGCGCCGCATGGGCTGGGCGCGGATACCGCGCACTGGCGGCTGCACGCGCATTTTCTGCCCCCGCTGCTGCGCTCGGCAAGTGTGCGCAAGCACATGGTCGGGTTCGAACTGCTGGGCGAGACGCAACGCGACATAACCCCCGAAAGCGCGGCGGAACGCCTGCGCAACGTCGACCTCGCGCGATGAGCCCGGCTGACCGCGCCCGCGCCGGGTTTATCGAATTGTTCGGTCAGGAGCCGAGCGGCGTTACCTTTGCGCCGGGCCGGGTCAATCTGATGGGCGAGCACGTCGATTACAGCGATGGGCTGGTGCTGCCGATGCCGATCACCGCCGGCACCGCCGTCGCGTGGGGGGCGGGTGAGGACGCGGGGGTCGAGGCGGTGGCACTTGATCTGGACCGCGCGCGCGACCGCTTCGAGCTCGGCGCAGCGCAGCCGCACGCACCGGCCGACTGGCGCTCGTACGTGCGTGGGATGGCCAGCTGCCTAGCCGCGCGCGGGCACCGGCTTGGCGGCGCGCGGCTGGCCATTTGCGGCGATATCCCGCGCGGGGCAGGCCTGTCGTCTTCGGCCTCGCTGTGTGTCGCGGTGGGCCGGGCGCTGGTGACGGCGAGCGGCAGGGCCGCGCTGCCGCCGCGCGAACTGGCGCTCGCGGCACAAGCGGCCGAGCACCACTGGGCCGGGGTGCACTGCGGGATTATGGACCAGATGGCGGTCGCTGCGGGCGCGCCGGGTCATGCCGTGCTACTCGATTGCCGCGATTTGACCACGCGCAGCATTGCGTTGCCCGCCGATTGGGCGGTGTTGATCGTGCAATCGGGGGTCGTGCGCGGGTTGGTCGATGGACATTACAACGCGCGCCGGGCCGATTGCGAGGTGGCCGCGCGGGCGCTGGGTGTAACGGCCTTGCGCGATGTGGATGCCGCGCAGATCGCCACCGCAGCGCTCGATCCGGTGGTGCGCCGCCGCGCGCTGCATGTGGCGCATGAAATTGCCCGCACCCGCGCTGCGGTCGCCGCCATCACGGCGCGCGACCTGACCGCCCTGGGCGTGCTGATGCGCGCCAGCCATGCTTCGCTGCGCGATCAGTTCGAGGTTAGCGTGCCGCCGGTCGATGCCTTGGTCGAAGTTCTGAATATGGCAATCGGGGCCGATGGCGGGGCGCGGATGACCGGCGGCGGGTTTGGCGGCGCGGTGGTCTCGGTGCTGGCGGATTGCGACGTCCCGCGCGTGCTCAGTGCACTTGACGCTGGCTATTCCGCACCCGGCGGCGGGCCGATTGGCGTGATGATCGAAGGGGCCGCAGGAATGGCGACAACCTAGCCTGGCGCACTGCGTCCCAGCGCGATTGCGCCGGTGATCCCGGCTTGATCGCCAAGGCCAGGAGTGACGATATAGCGCTCCAGCCCCGGATCGAGCTGCGGCGCCTTGATATAGCCCGCCAGCCGCGCCTCGGTGGCTTTGCGCAAGGCTTCGATCAGCCCCGGCGCCTTCATCACCCCGCCGCCGAAGATCAGCCGGTCGGGCATGTGCAGCAGCACCAGATTTACCGCCAGCTGCGCGATGTAGTCCGCGATCAGTTCGATCTTGTCGTGCGAGCTGACCAGTTCGGACAGGCTCTTGCCCCAGCGCGCCGTGATCGCGGGTCCGGCCGCCAAGCCTTCGAGGCAATCGCCGTGAAACGGGCAAAAGCCGGGGTAGGGGTCCAGCGCTGCATCGCGCGCCACGGCGATGTGCCCGGTTTCGAAATGCGAGAAGCCCATGAGCGAGCGGCCGTGGTGCAGCACCCCGCTGCCGACCCCGGTGCCGATCGTGGTGTAAGCCAAAGTGGCGCAGTCTTGGCCCGCGCCGTGCAGCCATTCGCCCAGCGCCGCGCCATTGACGTCGGTATCGACCACGATCGGCGCGCCGAACTGGCCGAGCACGTCGTGAAAGCGTGCGCCGGCCCAGCCCGGCTTGGGGGTGGTGGTAAAGGTGCCATAAGCGGGCGAGGCCGGGTTAACGTCGATCGGCCCGAAGCTGGCGACGCCGAACGCGGCAATCGGCCCGTGTGCAGCAGCGGCGCTGCGGAAAAATTCGGCCAGCGCGGGGAAACAGGTCGCGGGCGTTTCGGTGGGAATGCGGGCCTGCGCCAGCACGGTCCCGTCGCGCCGCGCCAGCGCCGCGACGAATTTGGTCCCGCCGGCCTCGATGGCTCCGATCAACTGGTCTGGCATGGGCCGTTATCCTAACAGTGCAATCGGCGATAAATAAGCATATGCAACGATCAAATTACCCCGCGCGCGGCCAGCCCAGCCAGTGCCGCCGCATCAAACCCGAGCGCGCCATAAACCTCGGCGTTGTGCTCGCCCACGCGAACCGGGGCGGGGCGCCGAACCGTGCTGGGGGTGGCGGAGAGTTTGGGCATCGGGGCCTGCATCGTAATCGCGCCCAGTTCGGGATGCGGCACCGCGATCAACGCCGCGCGCGCGGCAAAGTGCGGATCGGCCAGCATCTCGGGCCCGCGATAGACGCGCCCCGCCGGGACCGAGTGCGCGATCATCAAAGTTTCGAGCTCGGCAATGGTTTTGGACGACGTCCACTCGGCGATCAGCGCGTCAAGCTCACCCTGCCGTTCGCCGCGCGCGATGTGCGTGGCATAGCGCGGGTCGGCCGCCAGCGCTGGCCGCTCCATCGCCGCGCACAGCCGCGCGAACACCGTGTCGCCATTGCCGCCGATCATGTATTCGCCGTCTTGGCACGGATAGACGTTGCTGGGCGCGATGCCCGGCAGGATCGCGCCCGCGCGCGGCCGTACCAGCCCCATCGCGGCGTATTCGGGCACCACCGATTCCATCACCTGCAGCACCGCCTCGTACAGCGCCGAATCGACCACCTGACCCCGGCCGCTGGCCGCGCGTGCGTGGAGTGCGGCCAGCGCGCCCATGCAGCCATAGGTCGCCGCCAGAGTATCGCCGATCGACACCCCCATCCGCGCCGGGGGCCGGTCCGGATCGCCGACAATCGCGCGCCACCCGCCCATTGCCTCGCCAATCCCGCCATACCCGGCGCGGCCGGCATATGGCCCCGTCTGGCCATAGCCGGACATGCGCACGATGATCAGCCGCGGGAACAGCGCCTGCAATGCATCGGGGCCAAGCCCCCATTTTTCGATCGTGCCGGGCTTGAAATTCTCGATCAGGATGTCGGCATCCGCCAGCAGGCGGCGGACCAGCGCCTGCCCTTCGGCCACCCGCAAGTTGGCGCTGACCGAACGCTTGTTGCGCGCGATCACCTGCCACCACAGCTTGTGTTCCCCGTTGCCCCAGGTCCGCATCGGATCGCCGGCACCCGGCGGCTCGACCTTGATCACGTCGGCGCCCATATCGCCCAGCAATTGGCCGCAGAACGGCCCGGCGATCAGCTGACCCAGCTCGATCACCTTGATCCCGGCCAAGGCGCCGGTGTTTTGGGCTTCGCTCATGCGACGATCGGATCGGGAAAGGCTGCGGCGCGGGCCAGACTGGCGGGGAGCGGCTTGCCCATCACGCCAGCCAGCCAGTGCGATGCCTCGAGCAGCTGCGGAAGGTCCAATCCGGTCTCAATGCCAGAGCGCTGGAGCAGGTAAGCGACGTCCTCGGTTCCGACGTTCCCCGCCGCGCCGGGCGCGAACGGGCACCCGCCCAACCCGCCGAGCGCGGCATCGACCGTCACCGCGCCCGCTGCCACCGCCGCCCAGACATTGGCGATCCCGGTGTTGCGGGTATCGTGAAAGTGGACCCGCACCGGCAGCGGCGCGATCGCCGCGCGCACCGCGCCGATCAGCGCGGTCACTTCGGCGGGAACGGCAACCCCGATTGTGTCGGCCAGCGCGATCTCGGACGGGCCAGCTTCAGCCAGTCGCCGCGCCATCGCGACAACATGGGCCGGGTCAATCTCGCCTTGGAAGGGACAGCCAAAGGCGGTGGCAATGGTCACCTGCGCGCTGCGCCCGGCGGCCTTGGCCAGTGCGATAACGCGCTGCGCCTCTGCCACCGACTGCGCCGAATCCTGCCCCTGGTTGCGCATTCCGAACGTATCGGAAGCGGCTGCCACCGCGCCCAGCTGGTCAATCCCGCAAGCCAGCGCGCGCGCGGCCCCGCGCTGATTGAGCACCAGTCCGATCCGGGTGACGCCTGCCACTTGGCCCAACATCTCGACCACCGCTTCGGCATCGGCCATTTGCGGCACCTTGCGCGGATTGACGAAGCTCGCCACTTCGATCCGCCGTGCCCCCGCTGTGATGCAGCGCCGGATCAGCTCGACCTTGTTCGCCACCGATACCAGCGCGGCCTCGTTCTGCAGCCCGTCGCGCGGGCCGACTTCGACAATCTCGATGGCGCGGGACATCAGCTCAGCCCTGCCGCGCGATCCAGTCGCGCACCAAGGTGGCGGCTTCGTTCACTTGCGGCGCTTGTCCGAAATAATAATGGTTGGCGCCCTGGATGACGTGATGGTCGATCGTGCACTTGTCGGCCGCGACCATCAGCCGCGCGGCGTGGCTGGGGGTGCAGGCATCGTCGGCGCTGTTTTCAATCACCAGCAGCGGCGATGAAATCCGTGCGGCGCATTTGAGCCCGTCGCCGTTGGAGCGGTCGTACGACCATTGCGACAGCCACGAGCGCAAGGTGGTAAACCGCGCCAGCCCGACCGGGCCATCGTTGACCGCGAACGGATCGCCCAGCATGCAATGGTTCGGCTCGCGGTCATTGGGATCGACCAGCGGGTCGAGCCAGCGCGGATCGGCCATCGTGCCTTGCACGGTGAAGCAGCGTTCGTGTTGTTCCAGACCTTGGGCCTTCAGTGCGGCCAGCTCGTCCTGCACCCAGGCGGTAATCCGGCGGTTGCGCGCGATCTGGCGCGCGCGGTACTCGGCGATGAAATCGGCGGAATACGGCGGCTTGGGGCCATCGGGCGCGTAGAGGTTCCACTTCGGATTGCGCTCAAACGGCCGGCTTTCATCCTCGATCGAGGCGTCCAGCCATTCGGTCAGCGTGAGGTTGCGCGAAAGATGCGCGGCCAGCAGCAGTACGCCGTCAGCAGGGATGAAATTGGCGGCGGTCAGATCATACGGATCGCCCGCCGGAGTGTGCGTCACGCGCGGGTCCTGCGCCTCGGCCTGGTAGAACAGGCTCTGCGCGCCGCCCCCCGACCACCCGCCCAGATAGACTTTGCTATAACCCAGCTTGTCACGCGCGTGGCGGATGCAGGCGCCGAAATCCATCACCGCGCGCTCCATGATCAGCGCGGTGTCATTGCCCCGGTAGCGCGTGTTGCAATAGATTGTGTGGACGCCCAGTTTCGCCAGCACCGTCACCAGCGGCAGCCACGCGCCGCCGCCGATCGGGTGCGAGAAGATCACCACGCTGTCTGAAGGGGCGGCGGGTTTGAGGTGCATTGCCTCGACCACCACTTTGCCGATCTGCCCCGCATAGGTGTCCTTGAACGCGCTCTCCTCGTCATAGACGATCAGGTAGGGGATGCGCTGGAAGGTGCTGTCGGTCATCGCTGGCTGGCCTGTCTCGAAGTGCCGCGCCGCAATCAGGCCAAGCGCGCTGCAATGCAAGCGCGCACTTGGCGGCCCAGCCCTTCGTACAAACGGTGCCAAGGTTCACGCACGCCAGACGGGCCGCGATTAGACCGGCAACGCCAGCCCAATGCGGGATTGCGCCAGCATCCGGCCCGACAGCCAGGCGCACTCGACGCGCGGGCCAAGCAGCCAGTCGCCGCAAACTCCGAGCCGGATGTCAGGGTTCCATAAGGCTCCGTCGCCAGTGCCGGCCGAGAGCGCGTAGCGCCAGCGGTGCGCTGCGGCCGCAACCGGTTGCGGGATGTCAGACCCTGCGGCACCGGACAGCGCGGCCAGCAGTTGCCTTGAGATTTGGTCCGGCGTTTCGTCAAATCTGGCGCTCGACCAGGTCGCGCTGGCCTGGACCACCCAGGCCTCGGGCTCGGGACGGCCGGGCTTGGCGTTGTTGCGGGCAGCCCAGGCAATGGCACCGGCGTTGCGGACAACTGGCGGCAAGCCACGTAACGGCTGGTCGAACACGAACATGCCGGTCCAGCACGGCTGCGAGCGCGCCAGCAGTGCTACCCGCGCCATGGCAAAATCGTGCAGGGAAAGAATGGCGGCTGCCTGCTCGGCCGGAATGGCCAGCACGACCGCGTCGAACGGTCCGATCTCGCCGCCTTCGCCGATCAGTTGCCATTTTCTGTACTTGCGCGCCATTCCGGTGACGCGGTGGCCCCACGTCACCTGATGCGCCGCAGCCATCTGTTTAACGATGGCATTCATGCCCGGAACGCCGACCCAGGTATCCGCTCCCGCCGGCGGCCACGGCGCGACAAGTCCCAGATCGCTCCAGCCAGCGACCAACCGCCTGAACGCCGGATCGCGCGTCGTAAAATATTGCGCGCCATGATCGATCGTCACTTCGCCCAGCGCAGTTGCAAGCCGCCGCGTCGACATCCGCCCGCCCGCGCCGCGGCCCTTGTCGAACAGCGCGACCGCGTGCCCCCCAGACTTCAGGAAATCGGCACAGGCCAGCCCTGCCATCCCAGCGCCGATGATTGCGACATGCATAACAGCTCAGCGCCCGATCATCAGCGACAGCACTTCCTTGCGGCTGTCGGCATTGGTCAAAAAGCAGCCCAGCATCCGGCTGGTAACCATCCCGACCCCGTGCGTCTTGACCCCGCGTCCGGTCATGCAGCCGTGCTGCGCCTCGATCACCACGGCGACGCCCTGCGGCTGCAAATTGTCCCAGATCGATTGTGCCACCTGCGCGGTCAGCCGTTCCTGGATCTGCAGGCGCTGGGCATAACCATGCAGCACCCGCGCCAGTTTGGAGATGCCGACCACCCGCTTGGACGGCAGATAAGCAATCGACGCCGTGCCGGTGATCGGGGCCATGTGGTGTTCGCAATGCGACTGGAAGGGGATATGCTTGAGCAGCACGATTTCGTCGTAGCCGCCAACTTCCTCGAAAGTTCGGGCAAGGTGAAGCCCCGGATCTTCATCATAGCCCTGACAATATTCGCGCCAGGCCCGCGCCACGCGCATCGGCGTATCCTGCAACCCCTCGCGGTCAGGGTCGTCGCCGGCCCAGCGGATCAGGTTACGGATGGATTCCCGGATGTCGTCGGGGACGAAGATCTTGCCATCTCCGGCTTCAAAAACACCATTGCCCGTCAGATAGTTCATCGCCGCAAAGCCTCCGATAACAGCTGGATTTAAATTATCACTGGCTGGCGAGCGCGCCGACCAGCACGATCAGCACGATGGCGATGCCCTGGAACAGAACCCGTTGGCCCATCATCCGGTTTTGCTGCACCCCGAAAGCTTCCTGCGAAGCATTGCCGGTTTGGCGGATATGTTCAGCATCACGGAAAAAGGCCATCAGCCCCCGGATCAGCGCGGTCGCGGCGGCCAGCGCAAAACCGCCGACCAACAGCACCAGAAAAAACGTCATGGCTCAGATCTCCGCGGGGATTAATCACGAGCGGCGCATGATCACGACGTCCATGAACCCGGATTTCTTTTCGCAGGCGCAGCCGAAATGCCAACATGGCCAAAAGGGCACTTTCCCAATAAAGCGCCATCGGCTAGCCTTGCCGTTACAATGCCATTGAGCTTCATGATCGGGTCCAGTCCCATAGCGGCCGTCATGAGCGATCCACGGCTTCCGGATAATCCGATTGTCGAATGCAACGCTGCTTTTGTTGCGCTGACCGGGTACCAGCGCGATGAAATCATCGGGCACAATTGCCGGTTCCTGACCGGCGCGGGCACCGAGCCTTGGCTGATCGAGATGCTGCGTAACGGGATCCGCCGCCGCCAGCCGGTGATGGTCGAAATCCTGAACTACAAGAAGGACGGCACGCCGTTTCGCAATGCCGTCATGGTTGCTCCGATCTTCGATGCCGCTGGTGAGCTTGAGTACTTTCTTGGCTCGCAGGTGGAAATCGCCGAAGATGTGGCGCGGGCCAATGATGCGCGGCGCGAGGCGGCCCATGCGCGCGTCGCGGCGCTCAGTCGCCGCCAGCGCGAGGTTTTGTTGCAGATGGCGGCGGGCAAGCTGAACAAGCAGATCGCCTATGAACTGGGGCTCAGCGAGCGGACGGTGAAGATGCACCGCGCCGCGGTGTTCACCGCGCTGGGGATCAAAACCAGCGCCGATGCCATTCGTCTGGCAATTGAAGCCGGGTACTGACGTAACAATCACGGGTTGCCCTGAAAGACAGGTTTTTCCCCCATCAACTGCGACTAAGCTGAGGGTATGATGACCTCACGTCTGATCCTGGTACTGGGCGATCAATTGTCGCCGAATTTGGCAGCCCTGCGCAAGGGTGACCGCGCCCGCGATGTCGTGTTGATGGCCGAAGTCATGGCCGAGGCGACCTACGTTCGCCACCATCCCAAAAAAATTGCGTTTGTCTTTTCGGCGATGCGCCATTTCGCCCAGGAGCTGCGGCTCGCCGGGTGGCAGGTGGATTATGTGCGGCTTGATGATCCGGCCAATACCGGCACGCTGGCGGACGAGGTGCAACGCGCGCTGATCAGCCACGGGCTGCACCAGACGCTGGTGACAGAACCCGGCGAATGGCGATTGCTGGCAGCGATGCAGGGTTGGACTGCCACCGAACTGCTGCCCGATGACCGCTTTCTGGCGGACCGTCATGAGTTTGCCGAATGGGTGGCAGAGCGAAAAAGCCCGCGGATGGAGCATTTCTATCGGCTGATGCGGCGCAAGACCGGGTTGCTGATGGACGGCGATCAGCCCGCGGGCGGAGCGTGGAACTTCGATGCCGATAACCGCAAGCCGGCCGCACTCACTCAGCAAATGCCCATACCCCAGCGGTTCGTCCCCGATCCAATCACGCGCGAGGTTTTAGACCTGGTTGCCAGCCGCTTCCCCGATCATTTCGGGGAGCTTGAACCGTTCTGGTTTGCCACCACCCGCGCCGAGGCAGAAGCCGCGTTTGCGCAGTTCCTGTGCGACGGCTTGCGTGATTTTGGCACCTATCAGGATGCGATGCTGATCGGGCAAAAGTTCCTGCACCATGCCGTCGTCGCGGTTTACCTCAACGCGGGGCTGCTTGATCCGCTGGCCATGTGCCGCGCGGTCGAAGCGGAATGGCGAGCCGGGCGAGTGCCGCTCAACAGCGCCGAAGGCTTCATCCGCCAGATCATCGGCTGGCGCGAATACATCCGCGCCATCTATTGGTGGCGCATGCCCGGTTACGCCGCGAGCAATGCGCTGGAGGCGCACCGCCCACTGCCCGAATTCTATTGGAGCGCGGAGACCAAAATGGCCTGCATGCGCGCCTGCATCACCCAAACCCGCGAAGAGGCTTATGCGCATCATATCCAGCGGTTGATGGTGACCGGCAATTTTGCGCTGCTGGCGGGGATCAACCCGCAGGCGCTGCACGAATGGTATTTGGCAGTCTATGCCGATGCTTATGAATGGGTGGAACTGCCCAACACCATTGGCATGAGCCAGTTCGCCGATGGCGGGCTGCTGGCCAGCAAGCCCTATGCCGCCAGCGGCGCCTATATCAACCGCATGAGCGATTATTGCGGGCACTGCAGCTATGATGTGAAAGCCAAAGCAGGACCGGATGCTTGCCCCTTCAACTTGCTGTACTGGCACTTCATTGCCCGTCACCAAGCGCGTCTGGTCCGCAATCCGCGGATGGCCCAAATGGTCCGCACCTGGGAACGGTTCAGCCCCGACAAACAAGCGCAGCTGGTGCGCGATGCCGAAGCTTTTTTAGCTACGCTTGACTGATTTGCAGCGCTCCGAGCAGTATTTAACCTGGTCCCAGTCGCGCGCCCATTTTCTGCGCCAGGCGAAAGGCCGGCCGCACGCCAGACAGATCTTGCCCGGCAGATCACCCTTGCGGACCATTTTAGCCATCGCCAAGCGCCGCGCGCATCATGGATTGCAGCGGCAGCCGCGCCCGTAGCGTCACCGCCAGCAGCGCTGTGCCGCTGACCTTGCGCTGCACAAACAAGGCGTCGGCGGGCGGAAGATGCCAAGTCGCGCGGTCGGCCACAATCGTCTGGGCATGACCGCGCAGCGGCTCCACGAACCCGCGATTGGCAAAATCGAACAGACCGGGGCGGCCCAGCTGCGCCAGC
>JANOTT010000168.1:0-4786 GCA_031416535.1 Novosphingobium sp. | reverse complement strand
ATGGTGCTCACCCCGTCGAGCCAGATCGCGCGGCGGCTGGCCTTGCTGTGGGGCACCCACGCAGTCCAGACCAGGGACATCGGCAGCTTCGAAGAGATGATTGCCAAGGGCAAACGGATGGCGCTGCGGCACGGCTTCGGCGCCGCCGGATCGAAGCTGGTCGCGCTGGCGGGCGTGCCGTTCGGCACGCCGGGCTCGACCAACCTGCTCCACGTGGTGACGCTGAGCGGGAATGAACTCAAGGAGCGTTGAGCCATGGCCGACAACGGTGATGTCAAAAACGGAGAACGCTGCGATGTGTTCGCTGGCACTCACAAAGGCCGCAGCGGCACGGCCCTAGACTACAAACTGAGCAAGACCGGCCACGCGACGATCTCCGTGCGCGAGGACCGTGGCGACAGGTTCAAGACGCTGGCGAGGAATGTGCGCAAGGTATAGCGCCCTCCCGGTTCGCGGCGCTTCGTCCGCGTGAGCCAGATCACGGACGCGCCCGGCATCTTGCTTCATCTTCCCGCCAGCGACGGCCTTGACCTGCGAGTCACGGTCCGGTCCTGCAACCGGAGACACACGATGAGACCTGCCCGCCCCCTCGCCTGCGCCGCAATCGCGCTGGCCTTCGCCGCCCCTGCCAATGCTGACATTTTCGGAGATGTGTTCAAAGTCGTCACTGCCCCGATCACGGTGCCGATCCAGGCCGCCGCCGACGTGCTCCAGGGTCGCGACCCGACCCGTTCAGCCAACGAAGCTGCGCAGGCCGCGGGGCGCACGCTCGATAACGGGCTGAACGCCGCGCAACAGGTCCACAACCAGATTATGAACGTCCCGCGGACCGCTATCGCGAACAACTTCGGAAATGACTGGCTGAACACCTACGACACCCTGACTGCCACGCAGCGGGTCCAGACCGAAATGGGCTTCACCACTGGCCGGTTTCTTGGCTATTGCCTGCAAACCGGGCAATGCAACCCTGGCCAGATGCTTGCGATGCCGGTCGCGGCGAGCCTGCGCGATGCCTACAAGATTTATCTTCCCTATTCAGTGCCGCTTGATCCGCGGCTCCAGATGGTCCTCGGCCGAGCTATCTCGCCATATATTGTCAGTTCGGTCCGCGTAGCCTTCGGCAACACGCCGAATTTTACCGCGCCGGGTTTCCTTAACTACGGTCACACCCGCATCGGGGTGGATCACGCGGTCACCATCGGCAACCTCATTATCTTTTCGCGGATGCCCAACTTGTCCGACCCGAGCGACGTGAACTGGTTCCTCCACGAGATTCATCACGTCGAACAATATGCTTCACACAGCGGCCAAGTGCTCGAAGCAATTGACGGGTTTGCGATCGATTATCTCAATCACTCGAATAGCATGGAAAACAATGCACAGGCTTCCGCCGACCAACGCCAAATTCAGTTTCAGCAGATTTGCCAATGGCAAGCCTGCTAGGCGAGAATTAGGCGGGAGTGTTTCCGTCGCGCGCGCCGAACAGCGCCGAGCCCACGCGGACATGGGTGGCCCCGAGCATCACTGCGGTTTCGAAATCGCCCGACATCCCCATCGAGCGTCCCGCCAGCCCATGATCGTCGGCCAGCTTGCCCAGCAGCGCGAAGAACGGCGCGGCTTCGATGTCCAGCGGGGGCACGCACATCAGCCCGATCACCGGCAAATCTGCCGCGCGGGCTTCGGCCAGTAGCGCGGGCAGTTCGGCGATCGCGCAGCCGCCTTTCTGGTCCTCGGCGCCGATGTTGACCTGGATGAAGCACGGGACCAGGCGGCCCGCCTGGTCCATCGCCTTGGCCAGTGCCCTGACCAGCGAGGTGCGGTCGAGCGAGTGGATGCAATCGAACAGCGCAACCGCCTCGTCCGCCTTGTTCGATTGGAGCTGGCCGATCAGGTGCAGTTCGATTGCGCCGTTCTGTTCGCGCAAGGCGGGCCACTTGTCCTGCGCCTCTTGCACCCGGTTTTCGCCGAACACGCGCTGACCGGCGGCGATCAGCGGGGCAATCGCGGCAGCGGGGTAAGTCTTGCTGACCGCGATCAGCGAGACCTCGCCCGCGCGGCGCTGCGCAATTTTTGCGGCGTGGTCGATGCGGGACTGCACATCTTGCAAAAGCGTGGCTGGATCGGTCATCGCGGGCTGCTATAGCGGGGTGATGGCGCGATTGAAGCCCCTTCCGGCAGTGTGGCTGGTTTCCGATGCGCGCAGCGATGCCGTGCTCGAGGCCGCGCTGATCCGCTTGCCGCGCGGCAGCGGGTTTATCTTCCGGCATTTCCACCTGCCGCCAGCGCAGCGCCGCGCGCGGTTTGTCGCGCTGGCGCGAATTGCGCGCGGCCGCGATCATGTAGTGGTGCTGGGCGGAACCACGGCGCAGGCGCGGGCATGGGGGGCAGGCGGTGCCTATGGCTCACCCCGCCAACTTGCCTGCGGGCCGAAAAGCTTGCGGCTGGCCGCGGTGCACTCGCTGCACGAACTGGCTTTGGCGCGGCGCGCCGATCTGGTGCTGCTCTCGCCCGCCTTTGCCACGCGCTCGCATCCCGGGGCAGCGCCGCTCGGCCCGCTGCGGTTCCGCCTGGTCGCCGCCCGGTCGCAGGCACCGGTAATCGCGCTCGGAGGGATGAATCCCCGCACCGCGCAGCGGCTCGGCTGGGCGCGGTGGGCGGCAATCGACACCTTTTTGCGGTGAGGCGTATTGCGGCAAATCCAAACGATTCTTGACCCGGAGTCACCGCGCGGCGCATAGTGCGCGCCGAACGTGAGGGGAGCATCATGGCAACACGGCCTGCAACAGCCAGCCACCGCGGCGCGCGCGTCGATTGGCGCGCCGCGCTCAAACGGGCGGTTCGGCGCAGCGCCGAAATCGGCGGCGCAATGGCGCTGTTGGGCGCGATGGTGTTCCTCGCGGCTGCGCTGGTCACCTACCGCCAGACCGATCCGTCGGCTTCGACCGCGGCCGGCGGCCCGGTGCTTAACTGGATGGGCGGCGCGGGGGCCTGGGCGGCGGAGCGTGCGCTATTTTTGTTTGGGCCGGTTTGCGTGCTGTTCCTGCCGCTGCTGTATGTGCTGGCGCGCGGGTTGTGGCGGCTGGTCGAAGAGGAAGACCAGTCGCTCGAACATTTGGGCCATGCCTGGTGGCGTCCGATCGGGCTGCTGCTGTTCGCGATGGCGCTGATCGCCACCACGCTCAGCCTCGCGATCAACGATCTGGAAACCGTGCTGCCCGCCGGCTGGGGCGGGATCGCCGGGCTGCTGGGCAGCGGCGCAGTCCATTTCATCGCCGCCAAGCTGCCCGCCGGGGCACAGTGGATCTTTACCCTGGCCACCGGGCTGGCCGCGCTGGCGGGCGGATCGATCATCGCCGGGCGGGTGTTCGCGTTCGATTGGGGGAGCCTGTTTACGCTGCCTTCGTTCCTGCAGCGCCGACGCGCGTTTGCCGGCCCGGACAGCGAATTCATCTCCGCCGCGCCGCGCGCCAAGCGCGATCGCCCAGCCCACGGCGAGCAAATTGCAGCGGCGCGCCGGGCACCCGAAATCTCCGATCCGGCGCGCGCAGCCAAGCCCGCGCAGATCTCTGCCGCAAGCCGCCAGAGCGACCTGTTCGACAAGTTCGAGCTGCCCAAGCTGGCGCTGCTTGATGATCCCCCAGCCAATTCGGCGCCCAAGATCGACAAGCTGGCGCTGGAACGCAACGCCCGGCTGCTCGAAACGGTGCTCGACGATTTCAACGTCAAAGGCACGATCGACACGGTCCGCACCGGCCCGGTGGTGACGATGTACGAGCTGGAACCCGCGCCGGGGATCAAGGCCAGCCGGGTGATTGGCCTGGCCGATGATATTGCCCGCAACATGAGCGCGATCTCGGCCCGCGTATCCTCGATCCCCGGGCGCACAGTAATGGGGATCGAGCTGCCCAACACCGACCGCCAGATGGTCAGCTTCAAGGAACTGGTCGCCTGCGAGAAATTCGCCCAGTCGAAGGCCGCGCTGCCGATTATCCTGGGCAAGGATATCGCGGGCGAGCCGATCGTCGCGGATCTTGCCGCCATGCCGCACCTGCTGGTCGCGGGGACCACCGGTTCGGGCAAGTCGGTCGGGCTCAACACGATCCTGCTCTCGCTGCTGTACCGGCTGACCCCCGCGCAATGCAGATTGATCCTGGTCGATCCCAAGGTGCTCGAACTCAAAAGCTACGACGATATCCCGCACTTGCTCTCGCCCGTCGTGACCGAACCGGCCAAAGCGGTGCGCGCGCTCAAATGGGCGGTCGAGGAAATGGAACGCCGCTATCGCCAGATGAGCGAGATCGGCGTGCGCAACCTTGCCGGCTTCAACGACAAGCTCCGCGCCGCGCAGGCCAAGGGCAAGCCGCTCGGGCGGCGCATCCAGGTCGGGTTCGATCCCGACACCGGCGAGGAACTCTACGAGGAGCACCAGCTCGACTATCAGGCGCTCCCGCAGATCGTAGTGATCGTCGACGAGCTCGCCGACCTGATGGTGGTGGTCGGCAAAGAGGTCGAGGTGTTGATCCAGCGGCTCAGCCAGAAGAGCCGCGCCGCGGGCATCCACCTGATCATGGCCACCCAGCGGCCCTCGGTCGACGTGATCACCGGCGTGATCAAGGCCAACGTGCCGTCCCGCCTCGCCTTCGCCGTGTCGTCGCTGGCCGACAGCCGCGTGATCCTCGACCAGCCGGGGGCCGAGCGCCTCATCGGAAAGGGCGACATGCTGCTGCTGACGGCGTCGTCCAACGTGGCCCGCCGCATCCAGGGCCCGTGGGTGGGGGAGGACGAG
>JANOTT010000167.1:0-52549 GCA_031416535.1 Novosphingobium sp. | reverse complement strand
CGCCTCCCACCCCGCCCGCCCCCCCACCCCACCCCGCGCTCGGGGAGGGGCTCACCCCCCCCGCCGCGACGCTGGCGGCGCTGGGGCATGATGTGCGCGAGGAAGGACTTGGAGTTGATCAGCGCGCGCTCGCGCGCGCGCGCGCGCCGGTGTCCGCGGCGAATTTCGCGGCCGGGATGCGCCGGGTCATCGACCAGGTCGGCCGCGAGCCGCGCGAAGACGAGCTGGAGCCGCTGACCTGGGCGGCCTTGCAGGGCTCGCGTCAGGTTACGGGCGAGCAGGCGTTCTGGGGTTATCAGGAACTGCGCAGTTTAACGCGCGGTGTGGTGCAGCGGTTTGACAGCTTCGACGTTTACTTGTGTCCGGTGATGACGGCGCCGCCGCCGCGGATCGGGTTCACCGATCCGGCAACCGTCACACCTGGCGAGATCAACAGGCGCCAAGTGGCGCTGTACCCGTTTGCCGCGCTGTTCAACTTCACCGGGCAGCCATCGGTATCGCTGCCGCTTGGCATGAGCGCGGATGGGCTGCCGATGCATGATGTTTACGGGCCGTTATGCGGATGAGGCAACGCTGTACCGGTTGGCCGGGCAGCTCGAAAAAGAGCTGCCGTGGGACCAGCGCCGCCCACAAGTTTGGGCATGACCGAGTGGCGCAACTGGTCGGGCAGTGTCGTCGCCCACCCGGCGGCAATCGCCCGGCCGCGCGACGAGGAGGAGCTGGCGGCAATCGTCCGCACCGCCCGGCAAGTGCGCGTCACCGGGGCCGGTCATTCGTTCATGCCGCTGTGCGAAACCACGGGAACGCTGGTGTCGCTCGATGACATGGCGGGAGAGTTGATTGTTGCCGCCGATCGGCAAAGCGTCGATGCGCCGGCTGGGTGGAGCCTGAAGCGGCTCACGGCCGCGCTGTGGGAGCAGGGCCTGTCGCTGTCCAACCAAGGCGACGTCAACCCACAGTCGCTTGGCGGCGCGCTGGCAACCGGCACGCATGGCACGGGTCAGGATCTGGGCTCGCTGGCAGCGCTCGCCCGGTCCTTTCGCCTGGTGCTCGCCGATGGCAGCATGGTTGATTGCGACGAGACCACCGAGCCCGAGCTGTTTGAAGCGCAGCGTTTGTCGCTCGGACTGCTGGGCATAGCGACCCGGGCGCGGGTCGCTGTCGTCCCCGCGCTCCATCTCGAGGAGCGGATTGAACAACGCCCGCTGGCCGAGGTGCTCGAACGGTTGCCAGAGCTCGCTGCCGCCACGCGGCACATGGAATTCTTCCTGTTCCCCTATGCCGCATCGGCAACCCTTAAGACGCTTCACCCCAGCGCGGCGGTTGAACTGCCGGAGGAGGCCAGCGACGATCGGGTGTTTCAGGCATGCTGCGATCTCGCCGCCGCCGCGCCGCGTAGCGTGCCGTTGATCCAACGGACGCTGGCGCGCTTGACCCGGTCATCGCGGCGTGCTGGTCCAGCGTGGCAGATATTTCCATCGGAACGCACCGTGCGGTTTGAGGAAATGGAATACGAGCTGCCGGTGGCCAACGCCGTCGCCGCGCTGCGCGCGGCGCTGGAACTGGTAAAAACCCGCCGGCTGCCGCTCATTTTCCCGTTCGAGTTCCGGCTGGTGGCGGCGGATGACATCTGGCTGTCACCGTTTCACGCGGGCCCGTGCGCCTCGATTTCGGTCCATCAATATGCCCCGATGCCATGGGCCGAGCATTTCGCCGAGCTCGAGGCGGTGTTTCGGGCGCATGGCGGGCGGCCGCACTGGGCCAAGCGTCACTCACTGACGAGCGCTGACGTGCGCGCACTCTACCCGCAAGCAGAGGCGTTCGGCCGGGTGCGCAAAAGGATCGATCCGGAGGGCAAATTCATGAACGACCACCTGCGGCAGCTGTTCGACTTTTCGCTATGAGCAGCATTTCAGGCGATACAGCCAGCCACCGGCTGCATGCCTCTCTGATCGGCCAACCAGGCTCGCGCGACTGGCTCAACACCCCGGCGCTGATCCTCGATATCGCGGCATTCGAGAGCAACATCGAGCGCATGGCGGCCTTCGCCAAGAAGCATGGCCTCGCCCTGCGCCCGCACGCCAAATCGCACAAGAGTGCCGAGATCGCGCGCGCGCAGCTCGCCGCCGGCGCCGTGGGGCTGTGTTGCGCCAAGCTCGGCGAGGCTGAGGCGCTCGCGGACGAAGGCATCGACGGACTGCATCTCACATCGCCCGTGGTGACCGCGCCGGCCATTGCCAGGCTTACGGCGCTGGCACGGCACCTGTCGTCGCTCAGCGTCGTTGCCGATCACCCAGAGGTGGTCGATGCACTGGCAATCGCTGCGCAAGGTGGCCCGCCCCTCAAGGTTTTTGTCGATATCGATCCGGGTATTCGCCGCACGGGCGTCGCCTCGCCTAACGACGCAGTGGCCCTCGCCCGCCGCATCGCGGAACGACCGAGCTTGAGCTACGGCGGCGTCCAGTTCTATTGCGGCGCGCAGCAGCATATCCAGAGCTTCGCCGAGCGGCGCGACGCGATCATCGAGCGCACCAGCTATCTCAGTATCTGCTTGAACGAGCTGGCGGCCGCTGGGTTAGCGCCGGGGGTTGTCACGGGCGGCGGGACCGGCAGCCATGTGATCGACGCGGATATTGGCGTACTGACCGAGCTGCAGGTCGGCTCGTACATTTTCATGGACCGTGAATATTCCGAGTGTGATCTGGATGGCGGCGGCGCGCTCCCGTTCCAGACCGCGCTCATGGTCGATGCCCGCGTGATCAGTGCGAATGCCGAGGGACTGGTTACGATCGACGCCGGTCTGAAAGCTTTTTCCACCGACGCCGGGCCCGCCACGATCATCGCTGGTGCAGGCGATGGCGCTCGCTACCGGTTCATGGGCGACGAACACGGCGCGGTCATTGGCACCGGTCTGCCGGACCTTGGCGCGCGGATCACGCTGGGAACGCCGCATTGCGATCCGACCGTAAACCTGTACGATGCGTATCATGTCGTCCGGGGCGAACTTCTGACCGCCATATGGCCGGTGACGGCGCGGGGCCGTTCCGCCTGATCCGACCGCCGTGGCGGCGGCTTTGCGATCGCTAAGCCGCCCACGGCCAAGAACGGCCCAATCTGCCGAATTAACTGGCACTATATATGCCATTTGTTTAGGTGCGCTTGCAAGCTGCCCGAGGGCGTCCAATACCGCGATGGCGCAGATTCGCAGTGTGGGCCGCCATGCTGCTTGCCGGGGGTGAGGCTGGCAGCTTTTGAGGTGACCTTCATGTACACGATCAACGGCGCGCTTGGCTCGCCTTACAGCCTCAAGATCCGCGCATTGATGCGCTATCGCGGCATACCCCACGTTTGGCAGCACGGCGCCGCAACGCACGGGCTCGCCGCGGCCAAGGTCAAAGCGCCGGTGATCCCGGTTGTCGAATATCCCGAGGGCAGTTTTCACAACGATTCGACCCCACTGATCTATGATCTTGAAGCCCGTCACGCCGCGCGCTCGGTCGTGCCGCCCGATCCCGCCCGCGCTTTCCTGGCGCATCTGCTTGAGGACTTTGCGGATGAATGGCTGACCAAGGCCATGTTCGGGTATCGCTGGCTGCGCGAAGTCGATCAGCGTCAGATGAGCCGGTGGCTGGCGTTCGATGCGTTGAAGGGCGGCGGTCTGGAGCAGAGCCAGGCCTATGCCGAGCAGTTTCGCGCGCGTCAGGTCGGGCGGATGGCAGTCGTCGGCTGCACCGAAGAAAACTTTCCGCTGATCGAGGCATCGACCCGCATGGTGCTCGATGCACTTGAAGCGCATGTGGTCGATCGGCATTTCCTGTTCGGCACGCGGCCCAGCCTCGCCGAGCTTGGCATTTACGGCCAGTTGTCGCAGCTCGGGGTTGACCCGACCCCCGAAGCGATGATGCGCAAGGACTATCCCTACAGCTTCCGCTGGCTGCTCCATGTCGATGACATGTCGGGGATCGACGGCGAATGGGACGCAGTTGACGCTCCAACCGCCCCAATTGTGACGCAGTTGCTCGCGGTTGTTGGCGCGGTCTACGCGCCGTTCCTGCTGGCCAATGCGGCGGCGATCAACGCGGGAGCGGATAGTTTCAGCATGACCGCGATGGGAATGCCCTACACGCAGGCTCCATTCAAATATCAGGTCAAATGCTTGGCCGATCTGCGCGCGCGTTATGCTGCGTTAGATGCGTCGGCACGGGGTCTGGTCGACCCGCTGCTTGAGGAAACCGCCTGCCTGGCAATGCTCAAGACGGCCTAGCAACCGACCCGGAATCTAGCGCCGCGTCAGACCCTTTTGCTCCATACGCCATTTCATCTGGTCAAACCGGTCCTGCCCGAAGAACGGTTCGCCGTCGAACACCATCAAGGGCACGCCGTAGTGGCCGCCCAGGCGCTGACCGTCCTGGCTGTCGTTGATCGCGGCGTCGAGGCGTTCGTGACCGGCCGCCAGCACCGCGTCCATCTCGGTCAGGTCGAGTCCCGCGCGTGCAGCGGCTTGCGCCAGGTGAACGCCCTCGTGCCAGCCCTTGACCGTCCCCGACCAGATCGTGCTACTCACCGCATCGAGGAATGCCAGCCCCTTGCCGCGTTCCGCCGCCAACTGGCCGAGCTGGGTCAGTCGGTAAATATAGGGCTGCTCCTTGGGGTATTCGCGCGTCGCCATATCCATCACCACCGGATCGGGGCTGGGCCATGCAAAGGGAAGCCCCAGAAACGCGGCGCAGCGGAAGATGTCGCGCATGAAGTACTGGACCCACAGTGGATCGTTGTGGTCGAAAAATTCGGGCTGGCGCACCGCGATTGGATAGACTGGACGGACGTTGCACTGCACGTCGTAATCGCGTTCCAGTTCGACCAGCCGTGGCATCACGAAGTAGCTGTAGGGTGAGCGGAACGACCAATATAGATCGTATGTCAGCGTCATGCTTGTGTCACTTTCAAGATGCAACAGACGAAGCCTTGCGGATCGTCTTCCTGGATGAAATGCCCGCCCCTCAACGTGGTGTGGGGCTGGCCCTTTGCGCCCGGCACGCGGTCAATAAACAGTGCATCGCCGCCGCGGGTGATCGGATCGCCATCGCTGAAGCAGCAGAGGAAGGGCTTGTCGAACCGCTCAAGCGCTTCCCACGCCCGCTTCTGATCGGGCACCGCGACATTGGCGCCAAGCGGCACGAACGACGGGAAGATCCGTGCGGCGGCCTTGTAAGCGCTCGACGGAAACGGCGCGTCATACGCAGCGATCTCATCCGCGCTCAACCCGCGCTTGGTCCCAGCGCTGATAATCTTGCCGATCGGGAACACCGGGCTGTATTTTGAAAAGGCGCGCCAGATTGCAAACGCGCGCGGCGCGCTCTGGCCCTCTGGCAATCCGCCGTTGGACAAGGCAACGCCCGCGAACCGCTCGGGCATTTCGGCCACCAGCCGCAGCCCGATCAACGAGCCCCAGTCCTGACAAACGAGCGTCACGCGCGTGAGGTCCAGTGCCTCCACGAAGTGCCGCACCCAGGCGACATGCTTGGCATAGCTGTAATCGCTTTTGGCCGCGGGTTTGTCCGATCTGCCAAACCCGATCAAATCGGGCGCGATCACGCGAAATCCAGCCGTCACCACTGGGTCGATCATATGGCGATACAGATAGCACCAGCTCGGCTCGCCGTGCAGCATCAGCATCACCGGCGCATCGCGCGGGCCTTCGTCGATGTAATGCATTCGCAGGTCCGGCGTGACCTGATGATAGAGCGGCTGGTAGGGAAAGTCTTTGATCGCGGCAAAAGCGGCATCGGGCGTGCGCAGAACTTTCATGTCAGGCCACCTTGGGCCAGGTGCGCTGGCAAGTGAGGATCATCGCAATGATGATCGCTTCAACCATCATCGGCGGGTAGCTCGTGGCATCACCGCCATTCAAGATCAGCGACAGCGCGCGGCCGGTAAGTGCGGCACCGAGGAGCACCAGATTGGGCCACAGATAGGCCGCATTACCCATAACTATCTCCCCGTTCTATTGGCATTGTCCATGCCATTTCCGATCGAGCAAGTCAACGCACGGGCGCCGCCCGCTGCTCATCCACCAGCCTGAACCCGATATGGTCGGTCCCCAGCCCGCGTTCCTGGAACTGGCGGGCGGCGGGGCGGTAGCGGGCGCAATAGTTGGCGGCGCACAGGTATGAGCCGCCTTTGATAATGTTCACCGGCTCGCTGGCGTCGGCGCTGGTGCCGCCGCTGCTGGTCCATTCCCAGACATTGCCGATCATGTCGTACAGTCCGTAAGCGTTGGGCTTGAAGCAGCCGACCGGTGCCCGCCCCAGATAGCCGTCGGCGCCGGTGTTCTTCAGCGGGAACACCCCCTGATAATAATTGGCTTGCGGTTTGCCATGTTCGTCAACCGGTTCGGGCAGCGCTGCGGTGCCGCCGCGCGCGGCATATTCCCATTGCGCTTCGCTCGGCAGTTGCTTTCCCGCCCACCGCGCATAGGACTGCGCATCCTGATAGGCGATCTGGACAACGGGGTCGCGGTCTTTGCCCGCGATCGCCTCGCTCGGCCCCGATGGATGCCGCCACTGCGCGCCAACCGCCCAGCGCCACCAATCAGGATTGCTGCTGGTCGGCGCGGCAAACACCGCAGAGCCCGGCACCAGCATCGCGGGCGGCGCACCGGGCAGCTTGGGCGGATCGCGCTCGGCTAGAGTTTTGTAGCCGGTTGCGGTCACGAAGGCGGCGAACTGCGCATTGGTCACCTCATGTGCATCGATCCAGAAGCCTCGCACAGAAACGGTCCGCGGTGGTCCTTCATCGCGGTAGTGCGGCGTTTCGCCCATGGTGAAACGTCCGGCAGGCACCCAAACCATATCGTTGCGCACAAGCCCGGTGCAAGCTTCGGGGGCAAGAGCATCGTCAGCGGCTTGGCAGCCACCCATCAGCGCCAGCGCACCGAGTAGCGCCAGCCGTTGCAATCGGGCGCGGTCAGCCATCGCATTGCGCGAGCACCGCATTGACCAGCCGCAGCACAACCGCGCGCGCGGCTTCAACCGGCAATTCCTGATCGTGCCGCAACAGCCGCCAGGTCTGGAAACTGAGCGGTGCCAGCAAGGCGTTGGTCTGCGCTGAATCGGCCAGCACCGCGGGCGACAACAGCGCCTCCACCCCCTGCCGTTCGAGCCGGATCAAGCGTTTGTAATCCTGCATCAGAAAGGACGATTGGTAGCGTTTGATGTTGGCCGAAATGCGGTAGGGCAGCATGGTTTCGAACACGGTCATCCGCCGCTCAGCCAGTTCACGGACGCGGGGCTTCCATTCGGTCGCAGCCAGCGGCTTAAGCAAGACCGGCATCAGCCGCACCTCAATCGCGTCGCTCATTTCGCTGTAAAGCGAATCCATATCGTCGAAATGTCGGAACACCGAGCGCAGGCCGACCCCGGCCTGTTCGGCGACTTCGGCGGCGCTCGGCGCAATATGGCCGCCGCCGACCAGATCGAGCATGGCCTGGACGATGCGCGCGCGGGTGGAACGGCTGCGTTCGCGCCGGCCGTCGGCCGAGGGCGGTTCGCGGCCGTTGCCAGCTGATCGGGCGGTTCGTGTGGCCATGGCCCCTTATGTCGCCCCCCATGTCAAATGTCGATCATGCCGCGCTTCGCAGACCGCGAATGTGCCACCTTGCCTGTTCAACAATCTTATGACACGTATAGTGCAATAACTATGGGGATGGCAATGATAGGATGGACGATCTGGGCGGTGGCACTTGTCGCCTATCTGCTGTTCTGGCTGTGGTACGGTGGCTGGCGCGGGCCGCTGAGCCCGGCCGAAGTTGAAACGTACCTCAAGAGCCTTGAAGGGCGCTACGAGGGGACCGGCAACAGCCCGGAGACGATGCGCGCGTTCCTTGAGGCTGACGACGGCCGCGAGTTCCTGATGCTCAATCTGGTCAAAGCCAATCTGGACTTGGTCCCCGATCCCGCAGGCGGACCGCCGATGCAGGGGTTAGAACTGCTCAGGCGCTATTCGAAGCGCTTCATGCCGGTGCTGCTGCGAACCGGCGGCCATCCCGGGATCGTCGCGCGCAAGGTTGGCGGCTATGTCGATGCGTGGAACACGCCGGAGGATCCGGGTTGGACCATCGCCGGGTTCATGCGCTATCGCAGTCGGCGCGACATGATGCAGTTGACGCTGGACCCGTCGTTTCGTGAGGGCCATCCGGACAAGGTGGCGGGCGTGCTCTCGACCTTTTCCTTCCCGACGCAGCGGGTCGTCTCGCTCTATGCCAGCCCGCGGGTGACGGTTGCGCTGATCATCGCGCTGGCTGCGGCGCTCTCCCAGCTGGCGGCGCTGACATTGTGACTGGCTTGCTGCCAGCCAGCACCAACGGCCAATATGCCGGATCGCGTTATGCGGCGTGGTATCTGGTTTTTTACGGGGTCACCTGGGTCATTCCGGGGCTGATTCACAGCTTCCTGCCCGATGGCGGGGCTGGCACAATCGCTGGGCTGGACCTGTCGCAAAATTCGAACATGATTTTCGGGCTGTTTGCCTGGGCGGGCGCCACGCAGATCGCGCACGGCATCGTGACCGCCGCGGTGGGGCTGCGGTATCGCACCCTGGTGCCGTTGTTCCTGGCCGTCAGCCTGCTTGAACGCGTCCTGCTGAGCTGGTCCGGTTGGGTGCGCCATGTCCCTGTGGGCGGCCACCACCCGCCTGAGCACTACGCGAGCCTGATCTCGGTGCCGGTGATCCTGGCGTTTTTGTGGCTGTCGGTGCGAACGGGAAGAGTGGGAGGCGACTCATGAAACGCAGATGGAAAGTGCTCGCCGGGTTCGCGCTTTTGGCGGGCGCAGGATATGTGGCGCTGCAGAAATATGCAATTTACCTCCCCGGGCTGGCCGGTGCGTGGAAGCGTCCGGTTGCGGAAAACCATCCGGTCGTCTGGGCCAAGGGCCCCGCGACGCCGGCAGTGGGCAAACGGCCGCCTAATGTTATCCTGATCGTTGCCGACGATCTGGGGATGAACGACATCAGCCTTTACGGCGGCGGTGTGGCGGGTGGGGCAGTGCCCACGCCCAATATCGATGCAATTGCCGCGCAAGGCGTAAGTTTCACCAACGGCTATGCCGCGAACGCAACCTGTTCCCCGTCGCGCGCGGCCTTGATGACCGGGCGCTATCCGACGCGTTATGGCTTTGAATTTACTGCGGTGCCCGGTTCTTTCGCCGGGTTTCTGGCGCATGACGGCGGTCCCTCGCCGTATCCGCCAATCTACCACAAAGAGCTTAATCGCGATCTCCCGGCTTACGAAGACATGGGCGTGCCCAACGCCGAGATCATGCTCGGCGAGGTGCTGCAGGAGCGCGGTTATCACACGGTCCATATCGGAAAATGGCATCTGGGCGAAGCGCCGCCGTTGTGGCCGACATCGCAGGGTTTCAATGAAAGTCTGGGCTTGCTTGCCGGCGGCGGCATGTTCCTCCCGGCCGGCGATCAGCGCGGGATTGATGCACGCCTGGCATGGGATCCGATCGACAAGTTCCTGTGGGCGAACCTGCCCTATTCGGTCAGCTTCGGAAACGACCAGCGCTTCGAGCCCAAGGGCCATCTGACCGACTATTTTACTGACAACGCGGTGGCCGCGATCGAGGCGAACAAGAACCGTCCCTTTTTCCTGTATCTGGCCTACAACGCGCCGCATACGCCGTTGCAGGCGACCAAAGCCGATTACGACGCGCTGCCGCAGATCAAGGATCATACCCAGCGCACCTATGGCGCCATGATCCGGCAGCTTGACCGGCGGATTGGCGATGTGCTGCAAGCGCTCGAAAACAACGGACTCGAGCAGAACACGCTGGTTGTTTTCACCAGCGACAACGGCGGTGCCTGGTATACCGGCATCCCCGATCTCAACCAACCCTACCGCGGCTGGAAGGGCACGTTCTTCGAAGGCGGCATCCACGTACCGCTGCTAATGCGCTGGCCGGGCCGCATCGCGCCTGGAACGGTCCGCACCGATACCGCCAGCGGACTCGACATGTTTGCCACCATCGCTGCTGCAACCGGCGCGCGGATGCCCGCTGATCGGACGATGGACAGTGACGATCTGCTCGCCGCGAATACCCGGCGCACGGCAACCTTCTGGCGCTCGGGCGATTACCGGGTGGTGCGCGATGGCGACTGGAAGTTGCAGGTATCCAAACGCCCCGCCAAGCTGTGGCTGTTCAATCTGGCGACCGATCCAACCGAGCGCGTCAATCTTGCCGCCAACGAGCCGCAACAGGTCGCCAGACTCTCAGCACTGATCGAAGCGCAAAATCGGGGCCTGCCAAAGCCATTGTGGCCGGGGCTGCTTGAAGGGGCCATCAGGATCGACGTCCCGCTCAATGCACCTTGGAAGTCGGATCAGGAATACGTCTATTGGGCGAACTGACGCTTCTTTTCGGTTGCCCGCGCGTTCGGTCGGTATAGTTTACGGGGCCTCCACCTGCTGGGCAAATGGCCCGTGCCAAACAGCTTTTCGCGCGGCAAATGGCTGGAATTGATCTGAACGGTAGTGATGACCCTGGAAAACCGGTTGTGGTGCAGCCCGGCGGTTCGGGCTGCACCAGATTTCTCGTCGGTCACCGTCCTTCAGGTACCAGATTTGACGATCCTGGTGACCGTTCCGGCCTTGCCGTCCCAGTCGATCTCGAAGTTAACCTTGTCGCCAACTTTGATGCCCGCGAGCTGTTCCGGCTTGATCGAAAAGCCCATCGTCATGGCGGGCCACCCAAGGCTGCTGATTGCGCCGTGATCGAGCGTGATCGTGCCCGTGGCGGGATCGATCGCGGTGACCGTGCCGTCGGCGATGCCGTGCTTCATTTCCGCCGCCATCGGCATGGCCGCCATATCGCCCGATGCGGCAGCAGCGCTTGCGGACGGCTGCGGGGCTTCGGCTTCCTGCTTGCACGCGCCGAGCAACGCTATGGCAACAAGGCTGGAGGCCTTGATGAAAGTCTTTTTCACTGTGTTTCTGCTTGGGGTTGAACTGGGGTTGCGACGCGTCGGCGCATCAGCAGATAGGCCGCCGGGATCACCAGCATCGACAGCAGCGGCGCGGTCAACATGCCGCCGATCATCGGCGCGGCGATCCGGCTCATCACCTCTGAGCCGGCGCCAGAGCCGACGAGGACCGGGAACAGGCCGGCGAGGATCACCGCGACGGTCATCGCCTTGGGCCGGACCCGCAGCAACGCGCCATCGCGCACAGCGGCGGCGATATTGCCATCCTCGCGCGCCTCGAGCGCCTGTTTGAGATAGATCAGCATCACCACGCCAAATTCGGCGGAAACGCCCGCAAGTGCAATAAACCCGACCGAGGTTGCCACCGACTGGTTGTAGCCCAGCCAGTACAGCAGCCACAGCCCGCCAGTCAGCGCAAACGGCAGCGTGCCCATGATCAGCAGCGCCTCGTCCCAGCGGCGAAAGGTGAGATACAGCAGCGCAAAAATGATCGCCAGCGTTACCGGAATGACGAGCTTCATCCGCGCTTTGGCGCGGACCAGGAACTCGTATTGGCCGGTGTAGGAAATGCTTACTCCGGGCGGCAGCGCGACCTTGCCGGTGATCGCCCGGTTCATGTCGCCGACCAGCGTCTGCATATCGCTGTCGCGCCCGTCGACATAGATCCAGGTGACCGGCCGGCCGTTCTCGCTCCGCAGCATCGATGGGCCATCGCTGATGCGGACGCTGGCGACCGTACCCAACGTAATCTGCTGGCGCGACGGGGTCAGCACCGGTAACTGCGCGAGCTTGCCAACACTGTCGCGCAGTTCGCGCGGATAGCGCAGGCTGATCGGGTAGCGGGCCAGACCCTCGACCGTCTGGCCTATGATCTGGCCGCCGATCGCGCCCGAAACCACCGCCTGCACGTCGGCAACGTTGAGGCCGTAACGCGCGGCCGCAGCGCGGTTCACATCGACGTCGATATAGCGCCCCCCGGTCAGCCGCTCGGCCAGCGCCGAAGAGACCCCGGGAACGCCCCGTACCACCTCTTCGATGCGCTTGGCGGTCCGGTCGATCTCGGCCAGGTTCGAACCGGCGACCTTGATCCCGACCGGGCTCTTGATCCCGGTCGCCAGCATGTCGATGCGGTTACGGATCGGCGGAATCCAGAAATTCGCGAGGCCGGGGACCTTTACCCGCGCGTCGAGTTGCTCAACCAGTTTTGCCTGGGTCATGCCGGGCCGCCACTGATCCTTCGGCTTGAACTGGATCGTCGTCTCGAACATTTCGAGCGGCGCGGGATCGGTCGCGCTGTCGGCGCGCCCGGCCTTGCCGAACACACTTGCAACCTCGGGCACGGTCTTGATCTGCCGGTCGGTCTGCTGGAGCAGGCGGCCGGCCTCGGCCACCGACAGCCCCGGCAGCGCCGAGGGCATGTACAGCAGATCGCCTTCGTCCATCTGCGGCAGGAATTCGCCGCCGAGCCGGACTGCCGGCCACAAACTGGTGGCGAAGACCAGCGCGGCGATGAACAACGTCTGTTTGGGCCGCGCCAGCACCCAATCGATCGCCGGGCGATAGGCGCGGGTAAGCCAGCGGTTGACCGGATTGGCGTCTTCGCGCGGGATCCGCCCCTTGATCAGCAGCCCCATCAGCACCGGGATCAGCGTGATCGAAAGCAGCGCCGCCGCCGCCATCGCGTAAGTTTTGGTGAAGGCCAGCGGCGCGAACAGGCGGCCTTCCTGACCCTGCAAGGCGAAGATCGGCAGGAATGAGAAGGTGATGATCAGCAGGCTGAGGAACAGCGCCGGGCCGACCTCGGCAGCGGCGTCGGTGACGAGCCGCCAGCGCGTCGGCGCGTCGGGCTCGCTGTCCGCATGGTCGTGACGCCAGCGCTCAAGATGCTTGTGCGCGTTCTCGATCATCACCACCGCTGCATCGACCATCGCGCCGATCGCAATCGCAATCCCGCCCAAGGACAGGATGTTGGCATTAAGGCCCTGCAACCGCATCACGATGAAGGCGATCAGAATGCCGAGCGGCAGCGTGAGGATCGCGACCAACGCCGAGCGCGCGTGCCACAGGAACAGTACGCAGACCAGCGCGACAATCAGGAACTCCTCGAACAGTTTGCCGGTGAGATTCTCGACCGCGCGGTCGATCAGGCCGGAGCGGTCGTAGGTGGTGACCAGTTCGACCCCCGGAGGCAGGCCTTGCCTGAGTTCGTCGAGCTTGGTTTTGACCCCGGCGATTACCGCCCTGGCGTTCTGGCCTTGACGCATGACGATGACGCCGCCGGCAACCTCGCCTTCGCCATTGAGCTCGGCGATCCCGCGCCGCATTTCCGGGCCGAGCTGAACGCTCGCAACATCGGCCAGCGTCACCGGAACGCCGCCTGCGGCAGTGCGCAGCGGGACGGTGCGGAAATCGTCGAGCGACTTGAGGTAACCGCTGGCGCGCACGGTATATTCGGCGCCGGCCAGCTCCACGCTCGCCCCGCCGACCTCCTGATTGGCGCGCTTCAAAGCGTCGGCGACCTCCGTGCCGGTCACGCCATAGGCGGCGAGCTTCTGCGGATCGACGATCACCTGATACTCTTTGACCATGCCGCCGATGCTCGCGACCTCGGCGACGCCAGGGACGGTTTTAAGCTCGAAGCGCAGGAACCAATCCTGAATCGAGCGCAGCTGCGCCAGATCGTGCCGTCCGGTCCGGTCAACCAGCGCATATTCGTAGATCCAGCCGACGCCCGTCGCATCCGGCCCGAGCGCGGCCTTGGCTCCGTCGGGCAGGCGGCTCTGCACTTGACTCAGATATTCGAGCACGCGGCTGCGCGCCCAATACAGGTCGGTGCCGTCGTCGAACAGCACGTAGACAAAGCTGTCGCCGGTGAACGAGTAACCGCGCACCACCCGCGCGCCGGGGACCGAAAGCATGGTCGAAGTAATCGGATAAGTGACCTGGTTCTCGACGATCTGGGGGGCCTGGCCGGGCCAGCTGGTGCGGATGATCACCTGCACGTCGGACAGATCGGGCAATGCATCGACCGGGGTGGTCCTGACCGCCGCCACGCCGATGGCGGTAAGCACCAACGCGGCGGCCAGCACCAGATTGCGCGCGCCGACCGAAGCGCGGATGATTGCGGCGATCACTGGTCGCCGCCGATCGGCCGTGCGGCCACGCCGGTCAGGCTCGCTTCGGAATCAAGCAGGAACTGGCCCGAGGCAACAACCTTCTCACCCAAGGTAAGCCCCGCCAGCACCTCGGTCAGGCCGCCGCCTTCGCGGCCCGTCCGGACCTCGGCGGGCCGGTAACGGCCATCGGCCAATGCGAGCATGACAATGGTGCGCGTGCCGGTGCGGATCACCGCTTCGGTGGGCACGAGCAGTGCCTGTCCGCCGCCACCCCCCAGCGTAACACTGGCAAACATGCCGGGCCGCAGCCGGCCGCCACGATTGGCCAGTTCGATGCGCACCGTCAGCGTGCGGCTGTCGGCTTGCGCAGTTGGCAGGATCGCGGTGACCCGCCCCGCGAAGCTATCGCCGGGGAAGGCCGAAAGCGTCACCGCCGCGCTTTGTCTGACGCGGATGCTGCCGGCCTGTACCTCGGGGACGGCGGCGTTGAGCCAGACCGTGCCGATGCCGGTGACCTGCGCCAGGCTTTGCCCAGCGCTGAGCGTCATGCCCTGGCGCACGTCGAGCGACTGGATGACGCCCGCGATGGGCGAGCGGATTGTCACGGTGCCGCTGGTCTGGCCGGTCCGCTCGACCTGGCGGATCAGTCCCTCAGGCATGCCCAACAGCCGCAACCGCTGGCGCGCGGCGGCGGTCAGCTCGGGCTTGCCAAGCCGTTTGACTGCCAGGAATTCCACCTGCGCACCGCCCCATTCGGGCAACTGCAGATCGGCGATCGGCGCGCCTGCGCCAATCACATCGCCGGGCGCCCGACCGTAAACCCGGGTGACGAACCCGCCCGAACGGGCCTGGACGATGGCCACGTCGCGCTGGTTGAACTCGATCGTGCCAGTCACGGCAAGGCCCGCAGGCAAGCTTCCCAGTTCCGCTGCGACGACCCGCATGCCAAGGCTTTGTCGCGCTGCGGGATCGACGCTGACCGCTGGTAGCGCATCGCCCGCGGGGGCCGGTTCGGCATATTTGGGAACGGTCTTCATCCCCATCGACGAGAGCGAATTGGGATTATCGTAGTGCTCGGCCGGCACCATCGGATCATACCAGTAGAGCACCCTGCGGCCGGATTGCGCAGACCCGGCCTCGGCCCCGGCGGGTCCGCCGTGCTGGCCCAGCCAGTACCCGCTGCCGCCCGCGACCAAGGCAATTGCCAGCACGCCGGCGCCCCAGCGCAGCGCTATTTTCCTGTCCAGCGTCATGGCTGAATTCCCCCATAGGTATAATTGATCCGGACCGTGTCGCGGGCGACGTCCGCTTCGCGCGACAGCGCATCGACTTCGGCCTCGGCGAGCGCGAGGCTTGAGAGCAGCGCGCTGCCAAGATCGAGTTTGCCCGCCGCATAGCTCGCCATATCGAGCTCGGCGCGCCGCTTGGCGAGCGGCACCAGCACCTTGCGAGCGTTGCCGAGCCGCTGCATGTGCATTGCGTGGTCAGCCAGATCGCCATCGAGCCCGGCGAGCAATTCGCGTTCGGCGGCGGTGCGGATCAGGCGCGCCTGGGCCTCTTCGCCGGCGCGCGCGGCGATCCTGGGATCCTGCCGCCGGCCAGCGAACAGCGGCAGGTCGATGCTGACGCCCACCGAAACCATGTCCCCATAAGCCGGATCGCGGCGGCCGTAAGATGTGCTGACCCGCCAGTCCGGGCGCTTGTCGGCGCGGGCGAGCCCGGTATCGGCTTCGGCGCCGCGAATGCCGGCATCGAGCGCTTGCAGGCGTGGCAGCGAAGGAAGCCCTGCGACAAGGCTTGCCCGATCGACCGCCAGCAGCGGGGGGATGCCCGCGACATCGGCTTGCGGATCGCCGGTGAAGCGCGCCAGACGGGCCTTGCCCCTGGCAACTTCGGCGGTCAGTTCGCTGTGCCGGTCGTTGACGGCAGCCTGCAATTGCGCAGGTTCAAGCGCCTGGCTCGGCCGCGCCGAACCCGACGCCAATCGTGCCGAAACGGTCGATTGCAAATCGTCGAGGCTCGCGGTCAGCCGGTCGAGTTGGGCCAGACGGCGTTCGCCATAATAGAGATCGATCCACGCCAGCGCGGTTTCCAGCCGGACGGTTTGCGTTTCAAGCGCGAGGTCGCCGGCGGCAATGCCGATATCGGCCTGCGCGCGCGCACCTTGGGCGCGGCGTTTGGCGGGATGGGGGAACGGCTGCTCGATGCCGATCCGCGCCATCGTCATGCTGTCGCGGGTGAAACTGAAGGCGGGCGGTCCGGACACCGGAAAGTTGTCGATGCCCACGTTCAGTGTCGGATCGGGCAACCGGCCGGCGGCAATGGACGCTGAACGCTTGGCCTCGACCCCGGCTTCGACCGCCCTGATCGACGGCGCGTCGCGCGTCGCCAGCGCAATCGCAGCATCGAAAGTCAGCGGCTCGGCCAGCGCTGCCGTTGGGATTGCCGCCAGCAGCGGCACCAGAAATATCATTCGCATGGGGATCTCCCGAACGGAAAACCGAGCCGGTTCACGATGCGGGCTGGGGGTAAATGGACACCGGCGAAGCCTTGAAACCACTCCGTCGGCGCCACGAGCCCGGCCTTCATTCTTATCGCTATCGGCCAGACAATCGCCTTAGCCAGCCGCAGGCACGCGGCCCTTGTCCAACATGTCCATATTGCAGCCGGACGCATCCGCTTGCATCATCGAGCAATCGCAAGTGGCGATCAAGGTCTGGTCAGCACGGACCCAGACGCGGACACGGTGCGCGGTCGCCCTGGGTCCCGACACGGGCAGGTCGCGCCATTCGTAGTGTCCGCCGGCGCCGTCGTGCGCTTCTGCAACGGCTGCGGTCGCGAAGGCCGCAGCAACAGCGGCGAGCGTGATAATCGTCTTCATGTCAAAAATCCTTGGTTGAACTGTGCGAAGACGCGCTGCGAACACGGATGTTCAATACGCGCCGCTGGGGTTCAGCCAAGGCGTGCGGGTGGCTCGGGCTCTGGACCTGTGTCGCGTCCGATCAGTGGCAAGACCGGTGCGCGCAGCAGTGCAGCAGCGCGCAATTGCGGCGCGGAATTGAACGCGAACGGTTCAAACAGCGCCAGCGGAACAGCGCAGCCCAGCTTGGCAATGCAGTCCGGTGTCATGCCCTGACAGGGTTTTTCGGGCTGTGGCGCCGACTTGGCCAAGCCCATCAGCTCGGCGCATTCGGCGCTCATCTGGGTTGCGGGAACTGGTTGTCCGGCCTGCTCGACCGGTATCGCCTGCGCAAATGCCGCCTCTTGGCCCAACAGGCCGAGCAGTGCTCCAGCGAGCAGCAGCAGAGAAAACCAGCGCTTCATGACATTCAACGTATCGCGGCGCGATCGGCCAAAGTCAATTCGTCCATAAAACCATGGCGGTTACAGCATGGGCCAAGCTATTGGCTCCGCTCGATGATTATCAAATTTCAGCGCCGATTTTACAGGCAAGCTTGGAATCAGGATAAGATCGGCAGAACGCGTGTCATCGCGCGCCAGGAGCAGCAGGGCGGAATGACGAAGTTTTCGGGACCGATCGCTGGCTTGAACAGCTTGCCGTAACAATAGTCGGCGAATGCGAGACTTGTCACCGCGTCCACCCCCGATTGCTTCAGTTCCACCGGTTGCGTCAGGTCAGGACATTGGCGCCGGTGACGATCGCGGCGGGCGAACGGCCGATCATCTATTAATGCCTTTTACCAAGCGGGGGAGCACGCAGCAACCGTGTGGGCCGGGTGCCTGTCCGCACCCGGACGAAACCCCTAGGCGGTGCGCCGTGCCCACTCCTTGTTGATGACCAGTGCGCCCAGCGTGCACAGCACGCCCGACAACAGGTAGAGGCCGACCGACCACAGGCCAAACCGGCTAGCGAGGAACAGTGCCACCAGCGGTGCGAAGCCGGCTCCGATAAACCACGCCGAATTCGCAACGATCGCCGCGCCGGTGTAGCGATAGTTGGGGCTAAAGCTGGCATTCACCACCCCCGACGATTGGCCGAAGGCCAGACCCAGGAGCACGAACCCGCCCAGCATGTAAACGGCCTCGCCGAATTGACCGGCGCCGAGCAGCTGCGGCGCAAAGCCGCTATAGGCACCGATCAGTACGGCCGAGACGCCGAGCACCGCGCGGCGCCCGACCCGGTCCGCGATCACCCCCGAGGCCAGCATGGCCAGCACGCACACGACTGCACCGGCGGCCTCGACCAGCAAGAAGCGCACCAAACTCTCGTCAGTGGTCAGCCGGACCCACGACAAGGGAAAGACCGTGACCAGATGGAACAGCGCAAAGCTGGCCAGCGGAGCGAAGGCACCCAGAACAATCGTGCGCCATTCCTTGCGCAGGGTCTCAAACGGCGGCGAAGGCTGGAGCTCGCGGGTTTCGAACAAGCGTTTGAATTCGGGTGTGGCGACCAGCCGCAGCCGAGCAAACAGCGCCACGACGTTGATCGCCAGCACCACGAAGAACGGATAGCGCCAGCCCCAGCTGAGAAAGTCAGCCGTCGAGAGCAAGCCGAGGAAATAGGCAAACAGCGCGCTGGCAAGGATCAGGCCGAGCGGTGCGCCCAGTTGCGGGATCATGGCGTACCAGCCGCGGCGGCTGGGCGGTGCATTCAGCGCCAGCAGCGACGGCAGGCCGTCCCATGCCCCGCCGAGCGCGATGCCCTGGCACAGGCGGAACAAGCCGAGCAGCCAGATGCTGACCGCGCCGACCTGCGCGTACCCCGGCAGCAGCGCGATCGCCATGGTCGAGCCGCCGAGCAGAAACAGCGCAATTGTCAACTTCACTCCGCGTCCGTGCTTCTGATCGATATAGGTGAACAGCAGCGTCCCGATCGGCCGCCCGACGAAGGCCAGCGAGAACAGGGCGAACGAGTAGAGGGTGCCGGTCAGCGCATCGACAAACGGAAACACCAGCGCTGGGAAGACCAACACCGAGGCGATTGCGTAAACGAAGAAATCGAAGAACTCGCTCGTCCGGCCGATAATGACGCCGATGGCGATGTCCCCCGGCTCGATCGAACCGTCGTGCGCGCTGATCGACTGTGCAGCCTGTTCCAGTTCGGTGGAATTTGACGCAGAAGCAGTGACCGTCATTGTGAGCTCTCTTCCATATAACCCAATCATCGCGCCATGGCCCGATCGCCGCAAGGGTGCAGGTTGCTTTCTTGCCCTAGTATGCCGCCAATTGGCATTGGACAAAATGTCCAATGTTGGACAGGGTCGCTACACGCTAGAGAGGCTCGATGTTGCAGCCATTCCTTGCACTAATGAACCGACTGAAGGGCCTCTTGCTCGGGCCGCTCATCCTGTTGTGCGTAGCGTGCGACCGGGCAGTACTCAATCCTGCGGGCGATGTCGCCCGGCAACAACGCAACATCATCTACATTTCAACCGGCTTGATGCTGCTGATTATCATCCCGGTGCTAATCTTGATTGTCGTTTTTGCCTGGCGTTATCGCAAGGGCGGCGGCGGTACATATGACCCTAAGTTCGATCATTCGACCACGCTGGAACTGGTGATCTGGTCGGCGCCGCTGTTGATCATCATCGCGCTGGGCGCGCTGACCTGGTCGAGCACGCACTTGCTTGACCCGTTCCGCCCGCTCGATCCGGTGGCGGCCGGGCCCGAAGCGGTCGCGCCGGCCGCGCCGCCGCTGCGGATTCAAGTGGTGGCGATGGATTGGAAGTGGCTCTTTATCTATCCCGAGCAAGGCTTTGCAACCGTCAACGAACTGGTCTTGCCGGTCAATCGGCAGGTAAAATTCGAAATCACGTCGACCAATATGATGAATGCGTTCTATGCGCCAACGCTGGCCGGCATGGTTTACGCCATGCCGGGGATGCAGAGCCAACTGCACGCGATCCTTAACCGGCCGGGTAACTACGAAGGTTATTCCGCCAACTACAGCGGCGCGGGCTTCAGCGATATGCGGTTCCGGCTGCGCGGGGTCGATGACGCGGCTTTCGGCGCATGGGTGGCGCAAGCCAAGGGGGCTGGCCGAACGCTTGATCTAGATACCTACCGCCAGCTCGCAAAGCCGAGCGAGAAGGTGCCGCCAGCGTTGTTTGCTGCGGTTCCGGGTGACCTGTTCCAGCGCATCCTGGAGCGCTGCGTCGAGCCGGGCACGCCGTGTATGTCGGAAACGATGGGCCATGACCGGCCTGACGCAAACCATCCGACGACATCCGGGGCAGGCGCCCCGATGCCGGGCCATATGGCGATGCCGCATCCCGGCAAGCCCGTCGCCGCCTCGCGCCGATCATCGGCCGAACCGCAGTACCCTGATTACCCGGAGTCAAACTGAAGTGTTAGATTGGCCGTTATCCAAGATCATTTTTGGGCGACTGACTTGGGAAAGCTTCCCGATCCACGAACCGATCGTGTTCAGTACGATGGTGGTGGTCGTGTTGCTCGGGCTGGGGATCGCGGGCGCTGTCACCAAATACCGGCTGTGGGGCTGGCTGTGGCGCGAATGGTTCACCACGGTCGATCACAAGAAAATCGGGATCATGTACATGATCCTTGGCATCGTCATGCTGCTGCGCGGATTCGCCGATGCGCTGATGATGCGGCTGCAGCAGGCCATGGCGTTCGGCGCGAACGAAGGTTACCTCAACGCCCATCACTACGACCAGATTTTCACGGCGCATGGCACGATCATGATCTTCTTCGTCGCGATCCCGCTGATTTCCGGCGTCATCAATTTCGTCATGCCGCTGCAGATCGGCGCGCGCGACGTTGCCTTCCCCTATCTCAATTCGCTCAGCTTCTGGCTGACCACCGCGGGCGCCCTGCTGGTGATGGCCAGCCTGTTCGTTGGCGAATTCTCCACGGCCGGCTGGCTGAATTACGTGCCGGTTGCCAACCTGCAGAACAGCCCCGGGACCGGCCCTGATTATTATCTCTGGGCGCTGCAGATCGCCGGTGTGGGCACCACCTTGTCGGCAATCAACATGGTTGCAACGGTCATCAAAATGCGCGCGCCGGGCATGACCATGATGAAGATGCCGGTGTTCACGTGGACGGCACTGTGCAGCCAGGTACTGGCTATCGCGATTTTTCCGGCGCTGACCGGCGCCTTCGCTATGCTGATGCTCGACCGTTATGTCGGGACCAATTTCTTCACCAACGACCTTGGCGGCAACCCGATGATGTACTGGAACCTGGTGTGGATCTGGGGCCACCCGGAAGTCTATGTCCTGATTCTGCCGGTCTTTGGCATCTATTCGGAAATCACCGCGACCTTCTCGGGCAAGGCGCTGTTTGGCTATGCGTCGATGGTTTACGCGACGGTCGTGATTACCATTCTCAGCTATCTGGTCTGGCTGCACCACTTCTTCACGATGGGATCGGGGGCCAGCGTCAACAGCTTTTTCGGGATCGCAACGATGGTCATCGCCATCCCGACCGGGGCCAAGATCTTCAACTGGCTGTTTACGATGTACCGCGGCGAAATCCGCTTTGAGCTTCCAATGATGTGGGTGGTTGCGTTCATGATCACCTTCGTGGTCGGCGGCATGACCGGCGTGTTGCTGGCGGTTCCGCCGGCTGACTTTGTGCTGCACAACTCGCTGTTCTTGGTCGCGCACTTCCACAATGTGATCATCGGCGGGGTGGTTTTCGGGCTATTTGCCGGCATGACCTATTGGTTTCCCAAAGCCTTCGGCTTCAAGCTCGACCCGTTCTGGGGCAAGGTCAGCTTTTGGGGCTGGGTAATCGGCTACTGGGTTGCCTGGACGCCGATCTACATTGTCGGGCTGATGGGGACGACCCGGCGCGTGCGGCATTTCGATGATCCCAGCCTGCAAATCTGGTTCATCATCGCCGGGATTGGCGCGTTGATCATTCTGGTCGGGATCGTGGCCTTCGTCATCCAGATCGCAGTCAGCATCAAGCACCGCGACAAGCTGCGCGATACGACTGGCGATCCGTGGAACGGGCGTACCCTGGAATGGTCAACCGCGTCACCGCCGCCGGCCTACAACTTTGCCTTTACGCCGGTGGTGCACGAACTCGACGCCTGGTTCGACATGAAGACGCGCGGGTTCAAGCGGCCGAACAAGGGCTATCGGCCCATTCACATGCCGCGCAACACCGGCACGGGCGTGATCCTGGCTGGTCTGGCAACGGTGCTGGGCTTCGCCATGGTCTGGTACATCTGGTGGCTCGCCGTGCTGGCCGTCGCCGGGCTGTTCGTGGTCGCGATCGGTCACAGCTTCAACTACGACCGCGACTATTACGTCGATGCGGCCGACGTGAAGCTGGCGGAGACCGAGCGCGCGCGCCTGTTGGCGGGGGAGGGCTGAGCGATGGCCACCAAGCCAAAACCGCGCAAGGCGCCGCCCCTCCCGGTCTTTTTCCAGCTGCAAGACGATCACGCACAGGGACCGGGCAACGCCACGTCGCTCGGCTTCTGGATTTACCTGATGAGCGATGCGCTGCTGTTCGCGGCGATTTTTGCGACCTTCGGGGTGCTGAGCAGCAATTACGCTGGCGGGCCCACCCCGCGTGAGATCTTCGATCTGCCGCTGGTCGCGCTCAATACCGCCATCCTGCTGGTGTCGTCGATCACCTTTGGCTTTGCCATGCTGGCGATGGACCGCGGCGAGATCAAGCACACGCAGGCCTGGCTCGCGCTTACCGCGCTGCTCGGCGCGGGCTTCGTCGGGATTGAGTTGTACGAATTCGGTACGATGATCGCCGAAGGTGCCACCCCGCAACGCAGCGGGTTCCTGTCGGCCCTGTTTACGCTGGTCGGCACCCATGGACTGCACGTGACCTTCGGGATCATCTGGATTGGGGTGATGCTGGTTCAGGTCCAGCGCCACGGTCTTATCGCCGATAACCGCCGCCGCCTGCTGTGCCTCAGCATGTTCTGGCATTTCCTTGACGTCATCTGGATTGGCGTTTTCACCTTTGTTTACCTGCTGGGAATGCTGCGATGAGCCGCGACACCATTGACGAGCACGGACCAAGCCCAAGCACACTGCAGGGACATGGTTCAAAGCAAAGCTACCTTGTCGGGTTTGGCTTGTCGGCGGTGCTGACCGCGATCCCGTTCTGGCTGGTGATGACCGACGCACTAGGCAATCCTGGCGCCACCGCCGTCTTAGTAATTCTGTTCGCAGTGGTACAGATCCTGGTTCACACCGTCTGTTTCCTGCATGTCAACACGCAGGCGGAGAGCGGCTGGACGCTGATTGCGTACATCTTCACCGGGGTGATCCTGCTGATCACGATCTGCGGTTCGTTGTGGATCATGTATCACCTCAACGCCAACATGATGCCGGGGATGATGTCGTCGCAGATGAACAACACCCCGTGAGCGCCAGCCGGGTGAAGCGGCTGCTGCTGCCCGCCTTGTGTCTCATCGGGTTGCTGCTGTTCACCGCGCTGGGCATCTGGCAGGTCGAACGGCTTGGCTGGAAGCTCGATCTGATCGCCCGGGTCGACCGGCGTATTCAAGCCCCGCCAGTGGCCGTGCCAGAACGGGGCCAATGGCTGGCGATTGATCCCAAGACGATTGAATATAGCCCTGTCGAGGCTGCCGGCAGCTTTCGCCATGACCGCGAAACGCTGGTCGACGCGTTGACTGAGCGCGGCGCCGGCTATTGGGTGCTGACCCCGCTGGTGACCCGTTCGGGCACGATTTTGGTCAACCGGGGGTTTGTGCCATCCGACCGCGCCGATCCTCGCACCCGCGCCGCCGGAATCAGCGCCGGGCCGGCCACGATCACCGGCCTGGTGCGGATCAGCGAGCCGCGCGGCCGCGTCTTGCGCCCCAACAACCCAGCGGCAAATCGCTGGTATTCGCGCGACGTGCGCGCCATTGCGCAGGCGCGCGGGCTCGGCCCGGTTGCACCCTTCTTCATCGATGCGGGCGCGGCGCCAAACCCGGGCGGGCTGCCGATCGGCGGTCTGACCGTGGTGAGCTTTCGCAATGCCCATCTCGTTTACGCGTTGACCTGGTTCGCGCTGGCGGGGTTGTCGCTGGGGGGGCTGGTGATCATCCGCAAATCCGCCCAAAAACCGCTGTGATGGATGCGCCGCTCCTCGCTTTAACCCGCACTGCCGGCTCGGTCCGCGCCGGGATCCCGCCTGGCCCGCCAGCGGCCGAGAATATGCGCCAACTGATCCAGTTGCGCTGGATCGCCGTCGCTGGCCAATTGTTTGCAATCCTGATCAGCTATTACGGCTTGGGCGTGCCGCTGCCGCTCATCCCGATGATCGGCATCATTGGCTTGCTGGCGCTGGCCAATCTCGCGTTTTCGGCCATGCTGCCGCGCGCGATCGGGTGGGACGAGTTGTCGCTATCGCTGATGCTCGACATGGCGGCGCTGACGGGCCTGCTGTTTCTCAGTGGCGGATCGAACAATCCCTTCATTTCGCTGTACCTGGTGCAAGTGGTGCTGGGCGCGATCCTGCTGCCACAGCTTGTCGCTGGCTTGCTGGCCGTGGCGGCCTGTGCCGCTTACGCGTTGCTAAGTCTGCAGTACTGGCCGCTCAAGCTCCCTGACCCGGCGACCGCACTGATGCAGCTCGGCCAGCTGATCGCCTTTGCCATGGTCGCGGTGCTGCTGGTGCTGTTCATCGCCCGGACCAGCCGCAATCTGCGCGCCCGCGACGATTATCTGGCCGAGCTGCGCCAGCGCGCGATCGAGGAGGAAGGCATCATCCGGATGGGCCTGTTCGCCAGCGGCGCGGCGCATGAACTGGGGACGCCGCTGTCGTCGCTGTCGGTGCTGGTCGCCGACTGGCAGCGCCACGGCGCCTTTGCGGGTGACCCCGATCTGGCGCAGGAACTGGTCGAGGCGGGCGCGGAGGTAGATCGCTGCAAGCGGATCGTGTCCAACATCCTGCATTCGGCCGGGACCGCGCGGGGCGAAGCGATGGAATCGGTCCGTGCGCGGACGCTGCTCGACGAGGTTGCCCAGGAGTGGGCGGACACCCATCGCGAAGTGCCATTTGACCGGGCCACCGAAGCGCTGGCCATGGTCCGCATCCCGGCCGAGCCGGCGCTGCGCCAAGCGGTCTGGAGCCTGCTGGAAAACGCGGCTGAGGCATCGCCCGCGGCGGTCAGCCTGACGGCGCAGGTCGAGGACGATGCGGTGGTCATTGCGGTGCTGGATCGCGGCCCGGGATTCGGCACGAGCCAGCTCCGCGCCGCCGGGCAACTGTTCCAGTCAACCAAGGGCCCGGGCCACGGCCTCGGCTTGTTCCTGGCGGGTAATGTCGCGCGCCAGCTGGGCGGGTCGCTCCACGTTGCCAACCGCGAAGGCGGCGGCGCGGCGGTGCGGCTGATCCTGCCGCTGGCCTCACCCGGGACCGGCCGATGACCACCAAGACGCTGGTGATTGTCGAGGATGACCAAGCCTTCGCCCGGACGCTGGCGCGCTCGTTCGAGCGGCGCGGCTACCAGGTCCAGGTCGCGCCCGGGGCGCTCGAGCTTGCAGAATACCTGCGCACCGGTCGCGCCGATTTTGCCGTGGTCGACCTCAAGCTTGGCAACGGCTCGGGCCTGCCGTGCATCAAGGCGCTGCATCAGGCCGATCCCTCCACCCGGATCGTCGTACTGACCGGCTATGCCAGCATTGCCACCGCGGTCGAGGCGATCAAGCTGGGCGCGTCGCATTATCTGCCCAAGCCATGCAACACCGATGAGATCGAAGCCGCCTTCGCGCGCGACGAAGGCAACACCGCGACCCCGATCAGCAACCGGATGACCACGATCAAGACGCTGGAATGGGAGCGGATCAACGAAACTCTGGCCGAAACCGGCTTCAATATCTCGGAAACCGCCCGCCGGTTGGGCATGCATCGCCGGACGCTCGCGCGCAAACTGCAAAAAAGCCCGGTGCGATTTTGAAGATTTGAGAGAAGGTTCGCGGCCATCCGCAGCGAGCGTAAAGGCCGGTCAGGCTGCGGATGCCTGTCGCTCGCGCGGGGCCAGCAGGCGTGGCGGCTCCCGACCCACTTGCCGGTCATGCGTTGACACGAACAACAACGCCGAAACCTGACATTCCGCGATAACCGCTCAGGCTGGGCGCGAGCTTGTATGACCGCACCTGCGCTCGGAGTGGCCTAGCGGGCGTGCAGATGAAGACTGCGGGGATTGTTTGCCGCGAACCATAGAACGGTGAAGCCCAAGAGCGCGGACAGGATTGAACCGCCCAACACGCCAATCTTCACTTCGTCCACCAACAGCGGGTCGCCGAACGCCAGCCCGCCTATGAACAGGCTCATTGTGAAACCGATGCCGCATAACAACGCCGTTCCATAGATTTGAAGCCAACTCGCACGGCTTGGCTTTGGAGCGATACCAAAGCGGTCACACGCCCACACGGCGCCGAACACGCCAATCTGCTTGCCGACAAATAGCCCGGCGGCGACCCCTAGCGGTATCGGAGCCAGAATTTGCTCGACGCCAATTCCAGCGAGCGACACACCGGCATTGGCAAAACCGAAAATGGGGATGATGGCGAACGCGACCCAAGGGTGGAGGCCGTGTTCAAGCCGATGCAAAGGCGACGTTTTGTCGTCGGGAGTTCCTGGCGAACGCTGCATCGGAATCAAGGCCGCGGCCAGCACCCCGCCAATCGTCGCATGGACGCCGGACAAAAGCACGGCCAGCCAAAGCAGGAACGCCAAAATCAGGTATGGCCACAGCACCCGAATACCGATGCGATTGAGCGTGAACATTGCACCCATGACGAGCGCCGCCGCCAACAATGCAAGACCACTGATTCCCGTCGAATATGCCACTGCAATAATGGCGACGGCGCCCATGTCGTCCACGATTGCGACCGTTGTCAGGAACAGCTTCAACGAAGTTGGAACCCGCTTGCCCAACAGCGCCATCACGCCGATTGCGAACGCAATGTCGGTCGCAGCCGGTATCGCCCAGCCGCGCGCCAAACCCGGGGTCGAACCGGCGATGGCAAGATAAACAATCGCCGGAACGGCCATGCCGCCGATCGCCGCGATTGAGGGCAACAGCCGGTCGGACCAGGTGGCAAGTTGGCCGTCACTGACCTCACGCTTTATCTCTAGCCCGACCAGCAGAAAAAACAGTGCCATCAACCCATCGTTGATCCAGTGGGCAAGCGATAACGGGCCAAGCTTCACATCGAGCGCATCAAAGTAGCTTTCGCTTAGCGGACTGTTCGCAACGATCATCGCGAGCGTAGCCGCACCCATCAACAGAATGCCGCCTGCCGCTTCGTTATACAAAAAGTGCCGTATAGCCGACACCGGCCCCCGACGAATCAACCTGAAGATGCTCACGAATGCCTCCGCAATATGTATCCGCTATAGGGGCAACGTTTGCTCCGGCCAGCATCGCAGCTGACTGAAATTGCCCGGTAGCGCCTGAACGGCTGCATTTTGGCTGTATGCGAAATCGCACGCCTGCAAAAACGACCTTAACCACCCCGCTGTCAGCGGCAATTGTCATTTGGCGCAAACAGGCTCAAATATCAGATCTGACCGCTGCAGTCAGGCCCGGCAAAAAGCGGGTCTACGCGCAGCGGTTTTTTGGCATCCACCGCCTTTTGGGGTTATCGAAATGCAGTCTGCCGCACTTTTACCGGTCAAATCATCGCTCCAGCCCAGCAACCACCCGTATCTCAATGGCGCCTGGACCCCGCAGCACGACGAAGTCACGGTCGCCGACCTTGCGGTGATCGAAGGCGCGATCCCCACCGATATCGACGGGGTCTATCTGCGCAACACCGAAAACCAGCTGCACCAACCGCTGGGGCGGTATCACCCGTTTGACGGCGATGGGATGATCCACCAGATCGACTTGCACGGTGGCCGCGCCAGCTATCGCAACCGCTGGGTGCGGACGCGCTGTTTCGCGGCTGAACAGACCGCTGGCGGATCGCTGTGGGGCGGCTTGATGGACTCAGCGGGCACTTCGCTGCGCCCCGGTTTTGGCGCGCATGGCGGGCTGAAGGACGCGTCCAGCACCGACATCATCGTGCATGCCGGCCAGGCGATTTCGACCTTCTACCAGTGCGGCGAGGGCTATGTGCTCGATCCCGTAACGCTCGATCAGCTCGGTATCGCGCCGTGGGTGCCGCTCGACGGGATTTCGGCGCATCCCAAGGTCGATCAGCGCACCGCAGAGCTGCTGTTCTTCAACTATTCGAAGCACGCGCCCTATATGCATTACGGCGTGGTCGATGCGCAGGGCCAGCTGGTGCATTACATCCCCGTGCCGCTGCCAGGGCCGCGGTTGCCGCACGATATGACGTTCAGCGAGCACTGGTCGATCGTCAACGATCTGCCGCTGTTCTGGGATGCCGATCTGCTCAAGCGCGGGATTCACGCGGCGCGGATGCACGATGGCGTGCCTGCGCGCTTCGGTCTGATCCCGCGCCACGGCCAGCCCGAACAGATCCGCTGGTTCGAAGCCGCACCGACTTACATTCTGCACTTCCTCAATGCTTACGAAGAGGGCGACGAAGTGGTGATGGACGCCTATTTTCAGGACGATCCGCAGCCCGCGCCGCTGCCCAACGCGGACGGCTATGGCCATATGATGGCCTATGTCGACGAGCACAGTTTCCAGCCCAAGCTGCACCGCTGGCGCTTCAATCTGGCCGACGGCTCGACCCGCGAGGAGCGGCTGGACGAGCGCGTGCTGGAGTTCGGGATGATCGACGCCCGCGTGGCGGGCCGCAAGCACCGCTATATCTATTCGACCACGACCAAGCCCGGCTGGTTCCTGTTCAACGGCTTCGTCAAGCACGACCTTGAGACGGGCGAAACGAGCGAACTGATGCTGGCCGAAGGGCGTTATGCCAGCGAAGCCCCGTTTGCGCCGCGGGTGGGCGGGGTCGAGGAAGACGACGGCTATCTGGTCAGCTTCATCACCGACGAGAACAGCGGGACCTCCGAATGCATCCTGATCGACGCGCGGGATCTGGCGGCAGGCCCGGTGTGCCGGATCGCGCTGCCGCACAAGATTTCAAGCGGGACGCATTCGTGCTGGACCGAGCGGGGGCTGTTGAACGCCGGCGGCTGACGCTGGCCAAGCCCGGCAACCCGCCCGACGGATTGATCGGCCAGCGCCCGCCGAGCGCGATCGAGCAGGGCGCGGCGGGGCTGATTCCGCGCTCGGTTACCATCGTAAGCGGACGCTAACGTGAGAGTTTATCCACCCGCGCAAAAATCACTGCGTATCGCCGGGCGAATGCTGCAACAGATTGAGCGCGCGATCGGCTGTCATGGCTCGATCAAACAAAAACCCCTGTCCGCAATCGCAGCCAATTTCTTTCAATCGATCAAGCTGGAACTGCGACTCGATTCCCTCCGCCACCACTTTGATATTCATTGCCTGCGCCAACTTCATCATGGCATCGACGATATTCCAGGAGGAGTTCGAAGTATTGTCGCCGCTGATGAACGAGCGATCAATTTTCAGCGTGTCAAACGGCAGATCCTTAAGATGGCTGAAACTGGAATAGCCGGTGCCAAAGTCATCGAGGCTGAGACGGATTCCCATGGCGCGGAGTTCCTCGAGCATGCGGGCGGTTCGCGATGGATTGATAACCGCCGCACTTTCGGTGAGCTCGATGACAATTGTATAGGGATCGACGTTGGTGGCCAAGATGATATCGCGCACTTGATCCATGAAGTTCGGCTGAAGAAACTGCGAAGGCGCGACGTTTATGCTTAAGTAGAAGGAGGCATCGCTGCCGACGATGGCTCTCCACTCCGCCGCGGTCCTGCAAGCTTCGCGCAGCACCCACGTGCCGATCACATTCATGAGTCCGCTGGCCTCGGCGATCGGCAGGAACTCGTCCGGCAATACGATCTCGCCATCGCGAGTCCAGCGCAGCAGCGCTTCGAAGCCGACCAGACGCAGTTCTGAAAGATCGATAATCGGCTGATAAAACAGGCTGAACCCGCCGACTTCCAACGAGCGGCGCAGTCCAGCTTCAATCTGCAGCCGTTTGACCGCAAAAGCGCGCATCGTCTGGTCAAAAACGACGGTGCATTCGTTTCCTTGGGCCTTGGCGTCGTACATCGCCACGTCCGCATCCTGAAGGAGGTCGGCTGCGCTCAGGTAGGTCCCGTCGTCATGGGCAATGCCAAGGCTGGCGGCGCTATGCACGTCATTGTTTTCGATGCGCAGCGGCGAACGCAGACATTGATGGAGGGCGGCTGCAACGTTAAGCGCGATAGCATGATTTTCTTCGGCGTCGATTAATACGGTGAATTCGTCGCCGCCCATTCGCGCCAGCAGTAGTTTTCGCGGAGTACCGGGGTATGGCATACTTACAAACGATTCCAACGTGTTGCGAAGCCGCTCCGCCATCTCGATCAGCAGTTGATCGCCGGCATGATGGCCGAGCGCATCGTTGACCAGCTTGAACCCGTCGAGGTCCAGGTAGATCAGGCTCAGACCCAATCTTTCTGCCGCGTGATTGGCTGCAAATACTTCGTTCATTTCCTGCTCAAACAGCGCCCGATTGGGCAGGCCGGTCAACGAGTCATGCAACGCATTCTCGATCAACTTGCGCTCGTTCGCCTTGCGTTTGAATACTCGGCCGACTTGCTTGCCGATTTGCGTCAGAACCTCGAGCAATTCGAGCTCCGGCTCGAGCTGATCGGGGCTGAAAAACTCCATTGCAGCGACGACGTCACTGCCTTGAAGCACGGGCACGCTGACACTGGATCGCAAATGGGCGCGCTTGGCTGATTCGCTCCGACAAAACCCCGCATCGCCCGCCACGTCGCGCGTCCACACGCTGTGCTTGTCGATCAGCAATCGTCCGGGGGCCGAAGCGCATGGCCAAACGACCAATTGCCGGGATTGCTCGGCAAAACCGAACAGCTGATCAGGGTTGCGCGCATACCAGATCCCGCACGCCTCCAACCGTTCGTCGTCGTCGGCCCCGTTCCGCAGCAGGACGTTGGCAAAGCTCCAGCCGGTGACACCGCAGACCTCGGCAATTGTAAAACGGAGAAGGTCGAGCGGCTCGATACTCTCGTTTGCCGCGTCGGCGATGGTCGACAGCAAACGCATCCGCATATTGCCCAGGAAAGCTTCGCGCAGGCCGCGCTCCGCGATTGCTTCGGCATCGAGACGAGTTTGGCGCTCGCGCGCAAGTCGACGCTCCAGCTGCGCGATCCGCGCTTCAGGCGTTACGATAAACGTGGCGGGGTAGGGATGAACGGTCATTACGACCAGCTGATCACCAGTTGGCAACTGGGTGCGCCGTCATGCATGCAGCTTGGCTGCGTCACCGCCACCTGCTCGCCGTAATACGTTGCCACGCCATCGACGAAACCGTGCGCGAGATCGCACATCTTTCGCGGTGAGCTATAGCCAAGCGTCAGGGTGCCGGGCGTCTCGACAAAATGGAAATGGGGGCAGCCTGCTCCGGAGTAGAGTTTGCGTACCTCGGGATGAATGATTGTGTTGACCGAGAGAATGAAGGTCCGGGCGTCGTCAGCGGCGGTAAAGAATACGGGAAAGCGCTGCTGTAGTTTGGGCAACGCTTGCGCGCCGATCCAATGCAGCACCGTGCGCGGATCCTGACCCGTCGCCTGTGCGGCTGCATCGACCAGCGCTGCAAGTTCCGCATCGGGATAGCTGCCGAGCGAGGTATAAGCGCCCGAGGAACCGGTCGCGTCGAGCAATGCCTCCCAGGTGGACTGGCCGAATTGATCGACGACCACTTCCTCGACGATGTTAAAGATGATGCCCTTCATGTGCGACTTCCCCCCCCCGCTGCGCGGGCCAAGTCCACGCCGGCTCAGCCTGATGACGGCACGCCGGGCGAAAACTTAAGGATCGGAGCAGGTTTAAGCGCGGGAGCAGGCACAGCTTGGGAGTGCGTCTTGATTTGCTGGTTTAGTCGGCGCGAAGCCGTTCTGGTAAAGGTCCACCGCATTGCGGTGCTGGAAGATGGCGCGGAGCGGCCGCCTGGCTGGGCTTGGCTGCTGTAGCGGCGCTGCGGCGCCGGGCACCGCGCATGATCTATCGATGTTCCAGGCGATAGGCAGTTGGATCGCGGCCACTGAACTTGCTGAACAACCGCGAGAAATGACTGCGGCTGGCGAAGCCGATTTTTCCGGCGATCGTCTTGACCGGCAAATCGGTATTGCGCAGCAGCGCTTCGGCCATGGTCAGCCGGACGTGCAGGACATATTCGTTCGGGGCCATCGCGAAAATTGCTTCGAAGCGCCGCGACAGGGCCTGCGGGGTCATTGTGGCCAGCCGGGCGAGGCTATCCATCGAGTGCCGCTCGCCCGGGTTTTTGGTGATGACATTGACCACGCGCGCAATTTGCGGCTCAGCCAGCAGCAGGTGCAGCGGGTTGTCCGAGCGCATTTTCCCCAAATGTGCGCGCACCGCCATCAGCAGCAGGTTTTTGGCGAGCGATTCGATAATCGAACGGGCACCGATCCGCTGGCGATCAACCTCACTCAGCAATAATTCGACGGTCTGCCAGGTGTTGGTATCGCCACTATGATCGAGCAGCGTGCTGTCCAGCTCTTCGAAGATGCGCAACTCGGCAGCAGAGGTGACGGACAGGTTGATGCAGGCGAGGGTGAGCTTGCCGTCACCGCGTGAGGGCATGTCGCGCGGAGAAATTGGCTGGACGACGCTGCCGCGATCCGCGTCAGCGCTTGATCCGATGGCCTCGGCCGCTGTAAACTGCAAATCCATGACATTCAGCGCGACGAGTAATGTCCCGCGTCTGACCGGATGGTTCACTCCGCTGCTAAAGTAAGTGCCTTGACCGTCCAATACGAAAAATAATTGCAATGGTCCGCGCGAAAGCGCCGGTTGCGCATCGCCGTGGTTACAAATTCTAGTCCCTATTTCTTCGATATTGATGCCCACATTGCTCAAGAATGCTTCGGCTTCCGGGTGCGCCAGCCCGCTGGGCCGCCATGTAGTTTCGCGCGCTGGGCTGAATTTGGCAGTGTTTGACCAGCAAACCTGCACCAGCTCATCACCGGCATGGTCGCGCAGCAATTGCGGCATCTGACTTTGGTGCTCTTGAGAGAGGCTAGGCTGGAGCATCGAATTTCGCATAATCACCCGTTTCGGTTGCCCCCGAGCGGCGCTTGTTGCGTTGCATCTCTGTAATACGAACAAGGTCCGCGGGCGGATGCAGCAAGGTGAAAATATATTACGCGAAGTTGGCGCCAATCAGGCGCGGTGCGGCGTGATCGCGGCGATCCAGCAGATGCCAAGACTGCACCGGCGGCGGATTGCGCCCAGCCTGTTCCTACTCGAGGTGATCGGGCTCGTAACCGGGGGTGGGGCTAAGCGGCAGCGCAGCGGAGAGCAGCGCGATGGCAATCAGCCAGCTCGACACGACCTTGACCGCAATCCCCCGTCCGTGCGCGATCAGCCAGGCGGCTGGTATCGTCACCAGCACCCAGGGCAGCGCCAGCAACAGCGCCGACCCCGATCCGGCGGTGGCGGTGACCGCCCCGGCCAGTCCGGCAACGATCAGCGCCAGCACGATCGCTGCTCGTGCACGCAGACCGCGCGGCACGTGCACACTGACCGCCGCGAGGATGACCCCGGCCCAGCAGGCCAGGAACACCGCCTCCTCCCAATGCGGAGCAAGACCGATCAGCGCTGCCAGCGGCGCGCCGATCCACAACACCAGCACGCCGGCATAGCGCGCCCGCGGCGGCGCATAAGCCAGTGCCAGCCCGAGCGCCGCAGACAGCAGCGCCGGTGGTAGCGACCCGCCTCTCATTGCAGCAGCGCCAAGCCGAGGAAATAGAGCCCGGCCAGCGCGATGACCGTACCGATCGCGCGCGTGATCACTGTGCCCCCGCGCAGAGTGTTGATCGTCCCCAGACCGATCCCCGCGAGATGCAGCGATCCGGTGGCCAACATAAAGCCGGTGCTATAGGCTATCGGGTCCGCCAACGAGGGAATTTCGGTGCCATGGGCAAAGCCGTGGAACACCGCAAAGAACGCGACAATTGCGCAAGCCAGCCACACCGGCGCGCGCCACGCAGCCGCAATCGCCGCCCCCAGCACCAGCACCGACAGGGCCACGCCCAGCTCGATCGGCGGCTGCGGCACGCCGAGCATAGCCAGCAGGGCGCCCAGTGCCATGACCGCCGGAAAAATCACCGGGAGTGCGGCGATCAGCGGACGGCCCAGAAACGCGCCCCACAAGCCGACCGAGACCATCGCCAGCAGATGGTCGGGGCCGCTCAAGGGATGGGCAAAGCCGGCCATGAAGCCGCCCGCAAGGCTCTCTGCGCTATGCGCTTGCGCGGCCTGCGGTAGCACCGCGAGCGCTAACGCCAGCCCAATCGCGCCGCCAAACTGGCAAGGGTCCCGCCGCATCGACTTAACGCGCCGCCGGACGACCGCTGAAGCCGAAGCTCAAGCTGGAAAAAGTCGTGAGAAATTCTGCCTGGGGATTCTTGGGCAAGGGCTGGCTCCACACGACATTGAGCTGCCAGTTCCCGCTGCGCCGCGCCGCGAAGCTGGCTTGGCCGTTGCTGTCGGTCAGGTGCTTTTCTACCGGTTCGGTATCGGATGCCAGATTGTTGAGCTTCACCAGAGCGCCGGGCAGCGGGCGACCCTGATAGAGCACGCGCACCGGCAGCGTCCGGCTGTTGCCCTGCGCGTAGGGACTGATCAAAGGCACAATTTCGAGCCCCAGGCCGACGGGCCTGGTGACATGCGATTGCGGCAGGCGCCCCACCGGACCGACCTGAATCAGCGCCTTGCCGCGCCGCGAATAGAGCTCGCGGCCAGGCTTGGTCGCCGTGTTGTTCGCCGCGCGCTGGCGCCTGACCAGCGTCAACCCTTCGACCTTGGCATAATCGTTGAAACGCAATGCCGGAAGGTCGCTGACGACATTGGTGGTCGAGAACGCCACTACATAGGTGCCGGGCTGCGTAAACCCGGGAGCCAGGTCGGCCGCTTGACCAATCGTCAGTTCCGGCTTGCGATCAACCACGCCGCCCGGCCCGACTGCTCGAAACACGCTGAAACGATCCTTGGCAATGCTCGATCTTTGGCGCGCGGCGCCGTGCCCAACGAGGAACGTCATCGGCACCCGTGCTCCCAGCGAAGTCCAGAAGCGCTGCGGCTGCAACCAGAAATCATGCGCGGCGAGCGGCGCCGATATCAGCGTGGCGGCGGCCAACGATCCAGTCAAATATGCTCTGCGCATGCAAGTATTCTCCACGCCGCCAAGGGCAAATCTCAGCGGATGATTGGGACAGTTCAGCGCCGCAATCAAGCCACTAGCGGTTTGCCACGGGATTCGGACTGACTTTCACAAAATAGCACCATTACAGTGAATTGCAGCACCGGGTGTGGACTAGTTCGGTCGTGGAATCGTGCCATGTTACGAGTTCATCGATCCATAGGAGAACCGGGATGTCGAGATTAATGCGCAGTAAAGTGGCGACAGGTTTGGTCCTGGCCGCATTGGCGGTACCCGTCATGGGTTCGAGTCACCGAGAGGCACCTGGCATCACCGAAATGCCCAAGGTCGATAATACCGACGTTTATGCATTTCGCAGCTACGAGCCCGGCCGCGAAGGCTTTGTGACGCTGATCTCCAACTTCCAGCCCGACGAAGGCCCCGGCAACGGACCCAATTATTACACGATGGATCCCGATGCGATTTATGAAATCCATATCGACAACACTGGCGATGCGGTCGAAGATCTGACGTATCAGTTCAAGTTCACCAACACGCTTAAGGGCGATACCGGCAAGACGGTGACAGTCGGCGGCAAGACGCTGCCGATCGCGCTGCGCCACATCGGTCCGATCTCCAATCCCAACGATCCCAACCTCGGCGAAGACGAGACGTACACGGTGACGCAGGTAACCGGCAATCGCCGCAGCGGCACGCGGGCTGCGGTGACCGGTCCGGCGACTTTCTACAAGCCGTTCGACAATGCTGGCAACAAGAGCATTCCCAATTATCCCGGCTATGCCAACAAGTTCATCTATAACGTGTCCATTCCCGGTTGCGCCACGCAAGGACGGGTCTTTGCCGGCCAGCGCGCCGAATATTTCGCGGTTAACCTTGGTCCGATCTTCGATCTGGTGAACTTTGTGCCGATCCAAGGCGACAACGATCCGATTTATGGCAATGGTATGCCGTTCCCCGGCGGCATTACCCAGAGCCAGGACAACCAGGAACTGATCGGCAAGAAGAATGTTACCTCGATCGCGCTTGAAGTGCCGATCGCCTGCCTGACCGGTACCGGCAATGGCAATATCGGCATCTGGTCCACCGCCAGCCTGCCGCAAGCCAAGCTGAAAAAGCCCAATCCCACGTACAAATCGCCCGCGCTTTATGGCGGTGCCTATACCCAGGTCTCGCGTCTGGGTATGCCGCTGGTCAACGAAGTTGTGATCGGTCTGCCGCAAAAGGATCTGTTCAACGCCGCCAAGCCGACCCAGGATGGCGCGCTGGCTGATTACGTCACCAACCCGACGTTCCCGGCAATTCTCGATGTGCTGTTCCGCGCCGCTGTCAATTCGACGCTGGGCACCAGCTTCACCAATCTTGCGCCGACCAACTTCCCGCGCACCGATCTGGTTGCGACGTTCCTGACCGGGATCGCATCGCTGAACCAGCTCAAGACGGTGACGGCATCGGAAATGCTGCGGCTTAACACTGCGGTTTCACCGACACCGCAGGCGAACCAGCATCCGCTGGGCGTGGTCGGCAACGATCTGGCCGGCTTCCCCAACGGCCGTAGGCCAGGTGATGATACCGTCGATGTCGTGCTGCGCGTAGCCATGGGAAGGCTCTGCCATCCGGTGCCGATTGGTGGCAAGCCAACCGATCTGGGACTGTGCAAGCCGGCTGATGCCCCCACCGGGCTGGTCGCTTACACCGATGGTGCGCCAAGTTCGGCAAGCAACATCATGAACGTATTCCCGTACTTGAATGCGCCGCTCCGCGGGGCTCCGCGCCCGCAGAATCAGCCTTGATCGGAGAATATGCCATGAAGCGCAAAACTAGACTTGTCCTGCAAGCCAGTGCGGCCGTCATGCTGGCGACTGGGTTGGCGGCCTGCGGTAGCGGGAACGACAACGGTTCGCCCGCACCCGCGCCAAGTCAGACTGGGACCGCTCGTCAGGAAGATCAGTTCGGTCTGGTGTTCGGCACCGATTTCCGGGCCGACCCCAATGGCGAACCGTCACCGGTGGCCGATGGCGATCTCATCGCCGTCTCGCTTGTCACCGAGCCCGTGACAATCAACTAGGCAAATGTCCGGTCGGGCCAATCATTATGGCCCGGCCGGCCGCCTGGTATGGGAATATGGACGACGCACAAAACGCAGCTTTCATTGCCCACTGGGGATATCTTTGCTAGCTTCGGTACCGGCCGCGATCGCGGAGCCGGTGCGGTGTGCTTTCATGTCTGCCGGGGTTAGGAACATTTGCGAAATGCGCACGGTTTTGCTTGCCGCATCCTTGTTTGTATTAGCCGCAGCACCGGCCCGCGCTCAAGTCATCGAAATCGCCGACGATGGTAGCGCGCAGGTGTTTGACAGCGTGACCGGCAGCGCCGGGCCTGCGGCCCGGTATGCCCGTGCTCGCGGCGGCCAATTCAATGTTGAGGAAAGCCTGAACCGTGCCGCGCACGACAATGGGCTCGATCCCGGCTTGCTGCGCGCGGTTGCCTGGCAGGAATCGCGCGGCAACAATTTGGCGGTCAGCAACAAAGGCGCACTGGGCATCATGCAACTCATGCCGGGGACCGCCGCTGCACTTGGTGTCGATCCCCGCGATCCCGAAGCGAACATCAAGGGCGGTGCCGCCTATCTGGCATTGCAGATGACCAAATTCGGGAATGTGGAGTTGGCGCTGGCGGCCTACAACGCTGGGCCCGGAGCGGTGATCCGGTATGGCGGGGTGCCGCCTTACCGAGAGACACGCAGCTATGTTTCGACGATTATGCTGCGTTGGAACGGCAGTACTGCGACGTTGAGACCAGGTGCACTCGGCCAGGCCCAGACCGCCGCGCCAGCCGCGCCAAAAACGGGGCGACGCGAGTCTGCGGCGCCCATCCTGCTTATCGAGGTAGAGACTGAATGATCCGCCAACTCACGACCCTGATCCTGCTTACCGCAGCCAGCCCTGCGCTGGCGCAATATGCCGCGCCCGATCCCGCCGGTTCGGGCGCGATCGGCGGCGCTGTCGAGTGGCTGCAGGGGACGATGCTGGGCAATGTCGCCACCGCGATCGCGGTAATGGCGGTCGCGGCGGTTGGCTTCATGATGCTCACCGGGCGGATCAACTGGCGTTATGGTGCGACCGTTGTGATGGGGCTGTTCATTGTCTTTGGCGCGGCTTCGATTGTCGCTGGCATCAGATCAGCGGCCGGGGGGGGCTGACCAGTGGCTGATCCGCTGTTTCGGGCATTGGCACGGCCGCAGATGGTGGCGGGCGTCACGTATCCGTTTTTCGTGCTCAATGCGATCGTCGCAGTCGAGCTGTTTCTGGTCTTCAAAACGCCGTTTGCATTGCTGCCGTCGCTGTTGCTGCACGGTGTGGGGTTCGCCGCCCATCTGCGCGACGTGCATATCATGGCGCTGTGGATGACTCGCCTGCGCCGCACGCCGCGGGTGAAAAACTACAGCTTGCGAGGCGCCAATGTCTATTGCCCGTGATCGGGCGGCGAAGCGTGAGACCCCAGCGGGAATTCACCTGCCCTACCTCGCCCAGATCGACGACCATACGATTTTGACGCGCGAAGGGCAGTTGCTGCAGGTTATTGCGCTGGCCGGACTGCCCTTTGAGACGATTGCGCGCGCCGAACTCGAAGCGCGCCTGGCAAACCGCGATGCGATGTTTCAAGGCATCGGCTCGTCGCGCGTGGCGCTGGTGCATCATGTGGTACGGCGCGAGGTTTCGGCGCAGATCTCGGGCGACTTCGGCGATCCGTTCAGCGCCGAGCTGGATCGGGAGTGGAATGCCCGGCTCGCCAGCCGGCGGCTCTATGTCAACGATCTTTACCTCACCGTAATGCTGCGCCCACTGCGCGGCCGCGCCGGCTGGGCTGAGCGGCTGCTTGGGCTGGCGGCCGGCACGCGAAGCCAGCCGGACGATTACGGCGCCGACTTGCGCATGCTGGCGCAAGTGCGCGAACCGCTGATGGCCACGCTTGAGGCGTATGGACCGCAATTGCTGAGCGCTTATGACGCGCCCCGCGGCCTTGCTTCCGAGCCGCTTGAATTCCTCGCCGGACTCTACAACGGCAGCGGCGGCCCGATGCTGCTGCCGCTGGGCGATCTTGGCCATGCCATCCCACGGCGGTCGGTGGCGTTTGGCGCCGATGCGATCGAGCTGGGGCCGGTTGATGGCGGACCTTCCGAATTCGCCGCGATTCTTTCGGCCAAGGATTATCCGGCGCTGACCAGCGCGGGCATGCTCGACGACATCTACCGCCTGCCGTTCGCGATGGTGGTTACACAAAGCTTTGCGATGGTCGATCAGGGCGTGGCCCAGCAGCGCATGGATCTGGCGATCCGGCGGATGCGCGCGGCGGACAATGCCGCCGTGTCGCTGCGCAGCGAACTTGCTGCCGCCAAGGATAATGTCGCGGCGGGTCGCTCCGGGTTTGGCGAGCACCATTTGTCGATCATGGTCCGCGCCGATTCGATCGAAGCGCTCGACGAGGCGGCGGGCGAGGTGCAGGCGGCGCTGGCCGAAAGCGGCTTTGGCGTGGTGCGCGAGGAGCTTGGCCTGGAGGCCGCGTTCTGGGCGCAGTTCCCCGGCAATTTTAGCTATATCGCGCGCCGCGCGTTGGTTTCAACCGCCAATTTTGCCGGCTTTGCCAGCGCGCATAATTTCCCCATCGGCCAGGCCACCGGCAATTTCTGGGGCGATGCCGTGACACTGTTCGAGACCACGGCAGCCGGGCCTTATTTCTTCAACTTCCACCGCGGCGATCTTGGTAATTTTACGGTCATCGGGCCTTCGGGGTCGGGCAAGACCGTGGTGGTGGCATTCCTGCTGGCGCAGGCCCGCCGGTTCGATCCGCGCATCGTGTTTTTTGACAAGGATCGCGGCGCGGAGATTTTCCTGCGCGCGATTGGCGGCACATACGATGCGCTGCGCCCGGGCGAGCCGACGGGCATGAACCCGCTGGCACTGCCGGACAATCCGGTCAACCGCCGCTTTCTGGCCGATTGGCTGGCGCGGCTGGCGGTGGGTGACGGGGCGCCGCTCGGGGTCGAGGAACTGGCCTGGATCGGCGAGGCCATCGATGCGGCGATGGCGGGTCCGCCCGAGCTGCGGCGGCTGCGCCATGTGGCAGAACTGTTTCGCGGGCGCAGCCGGGCATCGGCGGGCGATCTGGCGGCGCGGCTGGCGCCGTGGCATTCGGAGGGTGAGTTCGCCTGGCTGTTCGATAATGCCGAAGACAAGCTCGATTTGCAGGCGGCGACGCTGGGTTTCGATATGACGGCGATCCTCGATCAGCCGGCCCTGCGCGCGCCGACCATGCTGTATTTGTTCCACCGGGTCGAAGAACGGCTCGATGGGCGGCCGACGATCATCGTGGTCGACGAAGGCTGGAAGGCGCTCGACGACGAGGTGTTCGTCGCCCGCATCCGCGACTGGGAAAAGACCATCCGCAAGCGCGGCGGGATCGTCGGTTTCGCCACCCAGTCGGCCTCTGACGCGCTGGAAAGCCGGATTGCCAGCGCCATTATCGAGCAGGCCGGGACGCAGATCTTCATGCCGAATTCGAGCGCGCAGGCCGATGACTACATCGGCGGTTTCGGCATGACCGAAGACGAGTTCGCAATCGTCAAGACGATGCCCGAAGGCGCCCGCGCGTTTTTGGTCAAGCACGGCAGCGATAGCGTGGTCGTGCGGCTCAACCTCGCCTCGCAGCCCGAACTGCTGACCGTGCTGTCCGGGCGCGAAAAGACCGTGCGGATGCTCGACAAGCTGCGTGCCGAGCTGGGCGATGACCCTGCGGCCTGGCTGCCACGACTGGTCGCGTCAGCATGAGCGGCGAAGCCTGCGCCGCCCCCGAGCAGCCGGGCCTGGTTACCGGGCTGCTGGCCGACACCGATTGCCAGGCATTCGGACTGGTCGAGCGCGGCTATGCGGCCTTATCGGCGCCGGGCAGCGCGACCGCCACGACCATCACCAGCCTGATGGTCATTGCGGTGGCCTTTTTCGGGTATCAGCTGATGCTGGGTCGCGGACTGCGGCTGGCCGATCTCACCGGGCTTGCGCTGCGGCTCGGGGTCGTCGTCCTGCTGGCGGCTTCATGGTCAACGTTGCAGGGTGCGGCCTATGATACGCTGGCGCGTGCGCCCACCCGTGTCGCTGACCAGATGATCTCCGCGCTTGGCGTACCGCGGCCGCTCGAAGGCGTGCAGAACGCGCTCGACAAGATCGAGCTGGCAAGCGTCGGCTGGCGTCAGCGCGCGGGGATCGCCTCGCCGCTGGTGGGCGGACCGCCGACCACCGCGATGACGCTTAATCTGGCCGCCTTCATGCTGACGATGACCACCGCAGGGCTGCTGGTCATCTCGCGCGTCGTGCTCGCGCTGTTGCTGGCGCTGACCCCGGTCATCGCGGGCTTCCTGCTGTTCAATGCCACACGCGGCCTGCTGGAAGGCTGGCTGCGGGCGATGCTGGCCGCTGCGTTGGTGCCGGTCGGCGTGCTGACCCTGACCGCGGTGGAACTGGCGATCATCACCCCGATGCTCGATCGCATTCTCGCGCAGCAAGCCAGCGGACAATATCTGGCCGAGTCAGTCACCCCGCTGGGCTTGGTGACGCTGGTCTTTACCGCCGCCATCCTCGCCTCGCTGGCGGCGCTGCGCTCGATTGCCAACGGCATTCGGCTGGCGCGAACCCCCGCCGTGCCGCAGCGCGATCCGGTACCGGGTGCGGCGCAAGTCTCGCTTGCCGCCGAGCGACAGCATTTCGAACTGCTGCAGATCGCCGCGCAGCCCGCCGTGGTCCATGCGCTCGAGCGGTCTGAACGCCGCGAAACGCCCATCCGCGCCGGGTCGGTCCGGTCCGGCAGCGAAGTGGTGCGCAGTTTGGGTTCCGGCCAGGGCGCGGGCGCGCTTGTCCGGTCCGTGCAACCCGGTCTGGCCGCGCGCGAAACCGGCGCGACCGGCCTCGCTCCGCTTCGACCGCAACTTCGCACCCGCGCTTCGCGCGCAGCCAAGCGCAGAGATAAATGACAGACCACGAAACATATTATGCCGCTGCCCTGAGCTGGGCCGACGAACGCGTTACAGCCGAGCGGAGGATGCGCCGCCTCGCCTGGATTGTGGCGGGCGTCGCTGGCGCGATCGCGCTGATTCTGGCGATTGCCATGCTGCTGCTGGTGCCGCTGAAATCGGTTCAGCCGTATGTCGTCACGGTCGATCGCCAGACCGGTGCGGTCCAGCTGGCGACGACTGTGCAGGACGGTAAGCTGAGCGAGAACGAGGCGGTGATCCAGTCTGAACTGGCGAACTATATTCGCACCCGCGAAACGTTCGACGCAACCGACCTGGCGACCAATTACCGCCGGGTCCAGCTGCGCTCCTCGGGCGGCGTGCGCAACGCCTACATTGCCGAGATGGCGGCCGGCAATCCGGGCAGTCCGCTGCGGCAACTGTCGCCCGGCGATACAGTCAGGGTGAAAATCAAAAGCGTATCGCTGCTCACCGCCGGTTCCGGGCTGGTGCGCTACGATACCGAGCGCAGTTCGGCCGATGGCCGGATTGTCGATACGCGGGCCTATGTCAGCGCCATCGCGTTCGGCTTTAACAGCCGGCCGCTCCGGCTGGAGGATCGCTTCGACAATCCGCTGGGCTTCGTTGTGACCCGGTATCGCCGCGATGCCGAAGGCGTAACGCAGTGAAACGCGCGCTGCTGGTTGCAGTGTTGCTGCTGGAAGTCGCGGCAAGTCGGCCGCGTCCGGCAGTAGACTCCGGCTCGCATGTCCAGACGATTTATTACAACCCCGATACGGTGATTACGCTGACCGGGGCGGTTGGCTGGCAGATGATGATCGAATTCGGCGAGGACGAGCGCATCGAAAACGTTGCCATCGGCGATTCGACCGCCTGGCAGGTGACGCCGAACAAGCGGGCCCGCATGCTGTTTGTCAAACCGCTGAGCCGCAAGGCCAGCACCAACATGACCGTGATTACGTCGCAGCGCCACTATACGTTTAATCTTAACGTCGGCGCGCGCCAAGCCCGCACGCCGTGGATTGTGCGGTTTGATTATCCGCCGCCGCCGCCCCAACCAATAATCCCGCCGCCACCGGCACCGCCGCAGATCAAGCTCGATTTCGGGTACGCGATGGCCGGCGACGCCAACCTGCTGCCCGGCCGGGTGTGGGACGACGGGCATCAAACCTACTTCGAATTCAGCGAAGAAACCGCAATGCCGGCCATCTTCGCTGGCGGTCCGGGTAAAGACGAAACCCTGGTCAATTTCTCCGTGCGCGACCGCGTTGTCGTTGTCCAGCAACGCGCCCGGCGGTTCACCCTGCGCTCGGGCAAGCGCACTGCCACTATCACCAAGCAGCCTTAGGAATCATCATGGCCGATACCCCCCCTGTCCGCCGACCGCGTGTAGCGCGGATCGCCGCGCGCCAAGCCAAGCTCCCGCTGGCATTGGGACTGCTGGTGCTGGGCAGCGCGGTCTTCGCCAAGATGATCGACAGCCGGGCCTCGGACCAAGCCTCGGCGCTGGCTCTGCCGCCACTCAAATTCCGTACGATTGCCGCGCCAGTGCCACTGGTTGCGCCAACGCCAGCGGCAACCGCGGCACCGTTTGTGGTCCGGGCCCTGCCCATGACGGCTAATTCTGGCCTGGGCGCAGCCACCTATTCGGCGCCGATTCGGCTGACACCGGTCCGCAGCGGCTTTGCCCGCCCGCCCGAGAGCGAACAATTTGGCGGGCAGGCGCTGATGTTCGATTTCTACACTGGCCGGGCAGCCGCGGCAGGTGGCGGCGGCTCGGTCCGGATGGGGCAAGACTCCGGCACCCCGAACCCGCCGCGCTCGACCACTGGCTATGATCCCGCCGGCGATGCGATCAATGCCGCCGGCCCCCCGCCCATTGCCGGTGGGGCGGCAGCGGTCGGCGCGGGCGTGCTGCAGGGGAACGTGCCGCAAGGCACTGCCAATGAGCGCTTCGCCGACCGGGTTGGCGGCAAGCAGGCCGAAGCCGCGCAGGCCCAGCAGATGGGCAATCTTGATCGGCTGGTGCCACAGGGCGCGATGATCGGCGCGGTGATGGAAACCGCGCTCAATTCGGACTTGCCCGGCTATGCGCGCGGGTTAGTGACCAAAGACGTGCTGTCGTTCGACGGTTCTTCGGTCCTGATCCCGGCCGGCAGCCGCATTATCGGTGAATATAATTCGGGCGTCGCCCAGGGCGCCAGCCGGATCTTTATCATCTGGAGCCGGCTGATCCGCCCTGACGGCGTGTCGATTGCGCTCGGCTCGCCAGCGGTCGACGAACTTGGCCGCGGGGGCCTCGGCGGCAAGGTCAACCGCCACTTCCTCCAGCGCTTCGGCGGCGCGATCCTGCTCTCGGTCCTGACCGGCGGGATCAGTGCGCTCACCGCCTCGCTCTCGCGCGGGGCGGCGGTGGTGGTCTCAACCAGCAGCGAGGCGACCAACCTGGCGGGGCAGGCGTTGAAGGGCAACGACATTCCGCCGACAATCAAGACCCAGCAGGGCGCGCTGGTGCTGATCTTCGTGGCCCGTGACCTTGATTTTACCGCCGTCGGACCGGTGCGCAAATGACCGCGCAGCCGCAGGTGTTTCTGGGTGCCTTTCTGGCGCCGCTCGAAGAGGCGCTGCGCCGCAACGACGTCACCGATCTCTATATCAACCGGCCCGGCGAAATCTGGCTGGAAACCAGCGCCGGGATCGAGCGGCACGATAATCCGCAGCTCGACGATGCTGCGCTGTGGCGATTGTCGCGGCAGATCGCGGCGGCCTCTGACCAGGGCATTAGCCGCGAGCACCCGCTGCTTGCCGCCACGCTGCCCGGCGGTGCCCGGGTTCAGGTCTGCGCGCCGCCGGCCACGCGCGGCCATGTCGTAGTGGCCATCCGCAAGCATGTGCTGCCCGATCTCACCTTGAACGACTATCTCGCCGCCGGAGCGTTTGCCCGGGTCGGCGACGCCGCGCTCACCCAGCACGCGGTCGATCAGGCGCTCGCCGCCCAACTGGCATCGGGCGACGTGGCCGGCTTTTTGAAAGGCGCTGTTGTCGCGCGCAAATCGATCCTGATTTCCGGCGGCACGGCGACCGGCAAGACCACGCTGCTCAATGCGCTGCTCAAGGAGGCACCGCGCGAAGAGCGGCTGGTGCTGATCGAGGACACGCCCGAAATTCAGCTGTCACATCCCAATGCGGTCGGTTTGGTGGCGGTTCGCGGCCGGCTGGGCGAAGCTGCGGTCAGCGCTGCCGATTTGCTCGAGGCGGCGCTGCGGCTGCGCCCCGACCGGATCATCATGGGTGAAATCCGCGGGGTCGAGGCCTTGAGTTTCCTGCGCGCGGTCAATACCGGCCATCCCGGCTCGATCACGACGGTTCACGCCAATTCGCCCGATGGCGCGGTCGAACAGCTGGCGCTGATTGCCGGCCAATCGGGCAGCGATCTGCGGCGTAGCGAGATGATCGGCTATATTCGCTCGGTGATCGACATCATCGTCCAGCTCGGCCGCAGCGATGGCACCCGGCTGGTGACCGACATTCAGTTCCCGGTCGGTGCTGCCGCCAGCCGGTCGGCACCCGCGGACTGATCCGCACCCGGCGGAGCCAAGGGATCGAGTTCAGGCTCAAGCAGGGTCGACCAGCGCCACGCGCCCGAACCGATCACCAGCATGGTCGTGCGCTCCGGCTCGGCAATCGGGATGAACTGCGGCCCGAGCGATTCGACTTCGCGGCATTCGGCCGGCGCCGCAGCGAGGGTTGCCAGAATTACGGTCTTCAGCGCCGTGACGGGGTCCTGGCCGGTCATTGCCGATAAAATCGGCAAGACGGAAAAGGCTGACCCTTGCGCGGTGTCGAGCCATGCCCCGTTCCACAGCATCACCGCATCGGCATCACTGCGCACAGCTTTGGGCAACGCCGCCACGGCGGCCATCGCCGCAGGATTTTCGCTGATGCCCTTGGCCAGTAAACCGGCCATGCCGCAGCCCTCTCCGGTGCCCGAGCCGGCCGCCGCCGGCGGGGCAGCGACAGTGAGGGTGGTGGGCACGAGCAACTGCGGCCGGATCTTGCTCACCTGCACCTGCTTGGCCGGCTTGGCCGGAGCATCGGGTTTTTCGACCTCCGACACATCGAACACGGCGAGCGTCTTAGCGCGCGGCAGCGGGCTGCCGGTAAATCCGGTCAGCAGCAGGACCAGCCACAGGATCAGCAGATGCACAGCAACAATCGTCAGCATAAGCGCGCCACGGCCCAGATAATAGCGCGTGTCGCGCGGTTGGTCGCAGCCATACAGCCCGCGCGCCGATGATGCGGCAAACCGCTCTGGCGGCGTAGTGCCGGCTAACCCGGCGGCAATGGCGGAAATGGACGGCACGGCAGCGTAAATAGCACTGCCTAGCCCGGTTTGCGGCGCTTATCGCGAAAAAGCACCGGAAAGTTGCCAAAACGCACGGGCACGCTCGCCCGAGCCGATAATTTGTGCAACAAATGCTTTATGCCTCCAATCCTGCTTCACCAGTACGACAGCTCGCCTTTTTCTGAAAAGGTGCGGGTCTGCCTTGGCATCAAAGAGCTTGCCTGGGGCGCGGTGGATGAACCGGTGATCTTGCCCAAGCCCGAACTGATCGCGCTCACCGGGGGCTATCGCCGCATTCCGGTGATGCAGATCGGAGCGGACCTGTACTGTGACAGCCAGCTGATTGTCCGCGAGCTTGAGCACCGCTTTCCCAGCCCTACGCTGTTTCCCTGCGGCGACACCGGGCTTGGTTCAGCCACTGCTCTATGGACCGATCGCGCAGTGTTCCAAGCCGCGGTTGCGATCATTTTCGGCGGCCTCGGCGACGCCGTGCCTGCCGCCTTTATCAAGGACCGCGAAGCCTTGACCGGACGGCCGTTCGATCCGGCCGCGATGCGCGCCGTTGTCCCGCATATGACCAGCCAGCTGCGCGCGCACGCGGCATTGCTGTCCGAGCAGCTCAGCGATGGCCGCGCTTTCCTGACCGGCGACCGGCCGGGGCTGGCCGATGCCAACGCCTATTACAATCTGTGGTTTGTTCGCTCCGCCTACCCGGCTGCCGCGCCGACGTTCGAGCGCCTGCCGCATATCTCGGACTGGATCGAGCGTGTGCGCGCAATCGGCCATGGTCAGCGATCGGCGGTGACGCGGGACGAAGCACTGCGGACTGCGCGTGAAGCCAAGCCCATTGCGGCCGCAAATTTCCCGGACACAGACGCGCCGATCGGCCAGCAGGTAACCGTGGCTGCGGACGATTACGGACGCGATCCGGTGCGCGGCACGCTGGTCGGCGCGACAGAATATCAGCTGTCCGTGCTCCGAACGGATGCGGAGCTGGGCGATATCGCGGTGCACTTCCCCCGGATCGGCTTCTCGATTGCGACTGACAGCGCCAGCGCGTGAGGTCTTCGTCAGGGCGTCTTGGACACACCGGCGATGGCTGATCCGCTGATCCGGCGGATGGTCGTCGCGCTGCTTGCGCTGCTGCCCACGTTCCTGTTCGCACTGGCCTGCCAGACCTTCGATCCGCCCGTGCCAACGCACCGCGATCTGCGAGCCGCGCAGCTGGCCGCGCTGCCCGGCGGGCCGGCCGAAGCCCCGCTGCTAACGGGTGCGATGGTCCCGCCTACGCTGTCCGCCGACCAGATGGACCAGGCCCGCGCCAGCAACCTGGCCGATCCATTTTTCACCGGGCCGATTGCGGCTGCCACCCGGTTCGAATTCGCCGGATCGAGTGCAGATCGCAGCAACGCGCGCGATTGCCTCGCGCTGGCCGCGATGGCCGAGGCCGGCAATACTGATCCGGGCCAGCGCGCGGTGATCCAGGTGATCCTCAACCGCGTGCGCCATCCCGCCTTTGCCAAGACCGTATGCGGGGTGGTGTTCGAAGGATCGCAGCGCCAGACCGGCTGCCAGTTCACCTTTACCTGCGATGGCTCGCTCACCCGGCGCTATGGCGATGCGGGCTGGGCGGCCGCGCGGACCCGCGCCGATCAGGCGCTGGGCGGCGCGGTTTACGCGGCGGTCGGCACCGCCACACATTACCATACCGACTGGGTCTATCCGAGCTGGAGCCCGCAACTGAAAAAGATCGCGCAGGTTGAAACCCACCTGTTTTTCCGCTGGCCGGGCGATTGGGGCAGCAGCAAATCGTGGCAAGGCTACCGCGGCGGCGAAACCGCATTCGCCGCGCTGATCGCCGGACCAGGCGAGGCGATTGCGGCGAGCGGGCTGCCCGAACCGGGCGACCCCGACGCCTCGCTCGCGATCGCCCCGCTGCCCGCCGACACGCCCAAGGTCAAGGGCGGGCAGGTGGTGATGCGGCTACCCTCGGGCAAGGCCAATTTCGTGGTGGTCAATCCGCGCGCCGGGGCGCCGTCAGCCTTGGCGATGGCCCAGACGCTGTGCACTGCGCCGGGCACCTGCCGGGTAATGGGCTGGAGCAGCTCCGCGCTGATCCCCGCGGCCTTTCCGCTCCCGGCCCCCGCGCGCCAGACCCTCCAGTTCAGCTATTCGCGCGATCCGGGCGGGGCCGAGATCGTGCTTTACAACTGCGACAGCTTCAAGGGCCTGCCGCTCGAACAGTGTATTCCGGCGGCACGATGAGTGCTTAACCGCAGAACTTGCCGCCGTCACTCGCCAGCTTGGCCAGCAGCGGCGCCACCGGCAGGCCGTGCGCCTTCAGTCCGGCGGCGATCTTGTCCAGCCCTTCGTGATCGGCCCAGTACATGATCCCGCCGGTCCAAGCCGGCCAGCCATAGCCGTTGAGCCAGACCAGATCGATGTCGCTGGCGCGCTGGGCGATCCCTTCGTCGAGGATCAGCGCGCCTTCTGAGACCATCGGATAGAGCAGCCGCTCGAAAATCTCCTGCTTGCTCACTGCGCGCTGCGCGGTGCCCGATTTGGCGGCGAATTCGGCGATGATCGCCTTGACCTCGTCCGACGGGCTGCGGGCGCGGCTTTCATCGTAGTCGTAGAAGCCCTTGCCGGTCTTTTGTCCCCAGCGGCCCTTCGCGCACAGCGCCTCGCGGATGGTGGTCACTTTGGCGGGATCGCGGTGCCAGCCGATGTCGAGCCCGGCCAGGTCGCCCATCTGGAACGGGCCCATCGGGAAGCCGAAGTCGAGCAGCACCTGATCGATATCGTAATAGGCCGCGCCTTCCATCAGCAGCGCGTTGGCCTGTTCCTGCCGCTTGGCCAGCATCCGGTTGCCGATGAAGCCGTGGCATACGCCCGAGACGACCGGCACCTTGCGGATCGTGGTGGCAAGCTGCATCACGGTGGCCAGCTGGCTCGCCCCGGTCTTGGCCCCGCGCACCACTTCGAGCAATTTCATGATGTTGGCGGGTGAGAAGAAGTGCATTCCCAGCACGGCTTCGGGGCGCTTGGTTGCCGCAGCGATTGCATCGACATCGAGATAGCTGGTGTTGCTGGCGAGGATCGCGCCGGGTTTCACGATTGCATCGAGCTTTCCGAAGACGTCCTGCTTGACGTCCATGGATTCGTACACCGCCTCGATCACCAGGTCGCAATCGGCGAGCGCGTCGAAGGTCAGGCTGGGGGTCAGCGCGGCCATTGCCGCCTGCGCCACGGCCGGCTCGATCCGCCCGCGCTTGACGCTGGCTTCGTAGTTCTTGCCCATCACCGCCACACCCTTGTCGAGCGCGGCCTGCTCGCGCTCGACAATCGTCACCGGGATCCCGGCGGTCAGGAAGTTCATCGCAATTCCCCCGCCCATCGTGCCCGCGCCGATCACGCCGACCTTGGCAATGGGAAGCAGCGGCGTATCGGCGGGCAAATCATCAATCTTGGCACACAGCGCCAGCGCCTCTGCAATATGCGCCTGCGCGCCGGGAAGGGGTTCGGACATGATTGTGACCTTTCGTTTGATCCCACCCTACCCGTTCGCATCGAGCGAAGTCGAGATGCTGCGCGCAATGTCTCGACTTCGCTCGACACGGACGGAGGTTTGGGTTCTAATTTATCTGCCGTTCCCTGCCCGCCCAATAGGGCTCGCGCAAGGCGCGGCGTAAAATCTTGCCGCTGGGGTTGCGCGGCAGCGCGTCGATAATGTCCACGCTCTTGGGCACCTTGAAGGCGGCAATGCGGCTTCGCGTCCAGGCCATCACGCTGTCGGGATCGATCGTATGGCCGGGCTTGGGCACGCAGACCGCCTTGACCGCTTCGCCCCATTTCGGGTCGGGAATGCTGATCACCGCCACCTCGAGCACATCGGGATGTCCGTAGATCGCGCTTTCGACCTCGGCTGGATAGACGTTTTCGCCGCCGGTGATGATCATGTCCTTGGCCCGGTCGTAGATGTAGAGGTAGCCGTCGGCATCGAGATAGCCGATATCGCCGGTGGCGATCCAGCCGTCCGCATCCATCGTGCTGGCGGTCGCTTCGGGCAGCTTCCAGTAGCCGAGCATATTGGCCGGCGAGCGGGTAACGATCTCGCCGATCTCGCCCACCGGCAGCACCCGGCCATCGGGCGCGCGGATCACCACTTCCACCCCCGGCAGCGGCTTGCCGGCTGATCGCATCCGCGCGTTGCCTTCGGCCGTGTGATCTTCGGGCGGCAGCTCGCAGATCGAACCGGTAGTTTCAGTCATGCCATAGACCTGGACGAATTGAGCGCCAAACATGGCAATGCACTGGCGCAGCAATTCCAGCGGGATCGGACTGGCCCCGTACATAATGTATTTGATCTCGCTGAAATCGGTCTGCGCGCAGGCCGGGTGGTTCAGCAGCATTTGCAGCGCGGCGGGTACGATAAAGAACCGCGTAACGCCGCGATTCTCGACCGCATCGAACACCCGTACCGGATCGAACTCGCTCAGCACAATTCCCGGCAGCCCCGAAGCCAGCGCCACGATCCCAAGCCCCGTGCCGCCGATATGCGCGCACGGCATGGCGACCAGCACCGCCTCATCATCGTCCCACAGCGAATGCGGCACGGGATTATCGAGGCGCGCCTTGCGCAGCCCGAACAGGTTGCGATTGGACAGCACCGCGCCCTTAGGCTGGCCGGTGGTGCCGCTGGTGTAAAGCTGCAGCACGGCATCGTCTGGCCCGCTGGCGGTGAAGGCGCCCCGCGGGCCGCCGATCACTTCGCGGCGCGCTTCGTCGGAGGTGAAGCAGCGCGTCAGGCCGGGGCGCTGGCCCAGCGTCGCGGCGCAGGCTTCAAACCCGTCACCCAGAAACAGCAGCCTGGCCTCGGCATTGTCGATGATGAACGCGGCCTCCGGCTCGGCCAGCCGCCAGCCGACCGGAACCATCACCACGCCCGCGCGCGCCGCGCCGAAGAACAGCGCGAAGTACGTTGCGCTGTTCTTGCCGAGCCACGCGATCCGCTCACCCTTGGCCACGCCGAGCGCGCCCAGCGTCGCGGCGACCCGCGCGGTGGCGTCTTCCAGCTGCGCAAAGCTGAAGCGCAGGTCATCGCCTTCCAGCGCCACCCGATCGGGGCGATCATCAGCCCAGTAGCGAAGGAACTGGTCAAACGTGAACAGGTCTTTGGTCCGCTGGGCCTTGGCTAGCAGGCGCTGATAGGTGGCATCATCCATGCAAATCTCCCGCCCCCAGCTTAACCACGCGCATAGCCAGGGCAAGCGCTATCCGCCCTGAAACAGCGCCGCATTGCCGCCGCATAGAATCGCCTCTAGCATCGCCGCCGGGCTGCGTTTGATTTAGCTGAAGGGGCACCTCGCTGAACGACATCTTCCTCTCCTACAACCGCGAGGATGCGGCGGTGGCGCGGCGTTTCGCCGATGCCTTCGCCGCCGGGGGGCTGAGCGTCTGGTGGGACACCGCGCTGCGCTCGGGCGAGGCTTATGACGAGGTGACCGAGGCGGCGCTGCGCGGGGCGAAGGCGGTGGTGGTGCTGTGGTCGCCGCGCTCGGTGGTCTCGCGCTGGGTCCGCGCCGAGGCGACGATCGCGGACCGCTGCAAGACGCTGGTGCCGGTGACGATCGAGCCGTGCGAACGCCCCATCATGTTCGAACTGACCCAGACGGCGGAACTCTCGCACTGGTCGGGGGATGCAGGGGACCGGGCTTGGTTGGCGTTTCTGGGCGATGTGCGCGGGTTTGTCGGGCGGGAGGCTACGCCCGCGCCAATCATCGACGCCCCCGAACCCGAACCCGCCAAACCCGGCGAACGCGGCGGAGCGCCGTCGCTGGCGGTGCTGCCGTTCACCAACCGCTCCGGCCTACCGGAAGACGAGGTGTTCGCTTTCGGCATG
>JANOTT010000166.1:0-9197 GCA_031416535.1 Novosphingobium sp. | reverse complement strand
TTGTTGTGGGAAGCCCTCGCTGACAGCCTAGCCTCAAAGGGTGCCGAGCGGTAGCGCTGCCGCGCCGACCATCGCGGCAATCGCGGCACATTCGGCTGGCGAGAGATCGGGGTGCCAGATGTCGAAGATCATGATTACCCTAAGCTGATTGCTCTCATTAGCGGCCGCGTGCTCGATCGAATCATCGAAGATCCAGCCGCTGCCACGCTCCCATTCGCGGCGGCTGTTGCCGACGCGGAACCAGCATTGGCCGGGCACCACCAGCGGCAAGTGACACAGCACCCTGAAATTGGCGACGCCGACGTGTGCGGGAATGACGGTGCCCGGCGCCAGCAGCGAAAACATCGCATTGGCCCCGCAGCCATCGATCCACGGCTGCGGCACGGCGTCCAGTAGCGCCATCGTCTGCGGGCAGAGCCCGGCATTGGCCGCGATCAGCTGTCCGCGGTCGACCAGGTGGATCGCGGTCCAGTCGCGGTTGAAATTGAGTCCGGCCCACTGCGCCAGGGGTTCGTTTTCGGCATACTGGATATACGGCACCAGCTCGGCGCTGGTGGCCGCCGCCGCGCTTTGCATCTCGCGGGTGATGATGTCGGTCGCGGCCTCGAATCGGGGCAACCAGGGGAAGGTCGCCGGATCGTGGAATTCGAGTTCACGCAGCCCGGGATAGTGAAAATGGGTCGCCTCGCTGTGATAGGCGCGGGTCCGGCGCGAGGCATTGCTGGCGAGCCGCGCAGCGCGCGCGCGCGCGGCCGGGGTGAGGTCGGCGCCGCTGGCTTCGAGCGCGGCGGCGAGCCGCGTTTCGAGGCTCTGCTGGTGCGCCGCCCAAGCGGCTTCGGCGCGCGCGATCACGGACGCGAGCGCGGGCGGCAGCGGATCGGGGCGGCGCTGGGCCAGCGCGCGGCCATAAGCTTCGCCGGCCCCTGCCTCACCCAATTGATCGAGCAATCCGGCGCGCAGCAGCAACCCGACAAAATCGAGCGGCGCCAGCGCCAGCCCGCGGTCGATTGCGGCCAATGCCTGCGCGGGAGCCCCGGTTAAGCGCCGCAGCGTGGCCAGCCGCTGCCAGAACGCCGGGAGCGGCGGATCGGCGGGGGCCGCCGCTTCCAGAATAGCCCGCGCCTCGGCCGGACTGCCCCCGCTCAGCGCGCGGTCGGCTGCGGCCAGGCGGTGCTGCAGTTCGGGCTCGGGCAGGCTCATCCGCCAGCCATGTGACGGGTGCGGAGCGATTGCAAGCAAACGCCTCCAGTATCGGCCCCAATATCGGCCCCAGTATCGGCCCAGGTCTAGATTGATCGAAGTGCCGCGCTGCGGTATTAGGACAACCAGATGAACGCCATTAGCGGGCGGCAACAGCAAGGTATTTAGCTATGACCACCAAGTTCTGCGCGGTTGCCGGGCTGATTTTGCTGACCGCGACTGCACCGGTACGGGCCGACCCGGCCACCACAGCGCAGCCCACCACCACGGCCGATAATGGCGAGCAGAACAAAGTGGTCTGCCGCCGCATCGAATCGATCGGCAGTCGGCTCGCCTCCAAGCGGGTGTGCCAAACCAAAGGCGAATGGGCGGCCCGGCTGGCCGCCGATCGTCAGGCGCTCGAGCGGATCCAGTCGTTGCGTCTACCGCGCGAATAGGGCGTTTAACTAGGATTGGCCGGAATAGCCGAGCCGCTCGAGCCACGGCTCAAGCACAGGCAGCACCGGCGCCATTTGCTCGCGATACCGCTCCCAGCGGCCAACCGCGCGCGTGTAAAGCGGCTGACCGATCTGGGCGTAACTGGCGGTGCGCACGGCGCCGCGCGCGGCCGCGCTCGCTTGATTATCGAGCACTGCCGCGCGCCATTCGAGCCCCAGATATTCGAGCAGGGCCCGCATTTCTCCTTCAAGGTCAGCCACCAGGCGCTCGTATCGGACCGGGTGGACCGACAGCGGCAGCAATTCGCGGGCGCGCTCCCAGTTGGCAAAGGTTGCGTCATAGGTTCGGGCAGCTTCATCGAGCCGCGTAAAGCTGCGCATAGCGTGGTTGAGCATGAAATTGGCCATGAAACAGCTCAGCGCCACGTCGCATGGATGCCGCTCCACCAGCACGATTGCGGCCTCGGGGAACAAGCGTTGTATCACCGGCATATGCGTGAGGTGCAGCGGCATCTTGTCGACGATGCGGCGGCCCGAAAGCGGTCCTTCGATCGCTTCGGCGAGTTCGAAATATCGCCGCCGCGCGGCGCGCACCCGCGCCGGATCGGACTCGCGCGCCAGATCGGGGAATTCACCTTCAACCCGGACCAGCATCGGCTGTTCTTCGAACACCTGCAATTCGGGCAAGGCTGTCAGCAGGGTGTCGAGCAGGGTCGTGCCCGAACGCGGTGAGCCGACGATGAACACCGGATCGCGCGACAGGTCCGGTTCGGCCGAAACTTTGGCTAGCGGCGGTTTCATTGCCAACGTCGCCGCAGCGGTCAGCGCGCGGTAATGCGGACCGGGTTGGGGAGGATGCGCCCTGAGCGAGGCTTCGTTCATCAGGGTCCACTGCCGAAAGGCTTCGTCGCTTTCGCCCAGCCGGTCAGCGATCTCAGCGCGCAGTTGGGCAGTGCGAATCGGATTGATCGTCTCCGGGATCCGCGCCGCAAGGTCGGCTGCTTCGGCAAAGCGATCGCGGCGGCGCAAGCTCCAGCCTTTAAGGAAGATCAGCTCGTCGCGCGGGCCAAGCGCTTCGCATTCGGCAATATGTGCGTCAAGTTCGTCCAGCCGATTGGCGTTTTCGAGCAGCAAGCCCAGTTCAAGCCGGGCCTCACCGAATTCAAGCTCTTCGGCGGCGGCCCGGCGCAGGCTTGCTTCGGCCTGTTCCAGCTGCCCGGCCGCGGCTTGGGCCAGTCCAAGTTCGATCGCAACGGCATGGTTGCCGGGAAACCGGCGCCCCGCTTCTTCGGCGGTATGGAGCCGCTTTTCACGGTTTTCGGGGGTGGCCAGCGCTTGGCACAGGTTGAGAAACAGCTCGGCCATGCCGCCCCCGGGCGCGCGGTTGATGGCATTTTCGAACGCATCGATCGCGCCGGCAGTATCGCCGACTCCGGTGCAGCAGTTGCCCAGATTGTTCCAGCTTTCCCAGTCATCGCCAGCCAGCCGCACAGCTTCGCGATACGCGGCTATGGCAGCATTGAACCGGCCAGTCTGTTGGGCGATATAGCCGGCCAGCCGGGCGAGCTTGGCGTGTCCGTTATAGTTCGAGGCAAGTGCGCTGGCTTCTTCGGTTTCTCCCAGCCCGGCCAGCGCAGTCGCCAGGTTGTAACGCGCGGCGCGATCGCGGGGGGTGGCGGCAAGCTGGCGGCGCAGGTATTCAACCCCAAGCTCTTGCTGGCCAAGCCGCAAGGCTGATAGCGCCGCGAGCCCCAGCAACGCCGGATCATCCGGCGCGGTCTGCAGCCCCGCTTGCAGGCCTGAAAGTGCCCCGGCAAAGTCTCCGCGGAGTACGGCGGCCGCGCCACTGCGCAGGTGGTCGAGCGCCGAAATCATGCTTGCGGCGGCCGGGCGATGTCAAATGCTACTGTCATCCGTTCGCCGGTACCAAATGGGCGGGTGCCGTGCCACATGATTGATGGGAACAGCACCAGTTTGCCCGGGCTGGGAGCCTCGGTGCGAAAAGCGGCCAGATCGGGCAGCAGGTCCCGGCACTCGCCAAAAGCCAGCCAGCCGCCTTCTGGCAGCGCTGGATCGGCGGGCGGGACAGTGATGTAACAGGCCGAGCTGATCCAGCCCTGGGCGTGGACATGGTCGGCGTGAAAGCCCCGGTCGCTTAGCCGCACCGACCATGCCCCGGCCACCGCTAGCGGTTCGCGCCGGGCCAGCAGCATCGGGTGGGCGGGATCGAACGCCGGCAATTGGCCGACGTAGTCCTGCACCGCGTCGAGCAGCGCACTGCGCAGTTGGCGCAGTTCGGGCTCGGCCCGGGCCAACAGATTGCCGTCAGTCTGGGTGCCGCCGCGCACCGATTGGTCGAGCGGAGCAGCCTGCGCCCGGTGCAGGCTGCGCAACACCGTCGCCAGCCGCTCGAGCGAGCCGCTCGCGGCGCCGATATCGTAGGACTGGATCAGCCGCGGATCGTTTTCGAGCCACTGCCAGCGCGGGTCATCGAGCAGCCGCCACAGCAGCGCGCGGTACGGCCACAGCACGGCTTCGCTGGCGGCATCGAACCTTTGCTCGGCGAGCAAGATGGCATCGGCGTAGCGACCGAGCCGGATGAAGTTGCGGATCGGCCAGATCGCCGCCGCACCATCGTGCGGGAATGGCAGCGAATCGAATACCGTCTGGGCCGCGGCGGCATCGCCCAGTTCGGACCGGCAGATGGCTTCGACCCGGTCAAGTTCCTGACTAGGCCCCAGCAACCCGCGCGCTTCATCGGCAGCCCCCGCAGCAGCGGCAAAATCGCGCGCTTCCATCAGCACCTGAAACCGCGTTTGCCAGAGCGCGCCGGCCTGCGGATGCGCTGCGAGCGCCTGTCGCAAGCTGGCATCAATCGGCTGGCCAGGATCGACCTGCGCCGTCAATCGGGCCAGCGCAATATGGCCTTCGGTCCAGCCGGGGCTGGCGGCGAGCAGGGTGGCGAGTTGCTCGCAAGCCCGTTGGCCGTGGCTCTCGGCAAGCATCGCGGCGACTCGCCCCAAGACCACGCTGCCATCGCCGGGGGCAAGCAGGCGGGCGCGGTTGAACGCCGCCAGCGCCGGATAGCCCGCTTCGAGTGCACTGCGCGCCTCACTGTGCGCGATCAGCGGATCTTCAGGCGCTAGCCGCGCAGCGTTGGCAAATGATTGATTGGCCCCGGCGCTGTCCTGTAAGGCGCGCTGCGCAAGACCAAGGAATTGCCAGAAGCGCGGTTCGCCAGGTGCGGCGACGGTCGCGTCGGCCATCGCGCTTGCGACTGCCGAAGCCTGGCCCGCGCTCAGCGCCTGACCAGCAGCCTGCAGAAACCGGGCCGGGTCGCCGCCGGGTCCGCGCCGCAACGCGGTGAGAATTGAATCTGGCAAAGTCATGCCCAAGGCTTAGCCGGAGGGGCCGGCTTCATCAAAAACAAACTGGTCAGCAAACGCAAAGCGGCGGGTTCCCGAAGGAACCCGCCGCCCTGTATTTTAGCAATGCTACGACGCGACTTAGAAGTCGATCGAGACACCGGCGTAGACGTAACGACCGATCGAGTCATAAACCTGCGCCCAGACGTTGCCGTTGCACGAGCCTGCCGGGCAGGCCGGCGCGCCGTTGACTGGCGGGGTCCGGTCGAGGATGTTGTTGGCACCGATGCGGAACTTGAAGTGGTCACCCACATTGGCTGTCATCGCAAGATCGAAGTAGTTGACCGCCGGGATGCGCAGGTTGGCTGGCTGTGATGCACCCGCAAGGTTGGCGTTGGTGCTGGTGCGATCCTGCTTGACCGGATCGAAATAGCGCCAGCGCATCGAGACGCCGATGCCCATCTTGGTTTCAAGACCAACGCGCAGCTGGTGACGCCACTTGGGGTTCGGCGTGCCGCACAGCGCGCCGTGGAAGCCAACGCAGTCCACCGGAATGGTGATCCCGTCAAAGGTTTCCAGCTCTTGGAGGTAAGTGCCGACGAAGCCCAGGCTCATCCGGCCGAGGCCACCGATCTGACGGCTGTAGTTGGCATTGACATCGACGCCCTTGGTCGCGGCATAGCCGATGTTCTGGGCAAGATTGACAACAAAGCCGTTGGACGTGCGCCACAGCGAGCCCGAAGCATCGCGACGGACCAGACTGCAGAAGAACGGATCCGCAGTGTTGGTGCACTGGGTGACGATGGTGTCAGCCCCGATGCCCTGGATCGCGTTCTTGACCTTGATCTTGAAGTAATCGACGCTCAGCGAGAAGCCCGGCAAGAAGCCCGGCTGCAGCACGACACCGGCCGTCAAGGTATCGGCGATTTCAGGCTGGAGGTTCGGGTTGCCACCTTGCAAGCCGTTGTATTGCGAAGCGGGGCTTGGAGCGACGATCTGGCCGATGGCCAGGCCCTGCGCACGGCAGCCAGTGTCAGCTGCGGTGATCGGACCCTTGGGTGCCGAAGGCGTGCCGGCGCACGGATCTTCCGAACCGTCGAGCGAGACCAGCTGCGGCGCGAAGAAGTTCTGCAGCGTTGGTACGCGAACCGCGCGGTTGTAGCCGGCACGGAACCGGATGTCGCGGATCGGGGCGAATTCGCCTTCGATCTTGTAGGTGTCGGTCGAGAACTTTGCGCCGCTGCTGATCTTATACGACGAGTGACGATAACCGCCGGTAAAAGTCAGGTCGTGGATAAACGAATCCTGGATCAGCGGTGCGCGCAGCTCGGCGAACACTTCCTTCACGTCGAAGCTACCTGCAACCGATGGCGTTGCGCCGCCCTGGCCGGCCAGATCGCCAGACTGGAATGCGGCGTCAGCCACGAAGTCGAGCGATGCCTTGCGATATTCAGCACCGAACGCCACGGCGAAGCCGTCCCGGGCCCCGGGGCTGCGGATACCGTACTTGCCAAGATCGCCGGTCATGGCGGCACTAACCACCTGTTCCGAGTTGATGCCCTTGGTGAAGCCGGGAATTTGCACGTAGTTGAGCGCCGCCGGAGTGACAGTGCCCGTGCCGAAGATATCGTAAGGAATGCAGTTCGGATCCGAACCATCGAGCACCGAACGGCAGGTCGGCACGCCGCCCGGACCAGCAACCACGTCGAATGCCTTGGTCAGGCGCGCGACCGAGAAGTCGTTGAAGTAGATCTGGCTCGTGATCGTGCGACCGTACTGGTAATATGCGTCATACGACCAGGCGTCCGAAAGATCGCCCTTCATGCCCAGCACGCCGCGATAGGAGGTGTGCTGCAGATCGCTGCGGCGCGGACCGCCTTCGACGTTGCGGCGCAGGATCTGAGCGAACCCGCGGTTGTAGGTCAGGCCGGTCGACGGATCGATGAAGTTGAACGGCGTGCCGCCAGTGGTGTTGCCAACCACGTCGAACGCGCGAGCCGGGCTGGGGCTGACCAGCAGGTTTTCGGTGTCGCACAGCACGGCGCGCTGCGACGCGCCCAGCAGCGGGTTATCGCAGTTGATCGACAGCGTATTGCCGAAATTGCCCGACGGCGCGATCTGCGCCACGGTGCGATCGTCCATGAACATGACTTCAAGGTACGGTTGCAGCGCCTCGCTGATTTCGTAGTCAGCGAAGACGCCAGCGGTGTAGCGTTCATCCGGACGCTGGAAATAATTCAGCGGGGCGAAGTTGTACGGCGTGAAACCGGCAGACAGCGTACGCCCGGCCCCGATCTGGAAGAAGGTCGAGGTGAAGTTCGCCGGAACCCCGCCACTGTCATACGCGATGATCGTACCATTGGCCGAGGTGGCCGAACCACCGCAGCTGAACAGCGAGCCATTCGCGGCCACCTGGGCCGTCGAGCGCGCGTTGAGTGCGCACGACGAATAGTCACGGTCGCGCTGGAACACGGCCTCAACCTTGCGGTAGCCGGCATAGGCGGTGATGTGGCCGCGGCCGTCATCGAAGCCGGTGCCGAACGCGAAGGTTGCGTCAACCGCGCCGCCACCGGTCGACATACCGCGCGGAACGGCAAAGCCGCGCGCGGCCTGCGGCGCCGTGATCAGCGTGCCAGAGTCGTTGTTGTGGTTGTAGAAGCTGTACTGGCCATCGATCCGGAAGCCTTCGAACTTCGTGTCCATCACGAAGTTGACAACGCCCGAAACCGCGTCCGCACCATAGACCGACGAAGCACCGCCGGTCAGCACGTCGATCCGCTTGACCATCGCGCCGGGGATGATGTTTATATCGGCAGCCGACGAGCCCGGATCACCCGGAACCACGCGGCGGCCGTTGACCAGCACCAGCGTGCGGGCCGCACCCAGGCCACGCAGATCGAGCGTGGCGGCGCCCGAGGCACCGTTCGAGATGTTGGAACCCTGCCCGGCGAACACCTGCGGCAGCGAGTTCAGCAGATCTTCCACGCGGGTGGTGCCGGTGTTCTTGATGTCTTCAGCCGAAACCACCGTAACCGGGCTGGCCGATTCAAGGTTGGGCGAGGCGAGACGCGATCCGGTCACGACGATCGCAGTGGCTTCTTCGGCATCATCGGCGGCGGTCGAAGTCTGCGCGAAGGCAGGCATGGCAACCAGCGCAAAGCCGATTACTGCCGGGGCAGAGGCGAGTTTGAAAATGCTCTTCATGTGTGTCCAGTCCCTTGTTCTGGAAGCCGGGGGGAGTTTCCGGCCGTTACTGCAGGTATGAAAAGAGGCCGCACAGGCCATATTTCACCCAATGGCGCTTTCGTGGCCGTGCCTCGGCGCCGTGTAAAGCGGAGTCGCCCGGATTCCGGGCGGTTTGGCGCCCACTGTAGCCTTCTTGCCACAGTAGAGTGGTGGACGATAAATCTCTATTAACCGTTGGGTCGGCGAAGCCGGGCCAGCCAATCGGGAGATGAAGCAATGCGTGTTTACATATGGTTGAGCGCACTTGCCGCTGCTTTGACGCTTGGAGGTGGCGCCGCAGCCAAAGACAAGGCTCCGCCGCCGCCGCCGCAGGCTTGGCGGGACATGGTCAAATGTCAGCAAATTGCCGATCCGGCGGCGCGGCTGGCCTGCTTCGATGCGCAAGTCGGCAAGCTTGAGCAGGCCGCCAACAACGGCGACCTGGTGCTGGCCGACCGCGAAACTGTGCGCCGCACCAAGCGCGGCCTGTTTGGCTTCACCCTGCCTGGCGGAAGCCTGCTGGGCGAACGCGAAGGTCAGGAAACCGAGCAAGTATCCGAAATCGACACCACGATCAGCTCGGCCCGCCAGTTCGGCTACGGCTCATGGCGGATCACGCTGGCCGATGGATCGGTGTGGGAACAGACCGACGACGGCAAGCTGGTGTTCGACCCCCACGGCGGCAGCAAAGTGCATATCTACAAGGGCACAATGGGCACCTACCGCGTCAACATCGACGGCCAGCGCGCGATCAAAATGCGCCGGGTGCAATGATGTCAGGCTGCGCAATTTGCATCCGCTATTAGTTTTGCAACGCCCGCCCTATCTCCCCACAAACAACAGCGGATCCAGCCGGAAATCGCGCCATTTGATCGACCAGTGTAAATGCGGCCCGGTGGCGCGTCCGGTCTTGCCGATCCGGGCGATGAACTGGCCTTGGCGGACCATATCGCCTTCCTTCACCGCATGG
>JANOTT010000165.1:0-61976 GCA_031416535.1 Novosphingobium sp. | reverse complement strand
AGCATCGCTGCATCCGAAGTAGGGTCAATTTGCACGGGCATCCTCGCGGTAAATGTTCATGAAATGTTCTACACGTTTCGTGGTTGCAACACGAGGTGAACGGCCGTTGCGCAAATCCTGGACAAAGCGCGGGTCACGCGTCGCGAGCCGCCCGAATTTGGTCCACGACATTCCGGTTTCGCGCAAGAAGCGCTCGATCCGGCTAATCAGCATTTTTGCCCCCTCTCATTGGCTCTCCATAACGAATCGCCGTAGGAATAATCCTGTTCTTTCCTGCGAAATCCTACTTGTCTAGGAAAAATACATCTGCTAGGTCACATTTATGGTTACTCACGATCCCCGCGCACGGTTATTGCAACTGGCCGCTGCGCAAGGCGCCAGCCTGTCCGGCTTGTCCGAACTGATTGGCCGTAATTCAACCTATTTGCAGCAATTTGTCCGCAAGGGCAGCCCGCGCAAGCTGGAGGAGACTGATCGCCGCACGCTCGCGCGGTTCTTCGGCGTGAACGAAGCAGAATTGGGTGCGCCGGAGGAAAATTCCTTAACGGTGCCGGGAAAACCTGCCCGCCGCGAATGGATCGACGTGCCGCGGCTGGCCTTGGGCGCCTCGGCCGGGCCGGGCTTGCTCGCGGCCGAGGAACTGCCGATCGGCGCGTTCCGGTTCGGCGCGCGCTGGCTGCGCGAACAGGGCCTCGATCCGGCGCAACTTTCGGCCATCCGGGTCGAAGGCGATTCGATGGAAGGCACGCTGCGCGACGGCGACGAGATTCTGGTCGATCGTACCCCCCGGCCGTGGCGCGATGGCATTCACGTGGTCCGGGCCGGTGACGCGCTGTTGGTCAAACGGCTCGATACCGGGCGACCAGGGGTGGTGGCGCTGGTCAGTGACAACCCGGCCTACCGCACGCTGGAGCTGGCGCGCGAGGATGTGCAGGTGATCGGCCGGGTGGTATGGAAAAGCGGGCGGCTTTAGCCAAAGCCAAACAACGCCTTTAGCCAAAGCCAAACAACGCCGGAGCGATGGCGTTCCACCAGACACTTCGTCCAATAAACGGCTCTGCAATGTGCAGGGGCACGAAGAATGCCGCAGCACCAAGTGTCACGGGATGGATCCGCCCCAACGCTTTGCGATCAAATAGCGCGAGCGGGATGAGCAGAAGGTCAGCGAACAGGTTTGAAGCCATATCGGGGTAGGGCCAGGGCAATGGCGCCAGCATGAACCAGCGCGAACTGGCTGGTCCCAACAGGCTCAGCATTGCGACATAGACCAGTCGGCGATGCCACTCGATGTTTCGCGTTGCTTGGTGGATTGCAAAACCGATCAAGAGCGCAAACGCGGTGATATCAAGCAAGTTGTAGATCGAGAATTCAAACGGCAGCGGGTTGCCTTTGGCAGTCCGATCCTCAATCGCCACCACCGCCAGCCACAAGCCGAGCGGGACCATCGATCCGGCCAGTGCCGCTCCGGCCAGGCCAAGTTCGCGGTGCAATCGCATCCGCCCCTGCCGGACCAGCCAAGTCTGCCAGACGAACAGCGCCGTCCAGGCAAAAAACACCAAGCCGTGTAGGTGCCGTAGGAGTGTGAAATTCTTACTGCCGGTGGTTAACGGCAGAAAGTAGGTAAGCGGAAAACTCAGTACGATGAGCAATGCGATGAGCACCGCCGAGATGCTAAAAAAACGGTGCGGACTTTGTGTCGGTCGATCCCCGGCCATACCTACCCCAAGCAATTCCGACCCGATTACGTCCTAACACACAAGTTTTACAGTTCAAGTTTGAAGGGTCTTGCATGCCGCAGTCGTGGCGTCCAAATCATGGCCATGACTATCACCCCCGAACAAACCGGCGAACAAGCGGCCGAACCCCCGATGCGTGTCGGGATCATTCCCGTCACCCCGCTCCAGCAGAACTGCTCGCTGATCTGGTGCACCAGGACCATGCGCGGGGCGGTGATCGATGCCGGCGGCGAGCTCGACAAGATCAAGGCGGCGGTGGCCAAAATGGGGGTGACGCTGGAGAAGTTGCTGGTCACCCACGGGCACCTCGATCACTGCGGGCAGGCCGGGATGCTGGCGCGCGAGCTGGGGCTGCCGATCGAAGGCCCGCACGAGGACGACCGGTTCTGGATCGCGCAATTGGCCGATGATGCCGCCAAGTACGGCTTTCAAGGCGAGGTGTTCGAACCCGATCGCTGGCTGGTTGACGGCGACACGGTGACCGTGGGCGAACTGGTGCTCGATGTTATCCATTGCCCCGGGCACACCCCGGGCCATGTCGTGTTTCACCATGCGCCGTCGCACTTTGCGGTGGTCGGCGATGTGCTGTTTGCAGGGTCGATTGGCCGCACCGATTTTCCGCGGGGCAATCACCAGGATCTGATCGATTCGATCACCCAGAAGCTGTGGCCACTGGGCAATGACGTGACCTTCCTTCCCGGCCATGGGCCAACCAGCACCTTTGGCCGGGAAAGACAGGTCAACGCCTATGTCAGCGATTATGCGCTGAGTTAAGCTATTACATCATGCCGGTGGCGACCAGCACGGCCACAATTGCCAGACCGATCTGAGTTACCATTGTCACCATCACGCCAAGCCCGCGGCCTTTTTCGAGGCTGCCGCCGTCCATGCCGAAGCCGTGCGCGACCCGGGCCAGCATAAAGGCCGCGCCGACGATGGCCAGCCAGCCAGCACCCTTGCCGGCCAGCTCGATCCCGGCGATCAGGAACAGCACCCACGGGGTGTTTTCGGCAAAGTTAAGCTGCGCGCGCATCCGCCGCTCAAGCAGGTCGTTGCCGCCGGTGCCGATGTTGATTTTTTCCTTCATCCGCACCTGGCCGCAGCGCATTGCCAGCCAGAAGTTAATCAGCGCCGCCGCCGCCGCCATGCACAGTGTAGTGGGTAACAAGATCATTTCTTTCTCCCCCCATGTTGGGTCTGCCGGGTCAAGGAGGATGACAGCCCTTGCATGCCGCGCCAAATTCGGTATAGGCGCGCCTTCGCAAGCCACCGGCCCCCGGGCCCATGCATGGCTTACTTAGACCGATTGATTATTTGCAGGAACAGGTGCCGCAATGGCTGTCCCCAAAAGAAAAACATCGCCCTCTCGCCGGGGCATGCGCCGCAGCCACGATGCGCTGAAGGTGGAAGCTTTCCACGAATGCTCGAACTGTGGTGAGCTTAAGCGTCCGCACAATCTGTGCTCGGCGTGCGGCCACTACAACGGGCGCGAAGTCATCGCGGTCGGGCTCTAAGCCCGAACAGCAAAAGGATAGTCGCACATGAGTCTGCCGCGAATCGCCGTTGACGCGATGGGCGGAGACGAAGGGGTGCGCGTGATGATCGACGGCGCGGCGCTCGCGCGGCGCCGCCACGATCGTTTCAAATTCCTGCTGGTCGGCGATGAAGCGCTGATCAAGGCCGCGCTCGAAGCCCATCCCATGCTGCGCGCCGCCTCGGAAATTCTGCACGCTCCCGATGTGGTGCGCGGCAATGAAAAGCCGACGCAGGCGCTGCGCCGGGCCAAAACCACCTCGATGGGCATGGCGATCAACGCGGTCAAAGCGGGCGACGCCGGCGCGGCGGTCAGCGCGGGCAACACCGGCGCGCTGATGGCGATGGCCAAGCTGGCGCTGCGCACGATGCCGGGGATCGATCGGCCAGCGCTGGCCGCCTTGCTCCCGACACTGGGCGACAATGACGTGGTTATGCTCGATCTGGGCGCCAATACTGAATGCGATGCGCGCAATTTGGTGCAATTTGCGGTAATGGGCGCAGCCTATTCGCGAATCGCCACCGGGCGGCAAAACCCACGCGTAAGGTTGCTCAACATCGGCACCGAAGAAACTAAAGGCACCGAGCACCTGCAGGCGGCCGCAGCGCAGCTCAAGCTGGCCTCGGCCGAGCTGGCGATGTCGTTCGATGGTTTTGCCGAGGCCGACAAGCTCAACCGCGGCGACGTCGATGTGGTGGTGTCCGATGGTTTCTCAGGCAATATCGCGTTGAAGGCGGTTGAAGGAACGGCGCGGTTCGTGACTGATCTGCTGCGCCGCAGCTTTGCCTCGTCGCTGCGCTCGAAGTTCGGCTTTCTGATTTCGCGCCCGGCGACCGAGCTGTTGAAACATCATCTCGATCCCAACAATCATAACGGCGCGGTTTTTCTCGGGCTCAATGGCGTGGTGGTCAAAAGCCACGGCTCGGCCAACGCGCTCGGCGTGGCCAATGCCGTGGCGGTGACCGCGCGGCTGCTTGAGGAAAACATCACCGAACGCATCGCCGCCGACCTTGCGCGGCTGGGCACAGGCAGCATGCGCATGACGCCAAAGGCACCGGGATGACCTTGCGCTCGGTCCTGGTCGGCACCGGCTCGGCCTTGCCCGCGCGGGCCGTCAGCAACGCCGAGCTGGCGCAAACCGTCGATACCAGCGACGAATGGATCGTCGAGCGCACCGGAATTCGTAACCGCTATATCGCGGGCGAGGGTGAGACGACATCGACCCTGGCGACCGAAGCCGCGCGCCGCGCGCTGGCAGCGGCCGGGCTGGAGCCAGCCGATATCGGGTTGATCGTGCTGGCCACCGCCACGCCCGACCAGACCTTTCCCGCCAGCGCCACCCAGGTCCAGCACGCGCTGGGCTGCAACGGCGGCGTGGCGTTCGATGTGGCGGCAGTCTGCTCGGGCTTTCTCTATGCGCTGGGCGTGGCGGATTCGCTGCTGCGCACCGGCATGGCGCAGCGCGCGCTGGTGATCGGGGCCGAGACTTTCAGCCGGATCCTCGACTGGGAGGACCGCACCACGTGCGTGTTGTTTGGCGATGGCGCGGGCGCGGTGGTGATCGAAGCGCGCGAAGTGGCCGACGATGGTCCGGGCATCCTCGCCACGCGGCTCCACGCCGATGGCGCCCACAACGGGCTGCTCTATGTCGATGGCGGGCCGTCGAGCACCGGCACGGTCGGGCATGTCCGGATGAAGGGCCCCGAAGTGTTCCGCCACGCGGTGGTCAACCTGGCCGAAGTGCTGCGCGAAGTACTGGCGGACCAAGGCCTGACTTCCGCCGACATCGACTGGGTGGTGCCGCACCAAGCCAACCGGCGGATCCTTGATGCCACCGCGCGCAAGCTGGGGCTGCCGCCTGAAAAGGTTATCGTCACCGTCGATCGCCACGCCAACACCTCGGCCGCGTCGGTCCCGCTCGCGCTGGATACCGCGATTCGCGACGGACGGATCAAGCCCGGAGATTTGGTCGTGCTCGAGGCGATGGGCGGCGGGTTTACCTGGGGCGCCAGCCTGCTCAGGATTTAGCCAGCGGTTTTGCCGGGTATTTCTGCCATGTCCCGCGTTGCAATCGGCAGCGATATGCGTATGTTTCGCTTCAAGGTCGAAATGGCACAGCTTAAGGGAAGAGGTTGGGTGCGCTCCATGACTACTCTGACAAGGGCCGATCTGGCCGAGGCGCTTAACCGCAAACTGGGCCTGTCGCGCTCGGATTCGTTGGTCATGGTCGAATCGATCCTCGATCACATGACCGTTGCGCTCGAGCAGGGTGAGAACGTCAAGATTTCGGGGTTCGGCACGTTCCTGCTGCGGGACAAGGGCCAGCGCGTCGGGCGCAATCCCAAGACCGGGGTCGAAGTGCCGATTACGCCGCGCCGGGTGATGACCTTCCGCGCCAGTCAGATGCTCAAGGAACGGATCGCCCGCGGATGAGCAACGCTGTGCCCCCCGGCTTTGCCGACAGCCCCCTTGGGTTTGTCGACGGCAAGGATCCGGAGGCGCTGCGCACCATCGGCGAAGTGGCCAAGGCGCTGGGCATCCGCCAGCACGTGCTGCGCTATTGGGAAGAGCAATTCCCGATGCTGAGCCCGCTTAAACGTGGCGGCGGTCGGCGTTATTACCGGTCCGATGACGTCCGCATGGTCGAGACGATTGACCGGCTGGTCCACTGTGAAGGCTATACCCTGAAAGGTGCAAGGATGGCGCTGCAAGGCGGGGCGGCCAAAACCTTGGCCCCCGCTCCCGCGCCGTTGCCCGATCGCGCGCCGCCGCTCAGCGCCGGTGCAGTCACCACCAATTTTGCATACCGCGCGCGGCTGATCGCGCTGCGAACCACACTGGTCAACGCGCTCCACGACGCCTAGATCAGCCCCTCACCAAGGTGAGGATTTACAATGCAAAATGGTTACGACGCCGACCTGGCGCTATTCATCAACGGCAGCTGGAAGATTGGTGAGGGCCGCGACTTGTTTGCGGTGATCGATCCCGCCAACGGCGAGACGATTGGCGAAGTGCCAATGGCCAGCCCGGCCGATCTCGACGAAGCGCTTGATGCGGCGGACAAGGGCTTTGTGCTGTGGCGCGCCGCCCCGGCCGAACAGCGGGCAGCAGTGCTCAAAAAAGCGGCGGCATTGCTGCGCGAGCGGGCCGAGCCGATTGCGCGGCTGCTGACGATGGAGCAGGGCAAACCGCTGGCCGAAGCCCGCGCCGAAGTGCACAGCAGTGCGCAATTGTTCGAGTGGTGCGGCGAAGAGGCCACCCGCATCTATGGCCGTACGCTGGTGCGCCCGACCGGGCAGCGCGCGCTGGTCACGCGCCAGCCGATCGGACCGGTCGCTGCGTTCAGCCCGTGGAATTTCCCGGTCTATCTGATGGCCAAGAAGCTGGGCCCGGCGCTCGCCGTCGGCTGCTCGGTGGTGGCCAAGCCGCCCGAGGAAACCCCGGGCTGCACCGGCGCGCTGATGCGCTGTCTGGCCGACGCCGGTCTGCCCGCCGGGGTCGCGCAACTGGTCCACGGAGTGCCCGATGAAGTGAGCCGGCACCTGCTGGCCTCGAAGGTGATCCGCAAGGTCAGCTTCACCGGCTCGGTGCCGGTCGGCAAGCACTTGATGCGGCTGGCGGCGGACGGGCTCAAGCGGGTGACGATGGAACTGGGCGGACACGCCCCGGTGCTGGTGTTCGCCGATTGCGATCTTGAAAAGACGCTCGATCTGGTGGTGCCGCAGAAATTCCGCAACGCCGGGCAGGTCTGCGTCTCGCCAACGCGGTTTTATGTCCAGGAGGCGATCTACGACCGCTTTGTGGCTGGCTTTGCCGAGCGCGCCAAGGCGGTCACCACCGGCCACGGCCTTGCCGCCGAAACCCGGATGGGCCCGCTCGCCAACGCGCGGCGCCCGGGGGCGATTGCGGCGCTGGTGGATGACGCGGCGGCCAAGGGCGCGCGGGTTCTGGCCGGGGGCAAGCGCGGGGCAGACGGGTTTTTCTTCGAGCCGACCCTGCTCGCCGACGTGCCCGATTCGGCCGACATCATGTCGCACGAGCCGTTCGGTCCAGTAGCGGTAACCGCGCCGTTCAGCACGCTCGACGATGCGGTAGAGAAGGCCAATCGCCTGCCGTTTGGGCTGGCTGCGTTCGCGTTCACCGAAGGCCTGCGCACCGCCAACGTGCTCGGCGATGCGATTGAAGCCGGGATGGTCGGGATCAACACCTTTGCCGTGAGTTCGGCCGATGCGCCGTTTGGCGGGGTGAAGGATTCGGGCTTTGGCAGCGAAGGCGGACTGGAGGGGATGGACAGCTACCTGGTCACCAAGGCGATCCACATGGCCTGAGTGATCTTTCCCCAAGGGGGAGGATCAGGTCAGTACCGGCCCGAGCGCCGGATCGAGGTCGCGCGGGCGCATCAGATGGACCAGCCGCGCGCAGCCATCCTTGAGATCGGCCCAGCGTTCGATCCCCAGCTCGAGCACGGCAAAGCTCGCAGTCGGGAACTTGACCTCGACCGCATCGCGCAGCGGGCTGGTTCCGTCATCGGGCACCAGATCGAAAATCAGGTCTTCCAGCCCCGGGTTGTGGCCGATCATCAGCACCGTGTTGGCATCGCCGCCCTGTTCGCGCAGCAGGTCGATCAGCGTAACACTGCTGGCAAGGTAGATGCGCCGATCCCACCGCACCGCGACCGGCTGGCCAGCAGCCTGGCAGGCGATCTCGATGGTTTCGGCGCAGCGGATTGCGGGCGAGGCAATCATCCGATCCCAGTGGACCCCGAAATCGCGCACGTGCCGCCCCATGATCGCCGCCCCCTTGCGCCCGCGCGGATTGAGCGGGCGATCGAAATCGCGCGCGCGCGGATCTTGCCAGTCGGACTTGGCGTGACGGAACAGGCCCAGAGTCTTCAGGTGGGTTTTCAAGCAGGAGTCTCGCGGTGAACGGGCGCCTGTGAAACACCGGCAGCGACGCGTTGTAAAGCCTCGTCGAGCGTCAGCCGGGTAATCCGGGTGCCCGGTGGGAAAGCGGACAGCAGCCGGCTGGGGAAGGCGGCCGAGAGCACTACGAACATGCCGTGATCGGCGCGGGTGCGGATCAGCCGCCCGAACGCCTGCGCGAGGCGCGCGCGGATGATCCGGTCATCGTGCGCGCCGCCGCCGCCCGCCAACCTCCGCGCGCGGTGGAGGATCGACGGCTTGGGCCACGGCACTTGCTCCATCACCACCAGCCGCAGCGAATGGCCGGGCACATCCACCCCGTCGCGCAGGGCATCGGTGCCCAGCAACGACGCGCGCGGATCGTCGCGAAAGATATCCACCAAGGTGCCGGTGTCGATCGGATCGACGTGCTGGGCGTACAGCGGCAAGCCCGCGCGCGCCAAGCGATCGGCAATCCGGCCGTGCACGGCGCGCAGCCGCCGGATTGCGGTGAACAGCCCCAGCGCGCCGCCACCGGCGGCCTCGATCAGCCGCGCGTAGGCTCCGGCCAGCGCCGCGATATCGCCCTTGGCGACGTCGGTGACGATCAGCACTTCGGCTTGGGCGGCGTAATCGAACGGGCTCTCGAAGCTCGACAGCCGCGGCGCCAGGTCCAGCACCGGGGCGCCGCTGCGCACCACCGCGCTGTCCCAGTCGTTCCCGTCCTTGAGCGTGGCGGAAGTCAGCATCACCCCGTGCGCGCCTTGCAGCACCACCTTGGCAAACGGCTTCATCGGATTGAGCCAGCGGCGGTGCACGCCCACGTCATACTCGCGCGCCTCGGCCCGCTCGACCGCCAGCCAGTCGACAAATTCGGGATCGGCCGGACCGCCCAGCCGCTCAAGCAGGGCCTCCCACGCGGTTAGCAGATCGATCCGCCAGCCAAGCGAATGGCGCGCACCTTCGATCCGCGCGCGGCCCGATCCGTCGAGCCAATCGGGTGGTTCGGCCAGGATCGCCTCGAGCCGCCCGCCGAGCCGGATCAGCGGACTGCGCAGTTCGGCCAGCGCGGCCTGCGCGGCCCCGGCCAGCTCGATGATCGGGCCATCGAACTGCGCCGCCTCGGTTTCCAGCCCATAGCCGCCGTCCTGCCCGCCGCTTTCATCGCGCGCATACGTCAACGCGCGAACCGCCGCGAGCAGCTCCTCAAGCGGGCCGAACGGCGTGTTCTCATGCAATCGCTGCAACCAGCCATCGCCGGGCAGGGCTTCGGCCGCATGGCGCGCGGCGGAGATCGCCTTGCCCCCGGCCTCGTCATAGCTCGCCAGATCGGCAAGCCGCGCGGCCAGCCCCCGGCGGCGGCCCTTGGAGCCGCGCTCGGGACCGATCACCCAGCGGCGCAGCTCGATTGTCTCGGTTCCGGTCAGCGCGGCGGCAAAGGTCGAATCCGCGGCTTCGAACACATGGTGGCCTTCGTCGAACACGATCCGGCCCGGACGCTGCGCGGCATCGCGCGCCCCGACAGAACCAGAACGTGCGGCGTTGACCATCACCAGCGCGTGATTGGCGATGACCAGATCGGCCTGCGCCGAGGCGCGGCTGGCGCGTTCGATGAAGCATTTGCGGTAATGCGGGCAGCCGGCATAGACGCATTCACCGCGCCGGTCGGTCAGCGCCGCCACCCCGCGCTGGCGGAACAGCGTGGCCAGCCAGCCGGGCAGATCGCCGCCGATCATGTCGCCGTCCTGGCTGTAGGCCGCCCAGCGCGCGACCAGCTGCGCCATGATTGCCGCGCGGCCGGTGAACCCGCCTTGCAGCGCATCCTCCAGATTGAGCAGGCACAGGTAATTTTCGCGGCCCTTGCGCACCACCACCGGCGGCGAGCCATCGGCGCGGTGCGCGGGCCAGGCACGGCGGCTTTCCTGCCGCAGCTGGCGTTGCAGGGCCTTGGTATAGGTCGAGACCCAGACGGTGCCCTGCGCCGCCTGCGCCCACAGCGAGGCGGGAGCAAGGTACCCCAGCGTCTTGCCGATCCCGGTCCCGGCCTGCGCCAGCAGCAGGTGCGGCTGGCCCTGCGCGAGGCGCGGGGCAAAGACGTGCGCCGCTTCCTCGGCATAGCCGACCTGCGCCGGGCGGCTTTCCGCGCTTTGTCCGGTCAATTCCGCCAGCCGCGCGGCGACTGCGGCGGGGGTAAGGGTGATTTGTGCGGGCTGCGGGCGTTCGGGCGCTTCTTCCCATTCGGGCAGCCGCGCGAACAGCCAGCGCTCCGCTGTGGCCGGCAGGGTAATCCGCGCGGCGAGCAGCGGCGCCCATGACCAGCGCAGCCGGGTCAGCGCTTGCAGCGCAGTCCAGCCGCCTTCGCGTTCGCTCCAGTCGGGCGCGGCGCACGTCGCCAGCAAAGCCTCAGCAGCTTTTTGCAGCAGCAGCGGAACCGCATCATCGCTGTCCGGCTCGGGCAAGCTCAGCACATGCGCCAGCCCCTTGGGGGTCGGGACCATGAACCGCGCCGGATGGACGAAGGCAAACAGCTCAAGCAGATCGAGGCCTGACAGATCGGGATAGCCCAGCCGGGTCGCAACCAGCGGCGCGTTGAGCATCAGCAGCGGGGTATCGGCGGCGGCGACAATCGCGTCGCCCTTGCTCACCGTGCGGGTGCTGGCCGCCCCGCCGCGCAGCCAGCAGCCGCCATGGCTGGCATGCAAGGCAGGGAGGGGCAGGGCATCGCTCACCCGCTATCGATAGAACGAAGCTGGAACGAAGCGCAAGCGCGGCTGGCCGTAATTGTTACTTTGGCGATGCAGAAACTGCTCAACGCCGGAACATGCGCTCCAACCAGGTCATGTCGGCTTCGAGCGGCCGGATCGGTCCGTAGGTGCGTAGGCGCAGCGACGGGTCCATCACCTTACGCGCCTGCATCAAGGCTGGTTGTTGTGCGCTGCGATAACTTTGCGTTTTCACGATCGCCTCCTGGTGCAGTGGTGTTCACCGAGATAATTCGCCGCGCCGCATTTGGTTCCCTCGCTTGGCCCGTTCAACGCGGTTGACCCGTCAGCGCCGCTCGGCCAGCGTCGGGCGATGCCGAATCCAGACCCCCGAACCGCGCTGATCGACCGTTTGCCCAAGGCCGAGCTGCACCTCCATATCGAAGGTGCGCTCGAGCCCGAACTGCTGTTCGAACTGGCGCAGCGCAACGGCGTGGCGATCCCGTTTGGCACGGTCGAAGCGGTTCGCGCGGCGTATAATTTTTCTAACCTACAGGATTTCCTGGATATTTATTATCAGGGCATGGCGGTTCTGCGATGCGAGCAGGACTTTTTCGACCTGACCTGGGCCTATCTTGAACGCGCCAAAAGCGACCAAGTCCGCCACGTTGAGATCTTTTTTGACCCGCAAGGCCACACCGCGCGCGGCGTTAAATTTGAGACGGTGCTCAACGGCATCGAACGCGCGCTCAAACAGGGCGAGGCGCAGCTTAACGTCAGCTACCGGTTATTGATGTGCTTTTTGCGCCACCTGAGCGAGGAGGACGCGTTGGCGACTTTGGCACAGGCCGAGCCGCACTTGCCGCGCATTCACGGGGTCGGGCTTGATTCGTCCGAACTGGGCCACCCGCCCGGCAAGTTTGCGCGGGTGTTTGCGCGCGCGCGCGAACTGGGGCTGCACGTCACCGCGCATGCTGGCGAGGAAGGCCCGCCCGAATACGTCTGGGAAGCGCTCGACCTGCTCAAGGTCGAGCGGATCGATCACGGCAACCGCGCGCTCGAGGACCCGGCGCTGGTGGCGCGGATCGCGGCGGCGGGCCTGACGCTGACGGTCTGCCCGCTGTCCAACCTGCGGCTGTGCGTGATTTCCGAAATCGCGCTCAGCCCGGTGCGGCGGATGCTTGCGGCCGGCTTGAAAGTCACCATCAATTCGGACGATCCGGCCTATTTCGGCGGCTATGTGAACGACAATTTTCACGCCGTGGCGCAGGCGCTCGAGCTGAGCGCGGCCGAGCTGGTGCTGCTCGCTCAGAACAGTTTCACCGGCTCGTTCCTGTCGCCCGCCGAGCAGGCGCCCCATCTGGCAGCAATCGCGGAGTTGGCGCATGGTTGAAAAGCTGTACCTGACCGCCGACCGCCTGCTCGAAGACAGTTTCGCGCTGGCCAACCAGATCTTCGATGCCGGGTTTCGGCCCACTCATATCGTCGGCATCTGGCGCGGCGGCGCGCCGGTGGGGATCGCGGTGCAGGAACTGCTGGCCTATCGCGGGATCGAAAGTGACCACATCGCGATCCGCACCGCCAGCTATGCCGGAATCGACCAGCAGGCCAAGGAAGTGCGCGTCTATGCGCTGGGCTACCTGATCGACGTGCTCAGTCCCGGCGACCGTTTGCTGGTGATCGACGATGTGTTCGACACCGGCCGCTCGATCGAGGCGTTCCTGACCGAGCTGTCCGCGCGCTGCCGCCACAACATGCCAAAAACCGTGCGCATCGCCACCGCCTATTACAAACCGAGCCGCAACCAGACGCACTTGAAGCCCGATTTCTTCGTCCATGAAACCGAGGAATGGCTGGTCTTCCCGCACGAGCTCTGCGGGCTGAGCGAGGCGGAAATCAGGGCGCACAAGCCGGGGGCGGAGCTGATTTTGCGGGGGTGAGGGGGTTTCCGGCTATTCCAAAGTCGTCATCCCGAACTCGTTTCAGGATCCATCGCGGTTCAAGTTCAGTCCTCACCCGTCTTGAAGCTGCCTCACCGCTGGGTACATCGGCCGCTTGCTTCGTGCGCCAGGCTTGATGGATGCTGAAACGAGTTCAGCATGACGGGAGCAGGGGGGGAGATGGTGCCTGAGCCGCTTACCAGCCCGCCGCCGCCGCCAGCCGCGCCGTCACCCGCGCCTTGCCCAGCACCTGCATCACCTCATGCAGATCGGGCGTATTGCGCCGACCCGCCAGGATCACGCGCAGCACGCCCGCCAGATCGCCGAAGTGGCCGCGGAACTGGTCTGGAGCGGCTTTGAAGGCTTTGACGTTGGGGGCGTAACCATAAGTCAGCCCCAGCGCGCGCAGCCATTCGAGCCAGCCATCGCGGTCGAGCGCCGGGTCGTAGGCTTGGGCGATTGCCGCCAGCATTCCCTCGGGCGCACCCGGCTGGATTGCGGCCAGCGCGGCCTGTGCTTCGGGCACCAACGCTGCGTAAGGTTCATCGAAGAAATAGCCGACGTCGGCGGGCAGATCGGACCAGCGCACGATGTCCTTACGCGGGCGCTCGCCGTGGCGCTCGATGTCGAGGATCGCCCTGGCATAGGCCGGATCGCCGCCGAACCGCGCGGCGAAATCGGGCGCGTATTCTGCCGCCCAGGCCAACGCCTTGTCGTAGATCGCCCCGGCGTTGAGCCGACCGACCAGCTCGCGCGAAATGCTGTCGAGCTTGGCCAGATCGAACAGCGCGCCTGAGCGGCTCATGTGTGCCAGTTCGATCGCGAATTCGGTGTGCGGCAGGTCCGGATGTTCGGCGCGCCACGCTTCGAAGCGGCCATCGGCGAGCGTCAGCAGGTATTCGATCACCGCGTCGAGCGGATAGCCGGTTTCCATGTAATATGACACCGACGCCTCGGGATCGCTGCGTTTCGAGAGCTTGCGGCGCGATGCGCCATCGACTTTTTCGATCGGCGAAATATGCGCAAAGCGCGGCGGCTCCCAGCCGAGCAGGCTGAACAATTGCGCGTGCATCGGATACGAAGCGAGCCATTCGTGGCCACGCACCACATCGGTGGTGCGCATGAAATGATCGTCGACCACGTGCGCCAGATGGTAGGTCGGCATGCCGTCGGACTTGAGCAACACCACGTCCTGCGAATTGGGCGGTACGTCCAGTTCGCCGCGGATGGCATCGATCAGCTTGATCCGCTCGGGCTGACCATCGGGGCTGCGTAGGCGGATCACGAACGGCTTGCCTGCGGCCAAAGCCTCCGCAACGTCCGCTTCGCTCTTGGTCCGCCAGATCGCCCAGTTGCCATAATAGCCCGGCGGGACTTTGCGCTTGGCCTGTTGCTCGCGCAGTGCCTGCAGCTCTTCGGCTTCGGCAAAGCACGGATAGGCGTGGCCCGCTTCAAGCAGCACGGCCACGCAGCTTTGATAGATCGGCTTGCGCTCGCTCTGCTGGTACGGGCCGTAGCTGCCCAGCTCGTGATCGACTGCGACTTCGCCTTCGTCGGGGCTCAGCCCAAACGCCGCGAGCGCTGCAATGATCAGCCCGGTCGCGCCTTCGACTTCGCGCTTCTTGTCGGTGTCCTCGATCCGCAGGAAGAACACCCCGCCGCTTTGATGCGCGACCCGGCGCGAGACCAGCGCGGCGTACAGCCCGCCGATGTGCATCGAACCGGTTGGGCTGGGGCCAAAGCGCGTAACGCTTGCACCGGCGGGCAGATCGCGCGGCGGAAAGAGGGCTTCGAGTTCGGCCAGCGTGAACTGCGCTTCGGGGGTGAACGTTGCAAATGACATGGAACCGGCGGACTTTCGGGCAAGGGAAGCGCGGCCATAGGCGCGCGGGGCAGTGATTGGCAACTGCTGGACCGCGTTCGTTTATGCTTGCGCGGGGGCCGGAAACTCGCAATTGCCCGCGGGTTATGACCGATCCTGATCTCCACGCCGCCGCGCAGGTTTCCAAGGCCTGGCCGTTCGAAGAAGCCCGCAAGCTGGTGAAGCGCTTTCCGCAGGGCAAACCCGGTGGCTCGGCGGTGGTGTTCGAAACCGGCTATGGTCCCAGCGGGCTGCCGCATATCGGCACCTTCCAGGAAGTGCTGCGGACCACGCTGGTGCGCCGCGCCTATGAGGTGCTGACCGGGGCCAAGACCCGTCTGATCGCCTTTTCCGACGACATGGACGGCTTGCGCAAGGTGCCCGACAATATTGCCAATGCACAGGTGCTGCACGATAACCTGCATCGCCCGCTGACCCGCGTCCCCGATCCGTTCGGCACGCACGAAAGCTTTGCGCATCATAACAACGCCAGATTGCAGGCCTTCCTTGACCAATTCGGCTTCGATTACGAATTCGTCTCATCCAGCGACATGTACAATTCGGGCCAGTTCGACGCCGCGCTGAAGAACGTGCTGCGCTGCTATGACGCGATTCAAGCGATCATGCTGCCGACGTTGCGCGCCGAGCGCGCCGCGACCTATTCGCCGGTGCTGCCGATCAGCCCGACCAGCGGCACCGTGCTGCAGGTGCCGATTGAGGTGATCGATGCGGAGGCCGGGATCGTGCGGTTCGAGGATGCCGGCCAGACAATCGAGCAATCGATCCTGAGCGGGCAGGCCAAACTGCAATGGAAGGTCGATTGGGCGATGCGCTGGGTTGCGCTCGGCGTCGATTACGAGATGTGCGGCAAGGATCTGACCGACAGCGTGACGCAAAGCGGCAAGATCGCCCGCGCGCTGGGCGGACGTCCGCCCGAAGGGATGATTTACGAGCTGTTCCTCGATGAGAACGGCGAGAAGATTTCCAAGTCCAAGGGCAACGGGCTGACGATTGATCAGTGGCTGAGCTATGGCAGCGAGGAAAGCCTGGGGTTCTACCTGTTCCGCGAACCCAAGCGCGCGAAAAGCCTGCACGCCGGGGTGATTCCGCGCGCGGTCGATGAGTACTGGCAGTTTCGCGAGAAGCTGGGCGAACAGCCGGTCGAGCAACAACTCGGCAACCCAGTGTGGCACCTGCTGCGCGCCAATGGCGATCACGGTGGTGACGGTGAGAAACTGCCAGTGACTTATGGCCTGCTGCTCAATCTGGTCGGGGTGCTGGGGGCCGGGGCAACCCGCGATCAGGTCTGGTCGTATCTGGCGAACTATGTCGCGAATGCCGATCCGGCGGCGCACCCCGCGCTCGATGTGCTGGTCGAGAGCGCGCTGGCTTACAATCGCGAATTTGTCGCGCCGACGCTGGTGCGGCGCAAGCCCGCGCCGAACGAGGCGCTGGCCTTGCGAGCGCTCGACGCCGTGCTTGCGGAACAGGCTGACAGCACCAGCGCCGAGGATTTGCAGACGCTGGTCTACGAAATCGGGAAGACTCCCGAATTCGGTTTCGAAAGCCTGCGCGACTGGTTCAAGGCGCTGTACGAAACCCTGCTGGGATCGTCAGCTGGCCCGCGCATGGGGAGCTTTATCGCGCTTTACGGCGTGGCGAATACGCGGCAGTTGATCGCCGAGGCATTGGCTGCGTAAAGCAGGCTGAGCGTTCCTAGTGCTCGATGATATGCGGCACGAACCGCGCCCGGTTGCCAGTTATCAGGCCATCTTCGCGAATACCCAGCCCGGCCGCTTCGCCCGCGACAACCCAGCTGCCCAGCACGGGGTATCCGCGACCAAAATCGCGCATCCGATAGCGCGCTTGATAGACCAGCCCGGTGCGGCTGTAATCGCCTCCAGTGTGCGCAATCACTTGGCCGTTTTCAACCACTTCGATATTTGCGCCTTCGCGCGCCAGCACTGGTTTTGAGACATAGTCGCCGCCGATGCGATGAGGGTCGAAAAAAGCCGGCAGCAAGTTGGGGTGGCCGGGAAACATCTCCCACAACACCGCCAGTATCGCCTTGTTGCTCCACATCATCTTCCACACCGGTTCCAGCCAGATCGTTTCGTCCAGGTGGGCGAGAATGTTTTGGCCAAACTCTTCGTTTGCCAGCCATTCCCAAGGATAGAGCTTGAACAGCGCGGTGATCAGATGGTCGTCCTGATCGACGATCCGGCCGGTTTGGTCGATCCCGATTTGATCGATCAGCAGCCCCTGCGTGGCAAATCCCGCTTCACTGGCCAGATCGCGCATATATGTGGTGGTAATGGAATCTTCGTGCGCGGCATCGCCAAAATGGGTGAACCACATCCGGCCCGCAGGGATGCGGCCGCGCAGCACCTGCCAGCGCGATAGCAGCGCCTCGTGCAGGCTGTTGAACTGATCAGCTGCTGGATAAAGATCTTGTTTCCAGGTCCATTGCACCACCGCCGTTTCCAGCATCGAAGTGGGCGTATCGCAGTTGAATTCGAATAGCTTGAGCGGACCCTGACCAGTGTAGCCAAAATCAAACCGGCCATAGTCGAGCGCGGGGCCTTGCTGCTGCCAAGCGGTCCGTACCGGATCGTAGTAAGCCGGCGGAATCCCGCACAGCGCCAAGAGCTGCTCATCGCCGGCGATCCGTTCACCCGCTTCGCGGTAAAGCGAGTATACCTCCTCGGTCTGGCTTTCGAACGCTTCGATTTCGGCGCTGGTGAAGCTGTAGCAGGCGCTTTCATCCCAATAGGCACCGTCGCTGTCGCTGTGCCAGATCAGGCCTTCACCTTCGACCCGATCCTGCCAATCAGCGCGCGGAACACAGGTGTTGCGCTGCACCGATCAGGACCGGCCGCCGCCGAAACCGCGCCCGCTCGAGCCAAACCCGCCGCGCGCAACAGCTGCCGATCGCGTCATATTGGCGGCAGCCGGCGCGCTGGCATAGTTGGTGCCCGCGCTGGGGCGGGTTGATCCGGCAAACCGCCCGGTGCCATCGTTCACCGAATCGCCCAGGAATGGCACCCGCGAATTGCGGCCCATGTAATACCAGTAGCCCAGCATCGCAGCACTGCCCACGCCGCTTCCGCTGCGGCGGGTGTTGCAGTCGGAATCAGCGATGCGTTTCCCGCTCTGATCTACGCATACCGCGGTGTCGCGGTCGGCGACGACATTGTCATCCCAATCGTTGCCCGACGAGCACCCCGCCAGCGCGGTCAGCGTCGCGGCCATCGCGGTGGTCAGGGCTAGGTTCTTGGTGGCGGTCATCGTTACGGCACCATGCACGCGGCTTGCAGCACGCCCACGCCAAGCCCCATACCGCCCACGAACAGCCCGGACGCCACGCATCCTTCCTCGATCCGCAGCGAAATTGCAGTGAACAGCAGCCGCGCGATGGCGATGAACACGAGCAGCTGCACCAGTGCCGCGACCGCGCCCCACGCCAGCATATCAGGGATGCTGACCGAATGCGCCACGATCACTGCCAGCGGGATTGTAAACCCCAGAAATGTTCCGACCAGCTGCGTGGCGGCCGCGACGTTGCCCGCTTTGATCAATGCGAATTCCCGGTGCGGCGTGCACACCGCGTACAGCGCGAGAAACCCAACCGAGAGCGCGATTGCCGAGCCGAAGTAAGCAAAAAATTGCGGCAGGGCCGTCAGAAAATAATCCAGCATCATGCGCTTCCCCTAACTTGTCGCCGCGGCAGTCGTCCCACAGCGCCGGGCGGTTGGCAACCGTGATCGCATAGTACGCGGCTCAATCGAGCACTGCAGCGTATTCCCTGCCCATTCCGGCCAATGCTTGCCGGGCATCGGCAGACATTTGGGGCAGCGCCGACAGGCTCATGATTGCGCTGGCCTGCGCCTCGGTTGCCGCGCGGTAAGCGGCGTGCGACATCAAGCCGGCGCTGACGGCGATCTGCCAGCCCAGTGCCATCGAGGTGGTCAGCGCGCCGCGCTGGGCATTGGCTTCGACCTGAGACAGGGTCGGCAGGCCAAGCGTTCGCCCGGCTTTCATGGCTTTTACAATTGCCTTTTTCCAAAGCTGATCGGTCTTGGCCTGCGTCATCGCTGCGGCGCGGGCGGCACGCATGGCGGGGTCGATGATCTTGTCCTGCGCGATTACGGCTGGCGCGGTGCTGCCGGTATCGCAGGCAAAGCCAGGATTGGCGGTAAAGGCATCAAGATCGCGAACAGCGCTGGCCTCCGGGCGCGAATAGTGCAGCGGGACCGAGCGGCATGACAGCGGTCGGCGCGGGTAAATCCCGCAGCGGCTATCACGCAGCGCGCTGCACGATCCGGTGCCCAGATCGAGTGGCAGGACCGAGAGGCTGAGGTGCTGGATATAGTCCACGCGCTTGTCGCCGCGCTGCACTTTGGCGGGCCACGAGGCGGCGGCGAAGCTGCTCAGCAACCGCTTGCTCTGATAAAATTCGGCGCTGGCTTGGTCGCGTGGCAGGTTCTCCGACTGATAATCTGCCAAATTGCGCGGCAGACTGTAGATCCGCAGCATCAACCGCAGCACGAACACATCGGCCAGCGCTGCCGCCTCGCCCAGTTCCAGTTCGGGCGCGCGGTTGCAGCACCGGCCGCACTGGGTGCAGGCAAAGCGCCGCTCGGCCATGGTCATGCGGATTGCGCAGCGATCCAGCGATCGAGCTTGGCTTCAAGGATCGGCAAGGGCAGCGCGCCCGAACCCAGCACCTGATCGTGGAACCCGCGAATATCGAACTTGGCGCCCAGCTGATCCTGCGCCTTGCGCTTGAGCCGCTGGATCGTCAGCGCGCCGATCTTGTAGCCCAGCGCTTGGCCCGGCCAGACGATATAACGCTCGACCTCGGCGGTCGCATCGCTGCGGCCCATCCCCGAATTGGCCAGCATATAGTCGATCGCCGCCGCGCGGCTCCAGCCCTTGGCGTGCAGCCCGGTATCGACCACCAGCCGCATCGCGCGCAGCATCTCGTCGTCGAGCGTACCCCAGTGCTGCATCGGATCGGTGTAAAACCCCATGTCGTAGCCCAGTGTCTCGGCATAGAGCGCCCAGCCTTCGACATAGGCATTGTTGCCGCCAAACCGCTGGAAGTCCGGCAGCGAAGTGTCTTCCTGCGCTAGGCTGATCTGAAAATGATGCCCCGGCGCGCCTTCGTGCAGGAACAGCGTGGTGATCCCGGTCAAAAACCGGCTGGGCAGATCATAGGTGTTGTAGAAAAACACCCCCGGACGGCTGCCATCGGGCGCGCCCTGGTTGTAGCTGCCCCCGGCCTCGTACTTTTCGCGGTACGCCGGGTAGGGCTGGATCACCAGCTTGCTGCGCGGCACGCGGTTGAAGTACTTGGGCACCTGCATCTCAACCGCGCGCGCGATCTTGGCAAACCCGGCGGCCAATTCCTCGGGGCTTTTGGGGTGAAAGCGCGGCGCGGTGCGGATGTAATCGAAGAACCCGCGCAGTTCGCCCGTGTAGTCCAGCTTGCGCGCGACCGCGGCCATGTCGCGCTGGATCCGCGCCACCTCGCTCAGCCCCAGCTGATGCACCGCCTCGGGCTCAAGCCGCAAGGTGGTGTGCTGGGCGATTTGCAAACGGTACAGCCCGGCGCCGCCCTTCATCGCCGAAATCCCCACCGCAGCACGCGCGGCGGGCAGATAGTCAGCGGCGAAAAAATTGCGCAGCCGGCGATAGGCCGGATAGACCTGACCCGCCGTCACCGCGGTGAACTGCGCGGTCAACGCGGCTCGCCTGGCCTCGGGCACTGTGGCAGGAAAATCGCGCACTGCCGAAGTGAACGGCGATTGTTCGGGCGGCTGGGCCAGCAGCGCGTCGATCTGGCCGATCATATTGGTCACGGTCAGCTGCGGTTCGACCACGCCCGTGTCCAGCCCCTGCCGGAACCGGGCCACGGCATTGTCCAGCACTTGCGGAAAGGCCGCGATCAGCGCCAGGTTGCGGGTATATTCGGCATCGGAGGTATAAGCCAGCGCGCCGTCCTTGGCGACCAGCGAGGGAAATTCGATGTGCATCCCGCCAAAGTGGTTGAACGGGCGGACGGCGGTGAGCGCCAGCACTTCGGGGCGCAGCCAGGCGGCATCCTCGCGCATATCGCCCAGAAACACATCATAGGAAATCTGCCGCTCGGGGCTTAGCTTGCGGCGGTCAATCCGTCTGAGCCCGGCCAGCGCCTGCGCCACCAGGCCGCGCTTGGCGCGGTGCTGGCCATCGGTATAAAGCTGGCGTAACGCCGCCACATTGGGCGCGCCACCGCGGTAGATCAGCCCCAGCGGATCAAGCACATCCTCGGCCTTGGCCACGCTGCGGAACAGCAGCATCAGTCGCGCGTCCTCACCGGTGAGCGCCGGCGCGGCGTTCGCGGGCAGGGTTGCCGCCCCAGCAACAGCGAGCGCGCCCGCGGCAAAGCGCCGGCGGGTCAGCATGGGTCCGAAGGTCAGCCCCATTTGCGTGTACGATACCATTTGGTGATGATGTATTTCTTCCCTTTGAGCACCGGTGTGCCGGCGTGCATGGTCATTTCGTTGGGCTGGCCGGTGGGCGTATGGTTGTTCCAGATCAGCAGCTTGCCGCGTTCGGGCGGCACCGCCATGCCGATGTCGGTAAAGGCGGTGTCGCCGCCGTCCTCGACGTCGTTTAAAAAGCACATCGCGGTGATCGAGCGCTGCCCGCCCTGCTTGGCCTCTTTCTTCCAGTAGTCGGCCTTGGTCCAGAACAGGTCGAGGTGATATTTGAATTCCTGCCCGACCAGATAGCGCTGGCCCTGCATCGTTTCACCAAAGCCGTGGGGAATACCCAGCAGTTCGTCGATCCGGTTTTCAAGCATGTGCACGAACGGATCGGCGCGCTCGACATTGCCCGACGAACTGGTGCGCCACACTTCCTTGTAACCATGATCGAACACTTGCGAAGGCTGCGCGGTGCGATCGATCATCGCCATCAGGTTGCTGCATTCATCGCCGTTTATGAAATCGGGCACGGTCCAGATTTCGGCCGCAGCGGTTTCCACCCGGAGCGCGCGCGGATTGCTGTCAAGCCGGCGGCGGACATGCGCGCCGGTTCGCAGCAGCGCCACCTTGTCAGGATTGGGGGCGTTAACGTAAGTGCTCATCCTCCCTGCCTATCCGATTGACCGAACAGGGCAAGGGCAAGCTGTACCTTGCTGGCGACCAGTTCGCACTTGCCCACAGCGCCGGTTTGAGCCAGCAAGCGCGGATGGAAACCACCGAACCAGCCGCCGCCCGCTACTCGCGCGGAGCCATCGTCCTGCACTGGACCATCGCCTTGCTGATTATCGGCAACGTGGCCGGCGCGTGGCTGGCCGAAGGCATGCCCAAGCCCGATCGCGCGCCGATCATGGGGCTGCACAAAGCCTTTGGCATCACCATCCTGCTGCTCTCGCTGGTGCAGATCGGCTGGCGCCTGACGCACAAACCGCCGCCGCTGGTGGCGACGCTCAAAGTCTGGGAGGCGGCGCTGGCCAAGGTCACGCACTGGTTGTTCTACATCCTGATCCTGGTCTTGCCGCTATCGGGCTGGGCGTTCGTCTCGAGCGCCGGCGCTGGCAAGCCGGTCAGCATATTCGGACTGTTCAACCTGCCCGCGCTGCCAGTGGGAGCCGACAAACCGACGATTGGTACATTCAAGGAGATGCATGAGGTGCTGGGCTATCTGATGGTCGCGCTGTTGCTGCTGCACGTCGTGGGCGCGCTCAAGCACCACTTCCTTGATCGCGACGCCACGCTGCGGCGCATGCTGACGTGGCGAACTTGAAGGGGCAGGCCGCGCGCACCGGGTGATGCGCGCGGCCCTTCAATGCCGGGTCAACTGGTCCGAACGGTCACCAGAAAAAGTTGTTGATTACATCGACAACTTCGCCTGAATAGATATCGACCAGCACCGCATCGTCATAATAACGCACCCAGCGATAGGGGCCATAAACGTCGGGCAGGCGGTAGTTGCGCGGATCCTCGATCCAGTAGTTTTGACCGAAGAACAGCTGATTGAGGAAAAACCCGATGCTCAGCCGACGATAGCTGTAATTGCGGTACGGCGAATAATAGGTACCGAGCCGATAGTACGATGGGTGGCTGTTGCGATAGCTGTACCAGTTGTAGCTGGTATTGCTGCGCCACTGGCGGTCCCAACGCCGGTGATCGCGGTCGTGGGCCCGATGATCGGCGTCACTGGTGTTGGCGTAATAGTTGCCATTGCTGGTGTAACCGCCATTACGATCGCGCTGACGCTCGTCGCGGCGGTGGTCATCGCGCTGGTGATGCGCGCCGCTGTCACGGGGCTGACGGTTGGCCTCGGTCCAGTTGCGGCCGCCCTCACCGTTGGTAGCGCGGGCGGCGTCGCGGGTCGCGGTCCGGTCCTGACGACCAGCCCAGCCCGGTTGGGCCGGTTGCTGCTGCGGCTCAGGACGTGCGGCCTGTGGCGCGTCATTGCCGGCGTTCCGGCCGCGGCGTTGATCGCTCTGATCGGCGCTGCGGTCGCGATGACCGCCGCCCCAGCCATTGCCTGACCAGCCGGTTTGCTGTGGCCGCGGCGGCGGAGCTGCGCGGGGTTGCTCCTGCGGGGCCGCGCGGGTCTGCTCCTGCGGCGCGGCACGGCTCTGTTCGCGCTGGTCTTGCCGATCGCGCCGACCGCCATTGTCATCTGCGGCTGGCTGACGGCCGCCATCTTCGCTGCGTGCGCGCCAACCGCCATTTCCGCCGTTTTCCGGGTTGGCGGTGGCGACGCCCGGCAGCGTGAGCGCCGATATCGCCAATGCCATCACCGCCAGGTGCCGCGTTCGCTTGTTCAGTTTAACGGCCATCGCCGCATCTCCAGCCACTGCGCCACACCATCGGCGGCGATCCTGACTGCTTGGCTAACCGAACCGCGCTGTCGCCACGGTGAACATGTCGTTAAGCTTTGCGAACAGGCTGGAGGCGCTGAAGATTACCGCGTCAGCTTCTTATACGCCAGCCGCGTTGGCCGGTCCGCCGCATCGCCCAAGCGCCGCCGCTTGTCGTCCTCATAGGCCGCGAAGTTGCCTTCGAACCATTCGACGTGGCTGTTGCCTTCGAACGCCAGGATATGCGTGGCGAGGCGATCGAGGAAAAAGCGGTCATGGCTGATCACCACCGCGCAGCCGGCGAAGTTTTCGATCGCGTCTTCCAAGGCGCCAAGCGTTTCGACGTCGAGATCGTTGGTCGGCTCATCGAGCAGCAGCACGTTGCCGCCCTGCTTGAGCATCTTGGCCATGTGCACGCGGTTGCGCTCACCGCCCGATAGTTTGCCGACATTCTTCTGTTGGTCCGCGCCCTTGAAGTTGAACGCGCCGACATAGGCCCGGGTGCTGGTTTCCTGCTTGTTGACGGTCATGTAATCGTGCCCGCCGGAAATTTCTTCCCACACGTTGTGCTTGGGGTTGAGGTCGTCGCGGCTCTGATCGACGAAGCCCAGGTGTACCGTCGAGCCGATTTCGATCGTCCCCTCATCGGCCGTTTCCTGCCCAGTGATCATCCGGAACAGCGTCGATTTGCCGGCGCCGTTGGGGCCGATGATGCCAACGATCCCGCCCGGCGGGAGCATGAACGACAGGTCTTCGAACAGCAGCTTGTCGCCGTAAGCCTTGGATAGCCCCTTGGCCTCGATCACCTTGCTGCCGAGCCGCTCGGGCACCTGGATGACGATCTGGGCCTTGCCCGCGATCCGGCCGTCCTGCGCGTTCTGCAGGTCCTCGAACTTGCGGATGCGCGCCTTGCTTTTGGTCTGGCGCGCGGCCGGGGTCTGGCGGATCCACTCGAGCTCGCGGGTGAGTGCCTTCTGGCGGCCGCCTTCCTCGCGGTCTTCCTGCGCCATGCGCTTGGCTTTTTTCTCAAGATAGGTCGAATAATTTCCCTCATACGGGAAGTACTTCCCGCGATCGAGTTCGAGGATCCATTCGACCACATTGTCGAGGAAGTAGCGATCGTGGGTGATCATCAGCACCGCGCCGGCGTACTCTTTGAGGTGGTTTTCGAGCCACTCGACCGATTCGGCATCGAGGTGGTTGGTCGGCTCATCGAGCAGCAGGATGCCGGGCTTTTGAATCAGCAGCCGGGTCAGCGCGATCCGGCGCTTTTCACCGCCCGAAAGGTTGTCCACCGGCCAATCACCCGGCGGGCAGCGCAGCGCTTCCATCGCGATTTCAAGCTGGTTGTCGAGCGTCCAGCCATCAACCGCGTCGATCTGTTCCTGCAGCGCGCTCATTTCATCGCCCAGCGCTTCGAAATCGGCGTCAGGCTCGCCCATCAGCACCGAAACCGCGTTGAACCGGTCGACCAGGTCAGCGGTGGCGCGCGCGCCGTCCTTGTCGTTTTCCAGCACGGTCGTGGTCTTGTCGAGCTCGGGCTCCTGCGCGAGGTAGCCCACGGTGATGTACTCGCCCGGCCACGCCTCACCGGTATAATCGGTGTCGATCCCCGCCATGATTTTCATCAGCGTGGATTTGCCGACGCCGTTCGGCCCGACGATCCCGATCTTCGCGCCCTGATAGAATTGCAGGCTGATATCGCTCAGCACCGGCTTGGGCGCGCCGGGGAAAGTCTTGGTCATGCCTTTCATGACGTAAGCGTACTGGGCGGCCATCGGGTACCTCTGGAAGTGGGTGGGACTGGGAAAAAGCCCGCGCGCTCTAGCGGGGCAGCGCGCCCCCGGCAAGCACCGCGACACCTGCTGGCGGCAGGGTGCGCGTGCCAAGCGCCAGCGCACCGTCAAGCGTTTCGGGCAGGGTCAGCGGCGCGTTTGCATAATTGAACGCAAAGCATTTGCCGCCCGCACGGCGCAGACGGAGGCCTTTGGCGAGGGCGTGGGTGGTCAGGCCCGCGTCTTGTGCGGCCTGGGCGATTACTGTGCGGATCAGTGCGCCTTCGGGCCAAGCGGCGAGGTAGCGGACTTGGCCGTGGCGGTAGCAGGCTGCGGTGCCGTCGTCTGCGACCAGTTCCGCAAGGGCTTCGGTTTCCAGATGTTCGAGCCAGCGGGCGATCTGCCAGCCCTCGCCGGAGTGGACGAGGCCAGGGCGCAGGCTTTCGGCGTGAGTGACTTTGCCGGGGAACAGCGCTTGCAGTTTGCCCGGCGGAAGCTCGGCGGGGATTGCGAAATCGGCATCGCGGCTGCCGCTGCGCGGGCCGATCACGACCTGACCGGTGAATTTTTTGAGGCTCTCGACCAAGCCGTCGCTGACGATCGGCAGGCATGGGATCACGCACAGGCAGTAGCCTTCGAGCGAGGCATCGGGCGGCACGATGTCCACATCCAACCCCAGTTCGCGCAAGGCGGTGTAGCACGCGAACGCGGCCCATAGCGCCGACAAGCCCGCGCCTTGCGGCTGGATTTTAGTCACCCAGTCGGCTTGATAATCGAACACCAGCGCGACCGATTTGGGCGGGGCGCCGACCGCGCCCAGCATGGCAATATCGCGCGCCGCCTGCGCGGCTTCGGCCAGCCCCGGCGCGGCGACACTGTCGGGCCGCAGCAGCCCGGCGTGGTGCTGTTCCTGCGCTTTGGGAAACTGCCGCCAGCGGAAATAGCTGACCAGTTCGGCCCCGTGCGCCATCGCCTCAAGCGTCCACAGGTGCACCATGCCGGGCAGCGGCGCGGGGTTGTGGCGCGCCCAGTTGACCGGGCCGGGCTGCTGTTCGAGCACCCACCAGCGCCCGCCGCGCGCGCACCCGCGATAGAGATCGTGGTGGAACGCGGCGATATCGGGGTGGCCCTGGCGGGCATAGGTCAGCTTGTCGGCCTCGCTGAACGGGAAGCTGTCGAGGAAGCCGAGCGGGTAGCTGTCCCAGCCTAGCGTATCGAGATCGCGGCCCAGATCGTGATGATCGTATTCGGTGAAGAACCCCATCGCGTTGTGGGTGATATCGCGGGCCGGTGACAGTTCGCGCAGCACCTCGACTTGCGCCCGGTTGAACGCGACGACCTGATCGGAGGAGAACCGGCGGAAGGCCAGCCAGTGCGCCGGGTTGGCTTCGGTCACGGTCAGGTTCGGCAGTTCAACCTCGGCAAAGCTGCGGTATTCCATCGACCAGAAGACGTTGCCCCAGGCGGCGTTGAGCGCGCCGATGGTGGTGTAACGGTCTTCCAGCCAGCGCCGGAAGCCATCGCGCGCGGCGCTTGAAAAGCTCAGCACCGTATCGTGGCAGCCGTATTCGTTGTCGGTCTGCCACGCGATGATCGCCGGGTGCGCGCCATAGCGCTGCGCCAGCGCCCGCGTGATCCGCACGGCTTCGGCGCGGTAGCCGATGTGGCTGAAGCAATAGTGCCGCCGCGAGCCAAACCGGCGCGGGCGGCCCTGCGCATCGATTGCCACTATATCGGGCAGCGCATCGACCAGCCACTTGGGCGGGGTGGCGGTGGGGGTGCCGAGGATTACGCCCAGCCCGGCTGCGCCCAGCACATCGATCGCGCGGTCGAGCCAGCCCCAGTCGAACGCGCCGGGTTCAGGCTCGATTCGGCCCCAGGCAAATTCGCCGATCCGCACGACGCTGAGGCCAGTCTCGGCCATCCGCCGCGCGTCCTTGGCCCACATGTCTTCGAGCCAATGCTCTGGGTAATAGCACACCCCCAGTTTCATGGGCTGGCCGGGGGCAGGTTTTGGCGATAGGCTCATGGCACAAGGGTGTTACGGACAAGTGCCGCGCGGTCAACCGTGGGCGATCTGGGGAGGGCGCAGTGCTGGAACTTTTGAGCAGCCTTGGCGGGCAGTTGGCCATTGGCGCGGCGTTGCTGCTGTTCATTGCCTTCATCACCTATCGCACCACCACGCGCGGCGGCGCGCTGCTTGGCCGTCCATCCCACGATGGCTCTGCCAAAGACGTGTACCTGGCAGGCGGCGGGCTCAAGTGGCTGTTTGTCGCGGGCTCGATCACGCTGACCAATCTGTCGACCGAGCAACTGGTCGGGATGAACGGCAACCAGATGCTGCTGCTGGCGTGGTGGGAGCTGGCAGGGTTTTGCGGGCTGATGTTCCTCGCCTATGTGATGGTGCCGGTCTACTACAAGACCGGCTGCACCACGGTCACCGAGCTGCTCGAGCAGCGCTATGGCGGGGGCTCGATCCGCACGCTGATCGGGGCGCTGTTCTTTATCGGCGCGATCACTGTCTATATGCCGGCCGCGCTCTATTCGGGCTCGTTGTTCCTCAAGACGATGTTCGCAGTCGACTGGCCGCTGTGGTATTTCGCCGCGCCGATGGGGATCGCGGCGGCGCTGTACACCGTCACCGGGGGCTTGCGCGCGGTGGCGGTGATGGACACCTATTCGGGCATCGGGGTGCTGAGCATTGCGGTGCTGGTGGTGGTCTTGGCGCTCAACGCAATCGGATGGGATTTCTCGGGAATTCCGGCCGAGCGGCTGACCATGATCGGGGACAATGCTTCGCCGATTCCGTTCCACACGCTGTTCACCGGGATGGTTTTCATCCAGATTTTCTATTGGTCGACCAACCAGCCGATCACCCAGAAAGCGATGACCGCGCCGACCGTGAAAGAGGCCCAGAAGGGCGTGTTTGCTGCGGCCGCAGTGCGGATCCTGATCATCCCGGCGATTGTCGTAATCCCCGGCGTGGTGGGCTACAAGTTGTTCGGCGATGTCAACGATGCGGCGTATGGCCGGGTGGTCGCCGCGGTCCTGCCGCACTGGCTGACCGGGGCGTTTGCGGCGATGATGGCGGCGGCGGTGATCGCGCATACCGCCGCGATCCTCAATGGCACGGTGGCGCTGTATGCGGTTGATTTCCACGCGAAGTTCATCGCTCCGGTCAAGGATCACTGGCGGCTGTCGGCGATCGTTTCGTCGCTGCTGACCGTGGCCGCGATCCTGCTGGTCCCGGTGTTCGAAAACGCCACCAGCATCATCAACCTGCTGCAGATGCTCAACGGGCTCGCCTCGATGCCGATCCTTTCGGCGTTCATCGTCGCGCTGCTGTTTCGCGGGGTCGGCGCATGGGCGGCCGTGGCCGGCGTGGTGTGGGGAGTGGCATTCTACGGCTCGCTCAACCTGATCACGTTGCCCGGACCGCTGGCAGCGCTGCACTATATCGATCTGATGCTGATCACGCTGATCACTTCGATCCTGGTTGCACTGGGCTTTAACCGGCTGGTGCTGGGCGGGCGCGCGCAATTTGTCGGGTGGAAAGGCATGATCCCAAGCCAAAGCGCCGCCTGACGGGTGCAGGGCGATTGCCATTGCCGGCGCACGGCTTACAAGCCCGCCGGATGACCAACCTGCTCCGCGCTGCCGCGCTCTCCGCCCTTGTTTTCGCCAGCGCCGCTTCCGCCGCCCCGCCGCAAGGCAGCGGCACCGCGTGGGATATCGTCGCCGACCTGACCACCCAGATCGGCGCGCGGCTGGGCGGCTCCCCGCGTGAGGCGGCGGCGCGCGAGTGGGCGGTGGCGCGGCTAACCAAGCTCGGTTTCAAGAACGTCCACATCGAACCGTTCACCATTACCGGGTTCGTGCGCGGCGCCGAAAGCGCGCGGCTGACCGGGCCTTATCCGCACAATCTGCACATCACCGCGCTGGGCAATTCGGTGCCCACGGCCAAGGGCGGGCTGACCGCGCCGCTGGTCTATTTCGCCTCGCTCGATGCGCTCAAGGCGGCGCCGGAGGGTTCGCTCACGGGCCAGATCGCATTCATCGACAACCAGATGCTGCCCAACCAGGATGGCTCGGGCTATGGCGCCTATGGCACCGCCCGGCGCCAAGGCCCGGCGGTCGCGGTGACCAAAGGCGCGATTGGCGCGGTGATCCGCTCGGCCGGGACCGATCACAACCGCGATCCGCATACCGGGGGGACCAATTTCCCAGCCGGTAGCCGCGCGATTCCGGCCGGAGCAGTCTCTGCCCCCGACGCCGACCTGATCGCGCGCATCGCCGCAACCGGCAAGCCGATGACGATCCAACTGGTGCTCGAAAGTTACCCGCAGGCCAACGTGCCATCGGGCAATGTGATCGCCGATCTGCCGGGCCGCGATCCAGCGCTGCCGCCCATTCTGGTCGCCTGCCACCTCGATAGCTGGGACCTGGGCACCGGCGCAATTGATGATGGCGCGGGCTGCGCGATCATCGCCGCCGCTGCCTTGCGCGCGCAGCAAAGCGGCAAACTGCTGCGCACAATTCGTTTACTGTGGGCGGGCAGCGAAGAATTTGGCGGGTTCGGCGGGATTGCCTATGCCAAGGCGCACGCCAGCGAACCGCACGCGCTGGCGATGGAGAGCGACTTCGGGGCGGACCGGGTGTGGCGGGTCGATTTCAACCTGGCTGCGACCAACAAGCTGCTGGGCCAAGCGGTCAGCGCCGCGCTCGCGCCGATGGGGATCGTCACCGGCAGCACCAAGGCTGGCGGCGGCACCGACATCGCGCCGATCATCGCCGCGCAAAACCTGGCGGTGATCGATCTGCGGCAGGACGGCACCCGCTATTTCGATCTGCACCATACCCCCAGCGATACGCTCGACAAGATCGATCCGGCGCAGCTTGAACAGAATGTCGCGGCGTGGGCGGCGGTGCTCAAGGTGGTGGCGAATGAACCGGGGGCGATTGCTGGCCAGAGCCAATAGTTGGGCGAATAATCGCGCGGGTGAGCTGCCACACGCCGCGCGGGACCAGCGCCAGCCCGGCAAACCACGCCGGCAGCATGAGGAACCCCCAGTAGAAATTATCGGAGCGTGAAAACAGCGCAATCATCAGGGCGTAACCGCCCAGCAGCAACCCGGCAAACCGCGCGCCGCGCCCGTCCAGCGCGCCCCATCCCAGCACCGGTAGCAGCGCGATCAGCAGCGCCAGCCGGTGCGGCAGCAGATGCAGCAGCGTGGTGTTGACCAGTGCCAGCAGCACCCCGCGCAGGCCCAGCCCGCCGCTCCAGCCGACCGAGGCCAGGTCGGTCGGCCGCGTCACCTGGGCCACCTGCGCGGCGTGCAGCGTCAGGCCCAGCCCGAACAGCAGCGCGACCAGCGCCCACGCCGCCAGCTCTTTCCAGCGCCGTTCCCAGCAGGCGAAGGCGGCGGCGAGCAGCAGGAACGGCAGTGCCAGTTCGCGCAGCGCCAGCGCCGCCGCGATCACCAGCACCGGCAGCCACCAGGGCGCCCGTCGCCACAGCACCAGTCCCAGCGCAAGGGTCAGCAGCAGCCCGCACCAAGCCTCGCTCATCGGGGTGATGCTGGTGGCAATCGGGGCGATCCCGGCCACGCCGATCAAAGTTGCCGCGACTAATTTTTCGGCCAGGTTGATCGGCGGCGGCAGCGCGAACACCCACACCAGCACAGCGGCGATCAGCAGCCCGATTTCGATGCGGTTGAGCCAGCGCCACCCGTGCTGCGCGGCCAACCAGTACAGCGTCGGCTCGCGCACCGTCACGAACGGCCGGGTGGGATAGTTGTGCGCGCGCTGGGTTGCGACGGCGGCCTGGTAGTAAGTCTGACCGCGCTGCATCGCAGAGACGATGTCGCGGTATAGCATCATGTCGGTGTAGCGCCCCGGCGCGGCCTTCGAAACCTTGCCCGGCGGGGTCAGCAGGCACCACGTTGCCGCCGCCAGAAACAGCGCGGCGACCAGCAAGGCCAGGGGACGGGGCAGGCGCGCGAACATCCGCAATGTTCACGCCACCACGCGGCGCCGCGCAAGCCACGCGCCGCGTGCTATCCCCGGATCAAACCCGCCAACGCTCCAACCCGAACATTGGTCAATCGTACATTGCTTTTTATATCTATGCTTATTAAGTGTACAGTTATGAAAGAAAGTCTGTTCGTGATCGTTGCCGACGTTTCCCGGCTTGCGCGCCGCGCCTTCGATGCGCGCGCCCGTGCAATCGGGGTCACCCGCGCGCAGTGGCAGGTGCTGGTCGTGCTCAAACGCCACGAAGGCGTCAATCAGGGCGGGCTTGCCGAATTGCTCGATGTCGAGCCGATCACGGTGTGCCGCATGGTGGACCGGCTGCAGGAAGCCGATCTGGTCGAACGTCGCCCCGATCCGGCCGATCGCCGCTCGTGGCGCTTGTTCCTGACCATCAAGGCGGCGGACCTGTTGGCGCAGCTGCGTCCGCTGGCCGATCAGCTGGAAATCGAAGCCTTCGACGGTATCGGCAGTGCCGAGCAAGCGGCGGTCATCGCCACGCTTGAACGGCTGCGCGCCAACCTGGCGCCGCGCGCCAATGTCAAGCTGGTGACCCATGGCTGAAAGCGAAACCCGGTTCGATCCCGCGCCTGCCGCAGTCGTGCCCGAACCGGCGCAAGCCGAGGCCGTGATCGCGCCGGGCGCAACCACGCCCAAGCGCAAATGGGGCCGGCTCGCGCTGATGCTGTCGCTACCGGTGCTGCTGATTAGCGGCGCGGTGATCTATTGGCACAGCCTGCAGGGCGAAGTGTCGACCGACAACGCCTATGTCCACCTCGACAAGGTCTCGGTCAGCGCCCAAGTCGGGGGCAAGATCATCGCGGTCATGGTCAAGGAAAACCAGCACGTCAAAGCTGGCGACCTGCTGTTCCGGATCGATGCGGAGCCGATCCAGTTGCAACTGGCGCAGGCCGACGCGGCGATTGCCACCGCGCAGGCCAGTCAGACTGCATTGGCCAGTTCGAGCGCGCTGTCGGGTGCGGACGTATCGGCAGCGCAAGAACAGATCGGTTTCGCCCGGTCCAACCTCACGCGGCAAGAAGCGCTGTGGCGGCGCGGCTTTACCACCAAGGCAGCGTACGAAGCCGCGCAGTATCAGGTCGCGATCGGCCAGGACGCGCTGCGGCTGGCGCAGGCCAAGGGGCGCGAAGCCGCCGCCAAGCTGGCGACCGGAGCGCAGGTTCCCGGGGTCTATCCACAAGTCGCCGCCGCGCGGGCCCAGCGCCAGCTGGTCGAGCTCAGCCTGGCCCGGACCGAAGTGCGCGCTCCGGTCTCCGGGCAGGTCAGCCAGGCGGGCCGCCTGCAGTTGGGACAGGAGCTGATTTCAGGTTTGCCGGTGGTGACGCTGGTGGCCGATGGTTCGGCCTATATCGATGCCAATTTCAAGGAGACCGACCTGGCCGACATGCGGCTTGGCCAGCCAGCCCGGATCAAGTTCGATGCCTATCCGGGGCTGGTGCTTAAGGCGCACGTCGCTTCGATCGGGGCTGGGACCGGGAGCGAATTTTCGGTGCTCCCGGCGCAGAACGCCACCGGCAACTGGGTCAAGGTAACCCAGCGCGTGCCGGTGCGGATCGAGCTGGATGAGCCAAGCCCGCGGCCGTTGATCGCCGGGCTGTCGGTGCACGTTACGGTCTTCACTGACGGGCGTCGGCGCTAAGGCGCGGCGCGCATGGCTTCCGCCGCCTCTGACCCTCGCCGCGGCGCACCGGCCAGCGTCGGCCCGAGCCCGCTGAGCGATGCTGACGATGTGGCGACGCTGCCGGTCGCCAATCCCCTGTTGGTGGCGATCGGGGTCATGCTGGCCTCGTTGATCCAGATCCTTGACACGACCATCGCCAATGTCGCGATCCCGCATATGCAATCGAGCCTGGGGGCGACTTCGGACGAGATCAGCTGGGTTTTGACCAGCTATATCGTGGCCGTGGCGGTGGCGATGCCGATCACCGGCTGGCTGGCCGACCGGGTGGGTTCGCGGCGGCTGTTCCTCGCCTCGGTGGTTGGCTTCGTGCTATCTTCGATGCTGTGCGGGATGGCGCAGAATGTGACCGAGATGGTGCTGTTCCGCGCGCTGCAAGGCGCAACCGGGGCATTCATCGCCCCGCTCAGCCAGGCTGCGATGATCGATACCAACAAGCCCTCGCGCCAGTCGCAGATGATGGCGGTGTGGGGGATGGGGATCATGGCGGGGCCGATCCTGGGGCCGATCCTGGGTGGCTACCTGACCGAGAACTGGAACTGGCGCGCGGTGTTCTACGTCAATGTGCCGCTGGGAATTATCTCGCTGGCGATTTTGGCGGCGACATTGCCCTCGCGCGAACTGGTGCGGCGCAAATTCGACGGGCTGGGGTTTGTGCTGATCGCGCTCGCGCTGACCTCGCTGCAATTGTTGCTCGACCGCGGCAACCATATCGACTGGTTCCAGTCGATTGAGGCCTGGATCTACATGATTGCGCTGCTGTCGGCGGTGTGGATTGGGGTGATCCACTTTGCCACCGCGCGCGAACCGTTGTTCAATCGTCAGCTGTTCACCAATTCCAACTTTGTGTTCGCACTGGGGTTCAGCCTGGTGATGGGGGTGGTGATGTTCGCCACCATGGCCTTGCTGCCGCCGATGCTCCAGCGGCTGTTCGGCTATGGGGTGATTGATACCGGCGAAGCGATGATGCCGCGCGGGATCGGCACGCTGCTGACCATGCAGCTTTCGGGTTACATCCTGCGCAAGGGCTTCGATCCGCGGATCCTGATCGCGGCGGGGTTCAGCATTGCGGCCTTTTCGCTGTGGGAAATGGCCTCGTGGTCGCTGCAGACCGACTATTATCACATCGCCATGTCGGGGTTCGTGCAGGGGATCGGGATGGGGCTGGTGTTCATCCCGCTCAATGCCAGCGCCTTTGCCACCTTGCCGCCGATGCTGCGCACCGACGGGTCAAGCCTGCTCAACCTGTCGCGCTCGCTCGGCTCGTCGGTGGGAATTTCAATCGTCACGTCGCTGCTCGCGCACAATCTGCAGGTCAGCCATTCCGATCTGGCCGCGCATGTCACCGCATCGTTCACTGGCGTGCTCGACTTTTCGACCGTTGACCGCTTTCAGACGATGGGTGAGGCGGCGCTGCGGCTGGTCGATGCCGAGGTCAACCGGCAGGCTGCGATGATCGCCTATATCGACGATTTCTGGCTGATGACCTGGCTAACGCTGGCCGCTGCCCCGCTGGTGGTGTTCATGAAAAAGGCCGACCTGCGCGGTCAGGCGCCGCCAAGCGGGGCCAAGCCTGAGCCCGCCGCCGACCCGCCGGATTAATCATCCGCACCCAAGCGCGGCGCCGCCGCTCCCAGCTTGAGCGCCATATGCTTGAACCGGATCGGCGTGCGCACCCCGGCGATGCTTTGGCCATCCGGGGATACAAACTGTTGCTGCATCGCCCGCGCCACGATCTGCGGATCGGCAAAGGCATCGCCGACCGAGTTGATCGGTCCGGCCGGCACGCCAGCGCGCTCCAGCAGCACCAGCAGCTCATCGCGCGGGTGCAGCCGGGTCGCCTCGCCGATCAGCACCTCCAGCACCGCGCGATGTTCCAGCCGCAAGGCGTTGCCGGTGAAGCGCGCGTCGCGGGCCAGTGCGTCCAGCCCCATGGCCTCGCAAAACCGCCGGAATTGGCCATCATTCCCGACCGCCAGGATGAACCAGCCGTCGCTGGTGGGATAGACCGCGTACGGTGCGATATTGGGATGGGTATTGCCCATGCGGCGCGGCACTTGTCCCGAAACGAGGTAGTTCTGTGCCTGATTGGCCAGCACCCCGGTCATCACATCGAACAGCGCCATATCGATATGTTCGCCGCGCCCCGAAGTGGCCCGCGCCGCCAGCGCCGCCTGAATCGCGATCACCGCGTAAAGCCCGGTCATGATATCGGCGAAGGCCACGCCGATCTTTTGCGGCGGCCCATCCGGGTTCCCGGTCAGGTCCATGATCCCGCTCATCCCCTGAACGATAAAGTCGTACCCGGGACGGCTGGCATAAGGTCCGTCCTGCCCGAACCCGGTGATCGAGCAGTAGACGAGGCGCGGGTTGAGCGCGGACAGGCTGGCGTAATCGAGGCCGTACTTGGCCAGGGTATCAACCTTGAAATTCTCGATCAGCACATCGGCATCGGCCACCAGCCGCCGTACTTCGGCCTGGCCTTCAGGAGTCTGGAAATCGATCACGACCGAGCTTTTGCCGCGATTGGCGGCGTGGAAATAGGCGGCATCACGCGAGCCATCGGCATAGGTTACGAACGGCGGACCCCACTGGCGGGTATCGTCGCCGGCCGCGCTTTCGATCTTGATTACCTCGGCGCCCAGATCGGCTAGGATCTGCCCCGCCCACGGCCCGGCCAGGATGCGGGCGAGTTCGATCACTTTGAGGCCGGTCAGCGGGTGGCTGGGGCAATTGGGCTGATTGGGGGCGGTCATTCCGGAACCTTTCCGTCGCGCGCGCGCAGATCATTGTGCAGCGTCGTTGCCGCCACCGCCGCCTGCCCCATCGCGACGCTGATCTGGTCGAGCCCCGAGACGATGTCGCCCGCCGCGTAAAGCCCATCAAGCCCGAGCCGCTGATGGCTGTCAGTCAGGATGCAATCGTCGCTGGTGGTGCGCAGGCCCAGCTGCTTGATCAGGCTGTCGTTGGGATCGGACCCAAGCGCGGGATAGAGCGTATCGGCGGCGGCGAAGCTGCCATCGGCGAAACCCAATCGCACGCCGTCGCCCGAAAAATCATACGACGCCACCGGGCGCGGATCCCAGCTGACCCCGGCCTTGGCCAGATCGGCGCGGTCTTTTTCGTGCAGCTCGCACTGCTCCAGCGTGAACAGCGTGATCCGGTCCGAATACGTCCGCAGGAACAGCGCTTCGGCCACCCCGTGGCTTTCCGCGCCGATGACTGCGATCCGCTGATCCGCCGCCTCGAACGCATCGCAGACCGGGCAATAGCGCAATGTGCCCGCCGCGAGCGCCGCGTCGTGGACATCGCGCGGAATGTCGGGATAACGGTTGACCACCCCGGTCGCGAACAGCACCGTCCGCGCGGTCAGGTCGAGGCCATCGCCGCGCAGCTGCCACTGCGCGCCCGCCGCCGCGATCGTCTCGATTTCGCCGGTAACCAGCTCGGCGCCAAACTGCTGGGCCTGCGCCCGCATCGCCGCGAGCAAATCCTCGCCGTGAATGCCCTGCGGATAGCCCGCATGGTTGTGGCTGGTCGGAATCAGCGCCGCCCGGCTGCCCCCACGGTCGATCACGATGACGCGGCGACGATACCGCGCGAGGTAGATTGCGGCGGTGAGTCCAGCGGGGCCGCCGCCGATGATGGCGGTGTCAAAGTGGCGCACGCCGCTTCGACCTGCGCTGGCGTCAACTAACGCACTTGAACCAGTCAAACGCCGAACTCTTGAAGGTGCAACTTATCCGAACGAAAATATGCGCCTTCGATGTATCCACATAGCCATGATGCACACACCTTACCACTCTGAGTGTATGCAGATTTATTGCCACTGAAATCAAGTTGAGCTAGTAAGTAAACTAACTGTTCGCCCGTAACCCCTGGATTGGCCTTTGCGGTTAAATATAGCTTTCCCATTACACTGATCGCAGACCGAGGTTGTATTGGTCCTTCTCTTAGTCTTGTGTTTCGCAATTTGAATTTTGTTGGAATTGCGTGGATGCCTCCGGCAGAAAGTTGGTCTGCGGCATATTTCCGGAGTTCGACGCCCTCAACTACGTGGCTTGCTGAGTAGGTTTGAGGATTTGTCAACGGACCCGTTCCGTCTTCGATCCGACCAATTTCATGGATCAGTTCTGCTTCGCGAATCCAAGGCTCCCTTTCGTGAAAGCTATCGATGGTGCGCACTACCTCACCGCCCTTTGACCAAATTGCGTTAATTGCATCGATCTTCTTGCCGATTTCGGAACCTTCCCGTGCGGCTTTTTCATGTTCGAAGAGCCGACCACGTTGGCCAATGCCGACATAGAAAGGTGTGCCCAAGCCTCCGAAGCATGGCTCGCCGTCAGGCTGCCGCAATATATACACGTAATGTTGGCGGCCCGCCGCGTGGAGTTCCCTATCCAGCTCAGTGCGCGACTTAATATTCACTTTGAAAACCTCCTCACATCCGGAACACCCCGAACGCCGGCCGCTCCGCCATCGGTGCTTCCAGCGCAGCTGCAAGCGCCAACCCCAGCACATCGCGCGTCTGCGCCGGGTCGATCACGCCGTCGTCCCACAGCCGCGCGGTGGCGTAGTAGGGGTTGCCTTCGTCTTCGTATTTCGCGCGGATCGGGGCTTTGAACGCTTCCGCCTCCGCAGCGGTCCAGCCTTCCGCATCGCGGTGGACGGTCGCCAGCACGCTGGCCGCCTGCTCGCCGCCCATCACGCTGATCCGCGCGTTGGGCCAGCTGAACAGGAAACGCGGGGAGTATGCCCGCCCGCACATCCCGTAATTGCCTGCACCGAAGCTGCCGCCGATCAGCACAGTCAATTTGGGCACGCTGGCGGTGGCGACGGCGGTGACCAGCTTGGCCCCGTGCTTGGCGATCCCCTCGGCCTCGTATTTCCCGCCGACCATGAACCCCGAGATATTCTGCAGGAACAGCAGCGGAATTTTGCGTTGGCAGGCCAGCTCGATGAAGTGCGCGCCTTTGACTGCGCTTTCGCTGAACAGCACGCCGTTGTTGGCCAAAATCGCCACTGGCATGCCCCAGATATGCGCGAACCCGCAGACCAGCGTGCTGCCATACAGCGCCTTGAATTCGTGGAACTCGCTGCCATCGACCAGCCGCGCGATCACCTCGTGGACGTCATACGGCGCGCGGACATCATCGGGCACCACCGCGTACAATTCGTCGGCGTCGTACTTGGGCGGGCGCGGCTCTTTCAGCGGCAGAGCGTGTTCGTGGCGCGGGCCAAGGTGGCTGATGATATCGCGCACGATCGTCAGCGCGTGTTCGTCATTTTCCGCCAGATGATCGACCACGCCCGATTTGCGCGCGTGGAGTTCGCCGCCCCCCAGATCCTCGGATGAAATTTCTTCGCCAGTCGCGGCCTTGACCAGCGGCGGCCCCGCCAGAAAGATCGTGCCTTGCCCGCGCACAATGATGCTTTCGTCGCTCATCGCCGGGACGTATGCTCCGCCAGCCGTGCAGCTGCCCATCACGCAGGCGATCTGCGGGATGCCCTTGGCGCTCATCTGCGCCTGATTGAAGAAAATCCGCCCGAAGTGATCACGGTCGGGGAAGACTTCGCTCTGGTGCGGCAGGTTGGCGCCGCCGCTATCGACCAGATAGATGCACGGCAGGTGGTTGGCCTCGGCAATCTCTTGTGCGCGCAGGTGTTTTTTGACCGTCAGCGGGTAATATGTGCCGCCTTTGACCGTGGCATCGTTGCACACGATCATGCACTGGCGGCCCGAAACCCGCCCGATCGCGGTGATGATCCCGGCGCCGGGAATGTCGTCCTCGTACATCCCGCCCGCCGCCAGCTGACCGATCTCGAGCAACGGCGAGCCGGGATCGAGCAGGCGTTCGACGCGCTCTCTGGGCAGCAGTTTCCCGCGCGATGTATGCCGCTCGCGGCTCTTTTCGTTGCCGCCCAGCGCCGCTTGCGCCACCCGCACGCGCAGATCCTGCGCCAGCGCGCGGTTGTGCGCGGCGCGGGCCTGTGCCTCGGGGCTGTCGGGGTTGAGGGTGGTGGGAAGTACGGGGGCGCTCATGCGCTATCCTTTTTGCGAATGAGATACTGATAGACGCCAATCAGGTTGATCGCGAGCATTACGATATTCTGCGCCCCGATCCCGGTGGCGTCGGGCTGCGCAAAGCCCCAGCCGATCAGCGCGATCGAGGAGGTGACGAACAGCACGAACGCCCAGCCGGTGATCCGTCGCCCCAGATCGAGCGCGACCAGCGCGGCGGCGATGACGCTGGCGCCGGCTCCGTACCATTGGAGAACCTGGAGGAGGGTGTCGCTCATGCTGCCCACGCGAATGTCAATGCGCCGATCATCACGAGTCCTTTCCTTCAAGGACCATGACAGTTGGCAGAGCGACTAATCTCGGCACGCGCTGGCCGCGTTTTTGGTACTTGCTCTGGTATTCCCGGCGCTGTTTCGTGATTTCATAGCGGACGATCCCCGACGATGTCCCGAGGTTGAAGCTTTCAATCATACCGAACATTGGGATCGCCACGCACGCATCGCTGCGCTCGATCGCGCGCGCGCTGATCCCTCGCTTTTCATTGCCAAACCAAACCGCAAGTTTCGCATGCTTGGTGTAATCGCCTTCTTGGAGGATGATGTTCACCTGACCTTTGACATGAGGAGACGTGACGACCGAGTGGAAGTTCTTGCTCTCCAAATGATCGAAGCAGTCGTCGGTGGAGTCAAACCGCTTCACGAAACTCCACTTCACAGCGGACACCGAGGTTTTTGAAAGCGACGGTTTCTCGCGCATTTCCTGCCAATCGTCTGGCAACGTCTTGCGCCGATCAACGACATAAACCTTCTCAACGCCTAGTGCGTTGACGTTGCGAATGACGGTTCCGATGTTCTTGATATCGGATGGGTCTTCGATCACCGCGATCAGATTCTTGCAAACGAACTGCCTGATGGCATCGGCGCGCGCGCGGACTGATGGCTTTGAGCGCTTTTGCTCCTCTCCCTCAACTACGGGCATAGATTAGGTTCCCGCGCCGATCAATTCGCGGCCGATCAGCATCCGCCTGATCTCGTTGGTGCCCGCGCCGATATCGAGCAGTTTGGCATCGCGCAGAAACCGCTCGACCGGCCAGTCCTTGGTATAGCCCGCGCCGCCCAGCGCCTGGATCGCCTCGCCCGCGACGCGGAAGGCGTTTTCGCTCGCCAGCAGGATCACGCCGGCGGCATCGAACCGGGTCGTGTGTCCCGCATCGCAGCTGCGCGCGACGGCATAGGTGTAGGCCCGGGCCGATTGCAGCGCGACGTACATATCCGCGACCTTGGCCTGGATCAGCTGGAACGCGCCGATCGGTTTGCCGAACTGTTTACGCTCGCGCACGAACGGGATGACCACATCGAGGCAGGCCTGCATGATGCCAAGCTGGATGCCAGAAAGCACCACGCGCTCGTAATCCAGCCCGCTCATCAGCACACCCACACCGCCGTGAACCGGACCCATCACATTGTCCTCGGGCACAAAACAATCGTCGAACACCAGTTCGGCCGTGGGGCTGCCACGCATGCCCATTTTGTCGATCTTCTGACCAATCGAAAACCCGGCCATGTCTTTTTCGATCAGGAACGCGGTGATCCCGCGCGAGCCCGCTTCGGGCGATGACTTGGCATAGACCACCAGCGTATCGGCATGGGCCGCATTGGTAATCCAGAATTTGGTGCCATTGAGCTTCCAGCCGTTCGGCACGGCCTCGGCCTTGAGCTTCATCGAAACCACGTCCGAGCCGGCTCCGGCCTCGGACATGGCAAGGCTGCCGACATGCTCGCCCGAAACCAGTTTGGGCAGGTATCTGGCCTTCTGCTCGTCGGTGCCCCAGCGGCGGATCTGGTTGACGCACAGATTTGAATGCGCGCCGTATGACAGCCCGATCGAAGCCGAGGCGCGGCTCACTTCTTCAACCGCGATCACATGATCGAGATAGCCCAGGCCCAGCCCGCCCCATTCTTCCTCGACCGTGATGCCGTGCAGCCCAAGCTCGCCCATCGCTGCCCACAGCTCGTCGCGCGGGAACCAATCGTCGGCATCGATTTTCGCGGCCAGCGGGGCGATCTTGTCATCGGCGAAGCGGCCCGCGGCTTCGCGGATCATCAGTGCGCTTTCGGGCAGGGCGAAATCGAACTCGGGGGTAGCGCGCATGAAAGCTCCTCTTGGCCGGCGACATTAACAAACCGCGCCGCCGCCGCAAATCATTCATCACCGACAAAGAGGATCTGAAGCCCGGCGCGATCATATTCAGGCGCGGCAATGTGGCATCCCGCAAATTTCATTGCCGCGTCAGGTTGCTCGAGGAAGATCGCTAAACTCGAAAACAGAAAATCGATCGCTTATGAAGCCGGCATGATTCTCAACCGTCGCAATCCGCCCCGAATGCCGTCCGTAATCTTGTGATCAAAATCGCAGCAGTCTACTTTTAGCGGCGCTCGACGGTCACGCGAACGCGACTGCGGAAAGCGCCTGGACTGACACCAAAGTGCCGCTTGAAGCTTCGGCCAAACGATGCGCGGTCCGCATAACCAACGCCGTTTAAAACGCTCTCGACAGTGCCATGACCATCTTCAAGCGCGCCGCGCGCCCGCTCCATTCGCAAACGCCCGATGTAGTCCTGAACCGTGACACCCAGGGCGCCCCGGAAACGCCGTAGCAAGGTCCGAGAGGTCACGTTCAGGCGACGAGCCAACTGTTCCGCGGTCAGGCCTTCGTTTAGTGTCTGGGCGATAATGTCCTGAGCCCTCGAAACCACCTCGTCTGCGGTGGCCCGTGGGGGCGTCAGCGGAAAGTAGTTGGACTGCGGTCCACGACGGTGGTCGAACATCATGTGAGCGGCGACGATTCGCGCAACGTGCGCGCCGGCGTGGTGTTCGATCAGCGCCAGGGCCAGATTGATTGCGCCGCTTCCGCCCCCGCTGGTCATGAGGTCGCCGTCGGTCTGCACCAAATTGTCAAACCGTACGTCGACGCCGGGGAACGCCGCCCTGAAGTCGGCTGCGAGAAGCCAGTGAGTGGTAGCTCGCCGACCCTCCAGCACTCCCGCTGCGGCCAACAGGAATGTTCCGGTGCAGGCTGCGGCGATAGCGGGCTGATCATCAGACTTGGGTCTTGCGGACAACCAGCAGGGTAAGGCCGCCAGGAACCCGGCGCAGTCGGTCCGAGCCTGTTGCAGGCTTCCCGAAAGCGCCGGTACGATCACAAGGTCTGCGACCTTCAAGCCGCCGAGGTCGGCCTGCGGCGCCAGAAAGACCCCGTCGCCGCCAAAGGGACCGGGCTGCTCAGACACCAGCATCGTCTCAAAGGTGGGCTGCCCCATGACTAGGTTGGCGTTTTGAAACGCCGCGACCAAGTTCGCGACGCTGGAGGGCACCGACTGGGGGCAAACGTAGATTGCTAACTTCATGTTCGTCTGATTTCACCATAAAGTTGTCAAATCAGACAATAGCATTCGCGCCGCGGCGTTTCGCAACATTGATCGGCTCTATGCGACCCAGCGGATCGCACGCGGCGCGAAGGTCTCGCTGCTTCCGGTCCATGACGTCTCGCTTGCGGGTCTGAGCTTCGACCACGCAGGCGGAACCTATTCCATCGATCAGTACATGGTCCGAAATCGCACCGCCGGCCTGTTGGTGTTCAAGGATGGGGCCATCGCCCTCGAGCGATATGCAATGGGTAACACCCCAACGTCCCGCTGGACCTTGATGTCGGTGGCGAAATCCGTCACCTCGACCCTGGTCGGCGCCGCGCTGCACGACGGCAGTATCGCCAGTCTTGATGATCCGGTGATCCGCTACGTGCCGGTCCTTGCGGGCAGCGCTTACGAAGGGGGCACCGTGCGCCAGTTGCTGCGGATGACGTCTGGGGTGGGGTGGAACGAGGCATAAGCCTCTACCGGAGACTCCGGCATCGCTGAGATCACTCGCACCCTGCGAGATCGTCGGACGGGCGGCCTGATGGAGCGGCAGTATGCTACGCAGAAACGCTCATCCGTGATTTTCCAAACGGACTCTTAGGAGGCAAGTGTTTGATGCGGTTTACCGATGCGCCGCTGGCGTCCTTGATCGTGACACGGGCCAAGCTGACGGAGAAAAAAGGTGCGCCGAGCCTCAAGCACCCCTTCGCCGCTGGCTAACTTAAAGTGTCGTTATGCAGGTGCTTCTATCGGCAACCCGCGAAGCGATCATCTGCCTTTGTTGATTGATTGGCACTCGTTTTATCAACCAATATGTGACAGTTGCGTGATTGATACAAAGGTTCCTTATCGATCATGCGTTGGAACTGGCAGCGTCCTGGCTGGCCTGAATTCCGCTTCGATGTGGACGGCGCCCTGCGGTCAGGAATATCTGCAGAGTAAGCCGTTTCGTTAACGCCAATCAGATTGCTCCAAACGCAACAATGGTCAATGATCAAAATAGAGATGTTTCTGTCGTTTCGGCGCCTGATACAGTCACTCGAACGTAAGCCTATGGTATCGGCAAAGCCAAAGGTTCTTCTAATTGGCTCACGGCGTGCAGGTGCTTGTGCGAAACGCGCCCGCTGCGTGCTGGAACCCGGATCTACGATGCGCCGGAGTTCCGCCATTGTAGTATGTGATGCCGCTCTAGGCCATTCGGAATGGCTTCAGTCGCGGACAGGATGAGCCCGCCATTCCCGTCAAAAACGGCTAGGCGGCGTTGGTCCGTGCTGGTCATGTCAGGATTGAGCGACATGGTGACAGTATGCACCACCTTTTCGCCTTCGATGCGCCAACGTCCAGCATAATGGAAATAGCTGTCAAAGGCCGCGGACTTTTGATCAGTGCTGGCATTGCGGGCATTGGCAATCTTGAAAGTATCGCGGTTCGCCTTGGCAATGCTAGCGGTCATCGTTCCATCTGCGGAATAGAGAATATAGCCATGCGCTCCTTCGCCAAAAGGGCGAGTCACGCCGCCATCACTATATTCGATCCGCCAGTCGACAAGCCGCCATGCGCCGATAAAATCTTGCGGCTTATGCGGCACAGGCGGCCTCCGTGGGTGGGGCAGGGCGGCGGTGCTGGACGATACGGAAGCGTCCTGCGACAAAGGCGAGATCAGCAAGACAGGCATTGCCGGCCGGGTTCAGTCCCGTCACATGATAATCGCTATATGCGGCGGCAAAATTTGCCCACATCGCACCATGCAGGTTGATCGACAGGTTCATACCGCTTTCGGTATAGGCGTCTATCGAGCGCTCCACAAAGGCGTCATCGGTTGAATAAAGATAGGATGAAATCGCCCCTTGCTCTCTTGCCAAGGAAGTCGCTTCCGCCACCGCTGCATCACCATTTTCGGCAGCGATAATGAACAGAACTGGGCCAAAATGCTCCTCGGCGTAAAGCGCGGCATTGTCTGCTGGAAGCGCCACAACCAATGGCGTCATCGTGCGCGCTGCGGGAAAATCGGGGTGCGGATAGGGCACGGGCCTGCGGAGCACCTGAGCCGCCGGATGCGCTTCAGCGCGCTCCTCGAGCTTCAACACAAGGTCGCAACTGGGCTGTGCCTGCACTGCGCCCATTATGCCCGCGGCGACGGCCGGATTATGAGCAATCTGATCAATGGCCGCAACCATCGCATGCGCCACATCGTCGAACGATGCGTGGCCATTGGCCGTTGCGATACCGCTTGCGGGCACATAGACATTTTGCGGACTGGTGCACATTTGCGAGGAAAAGAGCGAGGTCGCGCGTGCGATTGCGGTCGCGGTCGCGCTTAGATCTTCGCAGCTTTCGAGCACGACCGAGTTGATCCCTGCTGTCTCGGTAAACAGCAACTTACCGGTGATCGTGCGTTCCAGGTGTCCGCCATAGCGCGGGCTTCCAGTAAAATCGATGATCTGCACGGCGGGATGATCGATGAAGCGCTGCGCCACTGGAGCCTCCAGCGTATCAACCGCTAGCGTCACCAGGTTGGGATCGCACCCATAGTCAAACAGCACGCGGCGACATTCCAGCACCGCAATCGCCATCGGCAAAATTGCGATTGGATGCGGCTTGACGATCACCGGATTGCCGGTGGCAAGGCTGGCAAACATCGCCGGATAGGCATTCCATGTGGGAAAGGATGCACAGCAGATCACCAGCCCAATCCCGCGCGGGACCAGCGTGTATTGCTTGTCGAGTGAAACATCTTCTTTGCCGAAAGTCCGGTCCCAGCGCGCAGAGCGCGCCACGCCGCGCATTGCTTTGGCAGCATAGGCCAGTGCTTCAATCCCGCGATCAAGCGCGTTGGGACCGCTGCCGCTGAACGCCTGCGTATAGCTTTGCCCGGCGACGTGCATCACGCTGTGCGCCATTTCAAAATTGCGGTCACAAATCCGCATCGCCATTTCAAGGCAGAGCGCAATACGGGTCTCGGGATCGACCTTGCGCCATACGGGCATCGCCACCTTTGCCGCCCCAATCAGAGCGTCTGGATTGCTGACCGGATAGTCTATACCCAGCGCCTTGCCGGTAAAGGGCGAAACCTCCGACCCGCGGCGCGCCATGATACCCGGTTGATCCAGCTCAAATGGCTTGCCCAGTTGGGCGTCAAACGCGGCCTTGCCCGCCTCTGGCTTGCCGGGAGCATGGAATTTTCCGCTTGGGGAATCGCGAAACGGGCTCCAATTCTTTCGTGTCTCCACAGCCTTTATGGCGGCGGCGATCAAGGCTGCGTGGCGCTGGGTCAGTTCGGCAAGGCTTTCAGTCATCATCTCTCTCAGGCGATCCGTTCGACAATCATCGCGGCCCCGACGCCGGCCGCGCCGGTTACAACGACAAGACCGTGACGTCCGTCGCAGTCGTCGAGGCAGTCCAGCAAAGTAGAGGCAAGGATCGCCCCGCTGGCACCCATCGGATGCCCCTTGGCCAGATGGCCGCCCGCGACATTGACCCGCTCAGGATCAGGGCAATAATCGCGCATGAATTTGGCCATAGTGACGGCAAAGGCTTCCATGAACTCGATCCGGTCCATATCGCAAAGCGTTAGTCCGGCGCGCGTCAAAGCCTTTTCCATTGCTGCCATGCCTGCTGTGAGTGACGCCGCAGGATCGCCGCCGCTTTCGGCATAAGTGAGAATGCGTGCACGCGGTTCCGCATCAAGCCCGGCTGCACCAATCAAAGCCAATCCCGCTCCGTCGCATATCGGTGGCGCATGAGCCAGGGTGTGGCGCGGCTCAAAGCGTGCACCGTCCAGCGCCAGCGCAAAGTTATCCTGCAAAGCCCCAAAGGCTGCCGACGCAGCGCCGAGACTTTCGCTGCTGGTGGACGGGCGGATGCACTCTTCTTTTGCAAGTCCTCCGGTTGGAATGCGGGATGACTGAAGCACCGATTCGCCTTCCGCAGATGCGGCCCTTTGTTGCGACGTCAGCGCGACTGCGTCGAGTTCTGCGCGGTTGATGCCTTCGGAATTTGCGAGCCGGTCAGCTGCCAGCACGGGCGGCACATAGCGCGCGCGCGGTGGCAGACTGGTATCGCCATAATAGGCTGCATTATCACTCATGAACGGAACGCGGCTCATGGATTCGACGCCGCCTGCCAGCACCGCATTGGCCTGTCCGCTCGCAATCATCGCTGCTGCCTGACCAATCGCGGTCAGGCCCGAGGCGCAGTAATTGTTGATCGTGTGCGCTGCGGTGCGGTCAGGAAGGCCCGAATGTAGCTTTGCTACCAGCCCGATATGCGCGCCCTGTGCGCCCGATTGGGTAACGCAGCCAATCAGCAATGCGTCAGGGTCAGCCGCCGCACCACCGCAACGCGCGGCCAAAGCAACAGCCTGCTGACGGACCAATTCCTGCGGGCTTAGGTCAGCAAGCCCGCCATCAGCCTTTGCCTTACCGCGCGGGGTGCGCACAGCATCATAGAGATAGACGTGCTCCATTTTATCAGACGCCGATCACGAGACTGACCGATGTGGTCGCGCTGCCGCCGACGTTGAAGGTGGCGAAGTTTCTGGCTCCTTCAACCTGATAATCGCCAGCATTGCCAGTCACCTGCCGCCAACTGTCGAGCGCCATACGCACACCTGTCGCCCCCACCGGATGGCCAAGCCCGATCAGCCCGCCCGATGGGTTGACCGGCAGTTTTCCGCCCAATGCAATCGTCCCATCTTCCACTGCGCGCCAGCTTTCACCCGGCGGGGTGATTCCGAAATGGTCGATGGCCATATATTCGGTGATGGAAAAGCAGTCATGCACTTCCACCCCGTCGCAGGCATAAACATCCGCCATTTCGGCCCGGCCGAGCGCGTCCATCATCGCTTTGCGAACGGTCGGGAAGACATAGGGCTGGCCCCGGCTGCCGTTAACTTTGGTCGAATAAAGCAACGGCGCGGTCGAATGGCCCCAGCCCTTGATGCGTGGGATGCTGTCAAGCGGGATTCCGCGCCGCTTGGCATAGGCTTCGGCCACGTCACGCGAGGCGAGGAAGATCGCCGCTGCGCCATCGGTCACCTGCCCGCAATCGGACTTGCGCAAACTGCCTTCGATGGGCGGATTGGCCTGATCATCTTCGCTAAAGAAAGCAGAATCGGTTTTCCAGCCGCGCGTCTGCGAATTGGGATTGCGTTTTGCATTGGCGAAGTTGGTTTCGGAAATCGCGCGCAGATGCGCCCGGTCGAGCCCGAACCGTTCGCCATATTCGTCCGCCACTTGCGAGAACATATAGGGCCAAAGGTAGCGTGCCTCTTGTGCTTCACGCCCGGCCCAGGCGGCGGATCCCAGATATTCGGCCGCACGCTGGCCCGGCACATTGCGCATCAGCTCGATGCCCAGCACCAGTGCCAGACCATAACGCCCTGCCTCGATCTCTGCGCTGGCAGCAAGGATCGCGATGCTGCCCGAGGCGCACGCAGCTTCGTGACGCGAGGTCGGAATGCCGGCGAGGTCAGGATGGACATGGCCGAAAAAGCCGCCGAGATGCCCTTGTCCGCCAAACAGTTCGCCCACGAAATTGCCGACGTGCGCGGTTTCGACCTCTTTGGGTTCGATACTTGTGGCGGCAAAGGCGGCTGCGGCCACATCGCGAAACAATTCGAACAGGCCGCCGCCTTCGCGTTCCAGATTGCGCGCGAAATCGCTTTGCGCGCCGCCCAGAATGAAAACATCTCCGCCCATGTCAGATCCCCATCATTTTCAACGCGATGTCGCGCACTTCGTTTCGCATCACCTTGTTGGTCACGTTGCGTGGCAGGCTTTCAAATTTGAACAGGCGTTCGGGCAGCTTGAAAATTGCCAGATCCTGCTCGCGCAAATAGGAAGTCACATGATCAAGGGTAATGTCCTGCCCCTCGCGCGGGACCACTGCGACGCCAACGCGCTCTCCCATCACCGGGTCAGGCAGGGCAAACACACAAGCCTCAGCGAGCATAGGATGGCCGCCGAGCAATTGATCAATCTCTTCAGGCGAAATGTTCATGCCGCCCCGGATGATCAAATCCTTGCAGCGCCCCACAAAGCGCAAAAAACGCCCGTCCGCCTCGATCTGGAACAAGTCACCGGTTTTGAACCAGCCGTCGTCGGTAAAGGCGGCTGCGGTCTGTTCCGGCGCGTGCCAATAGCCTTCGAACACCGCCGGGCCTTGAATCTGGAGCTCGCCAGGCACGCTGGGTTCGGTAATCGCCTCTCCACCCGCTGGCGGCACAAGGCGCGAATCCATAATGCGTTGCGGTGTGTTGCCAAACCAGGGCGTGATGATCAGGCCATTGGGGAAGTAACTCGCCCGCTCGACCGGATCAGGTACATCGTCGGGCCCCGTGATCAGCGTCATGCCCTCGTTCGATCCGAACACGTTGAGCACGGGCAGGCCCAGCCGCTCCTGAAAACCCTGAACCATGGCCGGAGCCAGCGGCGCAGAACCCGAACCAATGGTGCGCAGACTGGACAGATCGGCTTTCGCCAGCAGCGCCTCATTTTGCAGCAGCATGTTGAGGATGGCCGGCGGCGCAATGGTGAAACCGGGGCGTTCGCTTGCGATCTGGCCCAGATAAATTTGCGGATCAAAAGGGTGGTGCAAAACCATCGTGCCGCAAACACGCAGCCAGCTCATCGTGATCCCGCCAATCGATGCCATATTGATCAGCGGGAAGGGGTTGAGCATCACATCGCCATCCTGCAATCGCGCTGTGACATAGGTGCCCGGCGCAATCCCCACCCAGTGATTATGACTGCGCGGCACGCCCTTGGGTATGCCCGTGGTGCCCGAAGTCCAGCAGATGGTGAACACATCATCCGCGTCAACCAGATTGGCCGCACGATGCTTTGAAAGCACGTCGCAATTGCCAGGGGCGGATGAGAGGTCGAGCGCATCGGCAGGCGCATCAGGGCCAAATGTCATCAACCGGATGGCCTCGCCCAGCAAAGGTTGCGCTACGCCAATATGGTCGCTGCCCTTCGCCTGCGTTCCGCAAATGAACGCCTTTGGCTTTACGATATCGAACATCGTGGCCAACTCATGACTGCGATATTGCACCGCCACCGGGCTGACGATGGCACCGATGCTGGCCGCCGCGAAATAAAGCGACACGAACTCGCTGATATTGGGCAGCTGGATGACGATCACATCATCCTTGCCAATCCCTTCTGCCACCAGCGCGCCTGCAAGGCGATCCACCTCAGCGTGCATTTCGGCATAAGTCAGCCGCTGCGGCGCGCCAAAGGCAAAGTCCGCGCGGTTGGGCGCATCGATAAGGGCGACCCTTTCCGGATAGGTCGCAGCATTTGCGTGAAACAGATCGGCCAGCGTTTTGTTGCCCCACCAGCCCTGTTCACGGAAGCGTCGCCGCTTCTCCTCGCTGGCAACAATCATATCAGGCCGCCAACACGTTATTCGGCCCCATGCCGATATCATCGCCGTTGGCCCAAACCGAATGTGTGCCGGAACAGAAGCGTTCAGGAAGAATGATCCGGCAGACCGGGCCTGCCGCAAAGTTCTTCGCGTCGATCAGAACGCATTCGGACCGATCATTCTCGACATCGGCAATGAACGAAACCAGATAGCCGTCGTCTTCATCCTTGGCATTGATGCGCGGTGCAAAGGGACTTTCGCTGCCATAGCGACCGGGGCCAAAGTTGATCTCTTCGCTCTCGCCGGTTTCGAGATCATGCTTTACCAACCCTGTGAACAGAAACCAATATGGCTCTGGCACGGCTGAATAGGCGTAGCGATATTTGCGCCCGGCATATTTCTGGTTGATCATACCGAATTCGAGGATGCGGTCATCGAGACGTTCCTCGACAGTCGTTCCTGTCTTCAGGTTGAAGCGCCAGCGGTGCAGCTTGGGCTTCATCAACCCCTGCGAGAGATAGGCCATCATCCGCTCCAGCCCATCAGGGGCATCTGGGTGTGATTTGGGCTGCGGCTCTTCCTGATAATAACCGTCGAGAATGATCTCGTCGCCCTCTTCCCAAGCGTTCAACCAATGGAGCGTATAGGTCGGATCAGCCTCGAACCAGCGGATATCCTCGGGCTGGCCCAGGCGCGGAATAATGCCAAACCGCGTTTTCTGGTCCGGATGAAATTGCACGACATGCAGGTTGCGTTCGAGCAGTTCCGGATTCCAGTAAAGCGGCATATCGTTGACGATGGCGTAGTTTTTCGTGAAGGCCATATCGTGCGGCAGGCGCGGCCCGGCGAGTGGGACGGGGATATAATGCTTCAGCTTGTTGTCCGGTCCGACCACACCGTAATGCATGAACGGCGCGTGCTTTGAATAATTGAAGAACATCAGCTCGCCGGTGGCCTCATCGACTTTTGTATGCGCAGAAACGCCGTCGAGCGGAACCCAGCCTTCGGTTCCAAACTGTTCGAGGGTGAACGGGTCGAGCCGATAACCTTCGCCGCATTGGTAAAAGGTCGAAAGGATTTTGCCCGCATGGACAACAACGTCCGTGGATGAACTGTCCTTCAGCCACTCCTGCGCGCCCCAGCCGGGCCGGGTGGATTTATGTGGCGGTTCCATCAGTCCGGCCCACAGTGCCTGCCCGGCTTCTTGTTCAGCCTGAAAACCCTTGGTGCGCACAAAGCGGCTGCGATAGCTTGCGCGACCGTCCTTGAAACTGATCGAATGGATGAAACCATCTCCGTCAAATGGGTGATAGCGACCGATCGGCTCGTGCACTGGCACTTCGCCTGTGCGGACATAGACGCCGTCAATATCGTCAGGAATGGTTCCGATCACCTCGGCGTCGCCATTGTCGAAGATAGCGTTCCATTCGTTGAACGTTGGCCGCCACGCGCCCTGCATATAAGGGTGGTCGGTGGTTTTAAGAGTCGATCTGACTTTTCCGACAAGTTCAATGGTCATGGCTTGGCTCCTCTTGCATCAAAGCGCGGCAACAAACAGGCCGCGTCGTATTCCCGCTTTAGTCGCGCGACAATTTGTGCCATCGGCTCAACCGATTTTACTGCGCCGACCCCCTGACCTGCGGCCCAAACATTTTTCCACGCCTTGGCATCATCTTGCGCATTCTCGAAATTTGGCTTTTTGTCCTCAGGCATATTGGCCGGATCGTAACCTGCCGCAACAAGGCTTGGCCGCAGCCAGTTGGCGGTGACGCCGGTAATGCCTTTTGACGAGACGATATCTTCGGCACCCGCCGCCACAACCATATCCTTATAGCCTTGGTCAGCCATACTTTCTGTGCAGGCAATCAACGCGGTTCCCACATAGGCAAAGTCTGCGCCTAGCACTTCTGCGGCACGGATTGCGTGGCCCGTTGAAATCGCGCCGCCAAGAACGATGGGGCCATCCCAAAACTGGCGGACTTCCTCAACAAAGGCAAAGCCGGCTGTCTGCCCGGTGTGCCCGCCAGCCCCCGAAGCCACGAGCACCAGGCCATCCACGCCAGCCGCAGCGGCTTTCCGCGCAAAGCCCACCGAATTAACGTCGGCGAAAACCAGCCCGCCATAACTATGGATCGCTTCGACAATCCGAGCAGGGCTGCCTAGCGCAGTGATAACCAGCGGCGGCTTGTGGCGAAGGACGCAGTCAAGGTCGGCTGGAAGTCTGTTGTTGGAAGGGTGGACCACCAGATTGGCGGCCCAGCTTGCTGCGGCTGGATCACTATCCAGAGCATCGGAAATTTGCCGCATCCACTCATCCAGGATGTCTGGAGTCCGGGCATTGGGTGTAGGAAAACTGCCGATCATCCCGGCCCTGGCTTGTGCAATCACCATATCCGGCCCTGAAATCAGAAACATCGGCGCACCGATGGCCGGAAGGGTCATGTTGCGTTGCAATAGTACTGGCAAAGGCATCGTGAATCAGCTTCTTTCCCTCGGCACTAATCAAACTTGCATAACGAAACCCACTTGTATAGTGAAACTTTCGTCAGATGCGCGGGCGGCGCTCGCGAGAGCATCGCCAACAACAGCGCGTCGGTATCGAGAGGGAGGAATCACGATGAAAAATGTTCTTATGATGCTCGCGACAACGGCATTGATCACACCAAGCGCCGTGTGGGCGCAAGCTGCGGCGGAGGAGCAGCAAGGCGGCCTAGAAGAGATTGTGGTCACCGCCCAAAAGCGCGCTGAAGGCCTGTCCGACGTTCCGATTTCGATTTCGGCGGTATCTGGCAAACAGATCGAAGCTTATGGTCAGACCAACCTTGAAGCGGTCTCATCATCGATTCCGAATTTCAAGATCACGCAAACCGCGATTGCCAACCGCATCGCGATCCGCGGCATCGCTTCGGGCGATAATAAGGGATTCGAACAGTCAGTCGCGATGTTTGTCGATGGCGTCTATTACGGACGCGATCAGCTGAGCCGCATGCCTCTGGTCGATCTGCAGCGGATCGAGGTCCTGCGCGGCCCGCAACCCACACTGTTCGGCAAGAATGCGATCGCCGGCGCAGTCAATATCGTCAGCCGTCGGCCGTCAGAAAGTTTCGAAGGTTCGGTCAGTGCGAGCTACGAATTCGAACACAAGGAAAAGCGCATTACGGCAGTGCTTTCCGGGCCGATATCCGAGACAGTCGGCGCACGCGTGGTTGGCTATTACCGCGATATGGACGGCTATTTCTTCAACACCCGCCAAAATCGCAACGAACCCAAAGTGCGCGAGACCTTTGTGCGCGGCATTCTGGAATTCAAAGGCGATGGTCCCTTCTCCGCCGACATCAAAATGGAATATGCGGACTTCAAAACCGAGGGTCAGCCGCGTGAGGCATTTGGCCCGGTGGGCATCTACAGCGCAGTTTTTGCCGGTCCACTGTTTGTCGAAACGAATGAAGATTATGTCCGGGCTGACGGCGGATATTTGAGCCGGAACAAGATTTTCAACACGGTGCTGAACGCCAATCTCGAACTTGGCGATCATACGCTGACAGCGGTCACTGGCTTTCTCGACTACAAAGTGAACGAGACGATTGACGTTGATTTCGTCAATCCAGTCTTGCTTGATGGCACTTTGCAATCAGAAAAGTACCGCCAGTTCTCACAGGAACTGCGGGTCGCTTCGCCCGGCAACCAAACGTTCAATTATATTGCCGGTGCCTATTTTCAGCACACCAGTCTTGATGCGACCGATCAGGTGCGGTTCAATCCTTTCTTCCTCAACACGGGCTTTCGGCCGCTTGGCGATACCACCAATGATCGCGTTTATTCGCAAAAATCTGACCTGATCTCGGTCTTTGCGCAGGGCGAGGTTTCCTTAACGGATGCCTTGCGCATCACCGTTGGTGCCCGCTTCAACCACGAAACCAAAAGTGGCAACCGCGCGCTCTCCATCAATCGCGGCCCGCTCAGCCTGGCCCCACCAACGGGTGCAGCGATCAGTCAGGCCGCGGTTGTGGGCACCTTCCGGGTGCTCAACATCGAAGCGCACAGCATTTCGGGCAAGTTGAGCGAAGATTCGTTCAACCCGATGGCGAACATCCAATATGATATTTCCGATGACCTGATGTTCTATGCGTCGTTCGCGCGCGGATCAAAAGCTGGCGGTTTTGATATTCGCGGAAATTCGCTGCCAACGTCAACGACTGTCGCCACGCCAGGCGCATTCCTGTTCGGAGACGAGCAGGCCGACAATATCGAAGCCGGTTTCAAATACAAAACGCGCAGCCTTGCCGTGAATGTCTCGGTCTATCACACCACTTACCGGGATTTGCAGACCAACGTTTTCGACGGCCAGCTGAGCTTCAATGTCCGCAACGCTTCGGGTGCGACGACCCAAGGCGTTGAAGCCGATATGCGCTGGGCTGTCGACGATCATTTCACCTTGAGCGGCGCCATTGCCTATCTGGATTTTGAATTCACCAATTTCCCACTCGGTCAGTGTTTCTTCCAGCAGGTGCCGACTTCAGGAACATTCTGCAGCTATACCGGTCGGCGCAACGCATTGACCCCCAAATGGTCGGGCAACCTCAATGGCGATTTCAGCCATGAGGTTGGGGGGAACCTGAAGCTTGGCATCAACCTGAACGCCGACTTTTCAACCAGCTATATTGCAGCGGCCAATCTCGATCCGCGCACAACGCAGGCCGGCTATGTGAAAATGGGCGCGCGCATTTCGCTGGGCCATGTCGATGATAACTGGTCAATTTCGCTGATTGGGCGCAACCTCACCGATGAACGGATCATGCAGACTGCTGGGGCACTTCCGCTGGCGACAACGTTTACTGCCAGGAATGGGGTGGCCTATTCGGCCATTTATGACCGTCCTCGCAACATCGCGCTCTCGTTTGACATGAAGTTCTGACCAATGGGGATTGGTGGAAAGGCACTTCTTGCCTCGGCTCTGTTGCTTGCCTGCACTTCGGTGCAGGCACAACAGGCCCCGGCAAGCCCTTCCGTATCTGATCCGGTCAAAATGGGCTGGATGCAGGGCAGCCCGCCTTTGCCAGAAGAGCGCATCGAGTTCCGGGACGGTAGCTTTTATCAATTCCCCAGGACGCGATGGTCCTTTGCCCATATGCGTGAGCTTGTTCCCACCGCGCGCGTTTCACGGGGACAAGGCCCGGTCGCTCGTTTGCCACGTGCGCTGCGGTCCGATCTGGATGCCGTAGCCTTCACTCCGCTAGGTCGGCAAGATCGACTGAGCTGGGCGCAGGCTTTTGAAGCGGTTTATGGCGATGCTGTCCTAGTCCTCCACAAAGGCACAATCGTCTATGAACGCTATTTGGGGGTGATGACCCCCGATCGGCCGCACATCCTCTTTTCGGTTACGAAGTCCTATTTCGGCACCCTTACCGAAATGCTGATCGCAGAGGGGAAGATCGACGAAACGGCGCTGGTTGTGCGCTACGTACCAGAACTGGCCGGAAGCGGTTTTGCTGATGCAACCGTCCGGCAGGTCCTTGATATGACGACGGATCTTGCATATTCCGAAGACTATACAGATCCCAACGCCGACATCGCCAAATTTGCAATTGCTGCCGGCTTGGCGGCGGCTCCGTCCGGCTACGCAGGACCGCGCGCGATGTACGATTATCTGCCTACCGTCGCCAAGAAGGGCGACCATGGACAGAGTTTCGCCTATAAATCGGTCAACAGCGAAGTGCTCGGCTGGATCATCGGCCGCGCAACCGGCCAACGTCCGGACGAGGTGCTGAGCGCGTTGATTTGGTCAAAATTGGGGGCGGAGCATGACGGCGACATCGTGCTCGATTCGGCAGGGTATCCGGTAGCTGCCGGCGGGCTGAATCTGACGCTGCGCGATATGGCACGCTTTGGCGAAATGATGCGCCTGAATGGCCGTTTTAATGGCAAGCAGATCGTACCGGCTGCTGTGGTCGCCCATATCCGGCAAGGGGCCAGCCCAAGCAATTTCGCCAAGGCAGGTTACAAGACCTTGCCGGGATGGAGCTACAAGAGCCAATGGTGGATCTCGCATAATGATCATGGTGCCTTTTCCGCTCGGGGCATACACGGACAAACCATCTATATCGATCCGAAAGCGGAGATGGTAATCGTCCGATTTGCCTCCAACCCACGGGCTGGAAATGCCGCATTCGACGACATTTCGCTTCCCGCTTATCAGGCCATTGCGGAAAGATTGTTGCAGACGAAATGAAGCACGAGACGATCAGGGCCTGTTCAATCTGGCGTGCGCTGGAGGTGGTTGGCGACGTCCCTGTCCTGCTTATCCTTGAACAGGCGTTTCTCGGCAGGCACAAGTTTGATGAATTTGTCGTCGAGACTGGTATCTCTCGATCCGTAATCAGTACCAGGCTCGGGAAGCTTGTCGAAGCCAATGTGCTCGACAAGCTTCCCGCACGTCGGGCGGGCTATCGCCTGACCGAAAAGGGCCGTGGCCTGTTCCCCGTGGCATTGATGATCCTGAGATGGCAACACCGCTGGGAATCTGACGCCCGCAGCTTTGCAGTGGAGCTGGTTCATCGCGATTGCGGTAAACCCATGGTGCCGAACGCAAAGTGCAATCATTGCGCGGTAGAAATTGATCCGCGGCAAGTCAGCTGGGAGCCAGGCCCGGGATTGAGCCAGATCACACCCATTTATGGCAGGCGACGGAAGCAAACCGCAGCGGCGACAACAAAACGCGGAAACCGCACGATGGTCGATTCGGTTATCGAGCTTTTTGGAGACCGCTGGGCAACGCTGGTCGTCCGTGCTTGCTTTACCCGTATAACGCGCTTTGATGAAATCCAGCGCGATACATTGATGTCCAGCAATATTCTTGCGGACAGGCTCGAACGATTGAAGGCACAAGGAATCATCTTGGCTCGTCCCTACTCGAAGCATCAGGACCGGTTCGAGTATAGACTGACCGAAAAAGGGCGCGACCTGTACCCGGTTCTGCTCGCGTTGCTGCAGTGGGGCGATGTCTGGTATGCAGATCGCAAAGGGCCTCCGCTCATCCTGAGGCACGAAGCTTGTGGGCACAGGCTGGAGCTCTTGCCTACATGTTCGGTTTGCAGCGGGCCGCTATCTTACGCGAACATTACCTTCCGATCGAAGGGCTAGTGACCCGGCGGATTTGTGTCGTGAGATAGTTCGGTTTAGCCCGGCGGCGTTCGCCGCTGAACTGAATAAACAATGGCCTGTTTCGCGACGCCCTACGGGCTCCACTGCACAGGTCATTGCTGACCCGGCGCTCATGCGGAACAATGATGTCGCGACTCTAATCGCAACCGGATAAAGGTTGCGGGACCCAATACATCCTACGAAAACTCTAGCCGAGAAGCAAAATTGTGCACACTCATGTGCACTCATTTGATGTCGGCTGATTAACCATGAGGTTGTCTAAAAAATAGAGTGACGCCCGCCGACACTAACGGACAGTATCCGAACTCTGTTGAAAAAATCTACGCAGTTCCTGCAGAGGTCGAAAAGGTCTATTTACCGATAAATTCAGCGACTTATTAGTCACCGATATAATTGGTCGGGGAGACAGGATTCGAACCTGCGACCCTCTGGTCCCAAACCAGATGCGCTACCAGGCTGCGCCACTCCCCGACCTGGGGTATCTATCATTCGCCGTGGTGGGCCCGGCAGGACTCGAACCCGCGACCAAGCCGTTATGAGCGGCCGGCTCTAACCAACTGAGCTACAGGCCCATCCGGCGAGCCGACGGCGGGTCGTTAGCTTGGCTCGCGCGGTTAGGCAAGCTCTGCTGCATCGATCAGCTCACCAATTGAAGTCGGGGCCACATCGCGCTGGCGCAGATAAGCGAATACCTGCCGCCACCAGTCGTACAGCGCATCAAGATCATCCTCGCTGCGCACATAAGGAGTGTAGCCCGGCGCGAGCGAGGGGCTGTGGAATGACAGCACCAGCACCGGCAGTGCCTGATCGATCGCAATATCGATCCCGCGCACCGCTTCTTCGACGGTCACGCCTTCGGGGGTGAGCGGGATTCGCTCAAGCAGACCGACCCGCGCGAGCAGCCCGCGCAGCCGCGGCACGCGCCACATTTGCGGGTAAAGCCAGGCCCCGATCTGGTGCAGCAAACCCCAATAAACCGTGGTCAGCGGCAACTCCATCAAGCCTTTGCTGCGATCGAGCCAATAGGGGCGGACTGGAAATCCGCGGAAATTGGGGCCGCCTTGCGACGAATAATCGAAACACGCGCGCACCGAGCTGTCGATGGCGATTCCGCCGCTTGACAGGATTTCAGCGGTGTTGGGCCCGGCGCCATAGCGTCCCGCGCGGTAGATCAGCGGGGCAGTCCCGAAATTTTTGGCAATGACATCGCGCAGATTGCGGAATTTGGCCTGCTCCAGCGCGGGCGGCAGATTGCCGGCAAAGCTGTTACGCTCATTCACCTCTTCGTCGTGCGGCGGGCTGACCCAGGGGTGCAGCTGGACCCCGACCTCGGCCTTGCCGGCGGCGATCGCCGGGCGCAGGATTTCAACCGCAGCGGACGAAGTCGCGATCGGATAATCGACCAGATAGACCGGGATCACGCCCTGACCCTCGCAAAATTCCTGAAACTTGGCGAGCCGCGCCACGGTCAGCACGGTGTGCTCCGCGCGCGCGAGCGGCCTGGTCCAGTCGAATTCCTCTTCGGTGTCGATGGTCAGCACAAAGCGTTGCCCGAACTGCGGCTTGAAGCGCACGAAATCGGGTGATTTGGGCAGGTCGGTGATCCGCGTGGCGGCCAAACTCAAACACCCCTGTAACCGGTCAGCTTGCCCCGACCGAATTTGCACCCGCGCTCTCGGTATGGCCCGGGGGGGCAAGGGTCAAGCCCGGTAGGGTCAACCGCAGGCGATCGCCTTTGCGGAGCAATTCGCCCCCGGCCGCGCGCGCTTCGGCGCGCGCCAGGCGCAGGGCGAAGCCAACCCCGAATACCCCGGCGGCGATCACTTGCGGCACCGCGCCTGCGCCGGTTTCAAACAGCGCAGCGTCGACCTTGGCGGCCAGCGTGGCGGGCAGCGCCAGGTCGAGCCGCACCAGGCCGTCCTTGGCCCGCAGCCGCAGTTTAAGCTGCTCGCCCGGGGCGCTGGTTCCGGCCAGCGTGGCCAGCAGCCGCCAGACAATCCGCTCGAGCTCCAGCCGCGCCAGTCCGATCAGCAGTACGCCATCGTCCAGCTTGACCGCAAAGCCGCTCCCGCGGCTGGTGGTATGCGCGCCCAGCTGCGCCACGGTGGCAGCGATCAGGCTGGCCAGGTCGGTCTCGCCCGGATCGAGGTCCATCGCCCCGCTTTCGAGCCGGGCCAGCCGCTCCAGTTCCTCGAAGGCGGACAGCATGCGTGCGGCATCACCGGCAATCCCGGCCGCCAATGCGCGGTATTCGTGCGGGGTGGGGCCGAACAGCTGCTGCTGGATCACCTCGGCAAAGCCCTGGATCGCGTTCACCGGGGTGCGCAATTCGTGCAGCATCTGGCGGATGCGGTCGGCCGCGCTGTCAGTAACCGGCGGGTTGGCCGCTGCCAGCGGGGCTGCAGCGGCCGGGCGGCGCAAGCGGCCGCGATAGCCCAGAAACTGCCCGGTCAGCGGATCGAACCACGGGGCGGCATCGATTTGCCAGTCCCCAGCAATTGCCGGCGCGCCGTCCAGTTCAAGGCGCTGCGCGCGTAGCGGCTGGCGCTGGCGGAGGATTTGGCCGATCGCTGGCGTGCGGTTCAGCCGCATGCCCGTAAGCATCGGCGCGACCCCGGCGTCGCACCACACGATGCGCAGCTGGGCATCGCTGGCAAAGTCGGCGGCGCGGACGGTATCGGACACGCTCAGCACATGATCTTCGCCCAGCGGCAGTCGCGGCGAATCGGTGCCCGGCTGATGCTCGACCACTTGCTTGGCGCGGCGGTAAGCTTCGATCCGGCGCACAATTGCGCCGATCCCGTCATCGCGCGCGGCCGCACCAGGCGGGATCATCACGTCGTCGTCATTGGCCGAAGGCGTGCCGCCTGGCCCCGGCTTGCTTTGCGCCGCAGTTGCCGCGGTGGCCACAGCCGCCCCCGGCAAGCCGCGATCGTTGATCCCCAGCCGGACCAGCAAGGCGCCGACCTCATGCGGCAAATCGCCGCGCTGGCGCAGCGCCGGACGCGCGGCGGGGGGCAGCGCAGGGATCAGGTCAAGCCACTGCTCGCGGCTCAGCTGTGCGCGTTGCAGCGCCGTTGCTGCCACTTGCGGTTCACCGGCGCTGAGCGCGGCGACCAGCCGCGGCGAGCGCAGCCGCAGCGCCAGATCGCGCAGCATCGCCATGCGTTCGGGCGGCGTGATGGCCGCACCGATCTTGGCCAGGCGGTCATAGCCGGCATCGAGCTGCTCGCCGCGTGCTTCGGCGGGCGAGGTGCCCAGCAGATCGAGCAACTGGCGGTACTGGATGCGCTGCAAGCCGGGTCCGTTAGCGCGGGTGCGCAGCACGGTGGCGAGGCGATCATCGAAGTGCATGCCGGTTCATAAGCCCATGCGCGGGGTGCGCGCGAGGCGGCCTAGCAGACTTGTCCCCAATCCAAACCAGCAGCGAAAGGTGCGTTGCAAAGCGGGACAGTTGCGGCCATAAACAATAAAATTAGGCCAAGGGGCTATCCCTTGGCGCTTTTATTGCCAAATGCGCGCATGACGTCGCGCTGCACGGCGCGGAAAGGGGATCAATGGCCAATCTCGATTCGATCGACCGCCGCTTGCTGGCAGAATTGCAGGATGAGGGACGGGTGACCAATGTCGAGCTGGCTAGCCGGGTCGGATTGACCGCGCCGCCGTGCCTGCGCCGGGTCCGTGCGCTCGAAGAACTGGGCGTAATCCGCGGTTATCACGCCGATCTGGATTCGTCGAAGCTGGGCTTTGCGATCACCGTGTTTGCGATGGTGTCCTTGAAAAGCCAGGCCGAAGAGGCGTTGCGCCAGTTCGAAGACGCGATGCGCGACCTCCCCGAGGTGCGCGAATGCCACATGCTCAACGGCGAGATCGATTTCATCCTTAAGGTCGTCAGCAAGGATTTGCAGAGCTTCCAGGAGTTTTTGACGTCTAAGCTCACGCCTGCACCCAATGTGGCGAGCGTGAAGACGAGTTTGACGATCCGGACGGCGAAGCAGTTGCCGGGGGTGCCGCTGGAGTAGAGATGTCCCAATTCCTAAGAGTTGGAGCCGTGTTTCTGGTCGGAGCCCTCGTCGGGCCGCTGCTGATTGCAGTGGTTATTGCGGCGGTGCCCTCACGACGAGAGAAACCGTTTATTTTCGAGAAAGATATGGAGATTGCCAAGCTCGTGAGAGCATACCGTGCAAAACTGCCCGCGCGACATGTGTTTTTGGTCGCCTTACCCACGCCAGATGGAAGGGAGTGTGGTTACAATCCGGAAGCAGTTTTCCCCGGAGGCAACATGAAGTCGAATGAAGAGCTAGTGTCTGATCGATGGACTGATTACGATGGTTACTACGCGCTCCATCGATGGCGAGGCGAAGCGCAAGATGAGGGCTATATCGCTGGAATTACTGAGAAGATGACGAAGGACCTCTCGCGCTTTGAAGCAAAATTTCTGCGATTGTGTATTGAATCTACAATTGCATCGGAAATATGCTCGAGAAAGGTTAGCGCTTACAGTGAGTTGGTCGATCGGTTTGCAAAGGATACAAAGCAACGCAGTGTTACTCGTGGGAATGAAGATCGGATTGTCTGCTCATATGTGGACGGCGTCGCTGTGCGAAGGGGAATGAAATTGTCCCCGCCCTTTAATCAGGAATACGCCGACGGCCAATTTCGCAATACCCCTTGGCTGTTCCGGTAGGTTGCTCACCCAACCCGCTTAGCCAGCCAGTCCTCCAGCCATTTGATCGAATAATCGCCGTTGATGATATCCGGCTCGGTCAGCAGGGCCTGATGCAGCGGGATCGAGGTTTTGACCCCGGCGATCACCATTTCCTCCAGCGCGCGCCGCAGCCGCATGATGCAGCCTTCGCGGGTGCGGCCGTAGACGATCAGCTTGGCGATCATTGAATCGTAATAGGGCGGGATCCGGTAGCCGGCATAAAGCCCGCTATCGACCCGCACATGCATGCCGCCCGCCGCG
>JANOTT010000164.1:0-18774 GCA_031416535.1 Novosphingobium sp. | reverse complement strand
CGCCTGACGGTGGTCTCGACCGTGCCCAAGGGCATCGTTCACATCGACGAGAGCACCGAGGTCGAACTGCGCGAGGAGTTCGAGGAAGCGCGCGGTTCGCGCGGCGATGTCAACTATGACGATGTCGGCGGAATGGGCGATACGATCCAGCAACTGCGCGAAATGGTCGAGCTGCCGCTGCGCTATCCTGAACTGTTCACCCGGCTTGGCGTCGATCCGCCCAAAGGGGTGTTGCTCCACGGCCCGCCAGGCACCGGCAAGACCCGGCTCGCGCGCGCGGTCGCCAACGAAAGCGAAGCCAGCTTCTTTGTCATCAACGGCCCCGAAATCATGGGCAGCGCCTATGGTGAGAGCGAGCGGCGGTTGCGCGAAGTGTTCGAGGAAGCCGCCAAAGCTGCACCCTCAATCGTGTTTATCGATGAAATCGATTCCATCGCACCCAAACGCTCGGGCACTCCCGGCGAAGCTGAAAAGCGCCTGGTTGCACAATTGCTGACGCTGATGGACGGGCTGCACACCAGCTCCAACATCGTGGTGATCGCGGCGACCAATCGGCCCGACGCAATCGATGAAGCGCTGCGCCGTCCGGGCCGGTTCGACCGCGAGATTGTGGTCGGCGTGCCCGACGAAAAGGGCCGCCGAGAGATCCTGGGTATCCACACCCGCGGCATGCCGCTGGCCGAGGATGTCGAGCTGGGCGAGCTCGCGCGCACCACGCATGGGTTTGTCGGCGCGGATATCGGCGCACTGGCGCGCGAGGCGGCGATGGATGCGGTCCGGCGGATCATGCCGCTGCTCGATCTCGAAGCGCAGACGATCCCGCCGCACGTGCTGGAAAGCCTGACCGTGACGCGCGACGATTTCCTCAATGCACTCAAGCGCGTGCAGCCATCGGCGATGCGCGAGGTGATGGTCGAGGTGCCCAACATTGGCTGGGCCGATATTGGCGGCGCCGACGAAGCGCAGTTGAAGCTCAAGGAAGGCATCGAGCTTCCGCTCAAGAACCCCGAAGCGTTTCGGCGGCTGGGGATCCGTCCGGCCAAGGGGTTTCTGCTGTATGGCCCGCCCGGCACCGGCAAGACGTTGCTCGCTAAAGCGGTAGCCAAGGAGAGCGAGGCGAATTTCATCTCGATCAAGAGCTCGGACCTGCTGTCCAAATGGTTTGGCGAAAGTGAGCAGCAGATCAGCCGGTTGTTTCAGCGCGCACGGCAAGTGGCGCCGTGCGTGGTGTTCATCGACGAGATCGACAGTTTGGTCCCGGCGCGCGGCTCAGGCGCGGGCGAACCGCAAGTGACCGCCCGGGTGGTCAACACGATCCTGGCCGAAATGGACGGGATGGAAGAGCTGACCAGTGTAGTGGTGATCGGCGCGACCAACCGCCCGACGCTGATCGATCCGGCCCTGCTGCGTCCCGGTCGGCTCGACGAGCTGATTTACGTGGGCACGCCGGATGTGGCCGGGCGCGAGCATATTCTGGGCATTCACACCGCCAAAATGCCGCTCGCCAAGGATGTCGATCTGCCCTCAGTCGCCAAGCAGACCGAACGCTTCACCGGCGCGGACCTCGAAGACGTTGTCCGCCGCGCCGGATTGAACGCAATCCGAACGCGCGGGGCCAAGGCCAAGCAGGTGACCGCCGAGGATTTCACCGAAGCCCTCAAGGATTCGCGCGCGACGGTGACGGTGGAAATGGAAGCCGAATACGCCAAGATCAAAAGCGAACTCAAACAGCGGGTCAATGAGGTCAACCTCACCCCGATCGGGTTTGTCGCGCCGGGGATGGTAAGTTCAACGCGGGATAAGAAGCACAGCTGAGATGGCTCTCAATTGTACGGCCCTTCTAGTGCATGCAGAATTTTTATGGACCAATCTTCCACTGTTGAGAAGTCAGCCAACAGTTGAGGGTGAAAATAAGCAGTGCGATTGGCATGTACGGAAGGCGCCAGAATTGGCTGGAACTTTCCAAGTTTGCGCTGATCCCTAAGAAGCATATCATATCTTGCCCAATCACGTCCATTTGCGGCCGCGTTGGCTTCGCCTTCTAGCTTGTTATATTCGTCCACTTTCTTCGGATTGATAGTGAATGGTGGGATGTAAGGAGGGATATTGTGAGCCGTCGAATGGCGAAACTCTTCTAGAAATAAAAACCATTCGTCGTATTTCGCAATCTCAGATCGGAGTTCATCAGGGAGGGAGTTTCTTACGTCGGTTCGATTGGCAGAAAATCCAATCCGACCCGGTGGAAGAGGCTTGCCATTTGTGTGAACCACATTTCGCTCAGAAACCCAAATCTGCGCGAGATTATCAAAACAGCCGTATGTGTTGATTGAGACCGATTGGATATGAACCGTTGCCTCAATCCGCCGCTTTTTGCTTCGCAATCGATCTGTATTTGGCGGCACCTCCTGAAATGCCCTTAAAATGCTGTGGGACATAGAATCGATGCGACGGGCTAATCCGTGGCGGGCGACTTCACCGGCTTTTTGCGTTCCAAATGTGTGCGCGAGAATCTGATCGACCAAAACGGCCGCGCGCAGAGGTATTGCTTCAACTTCATCTAGGAGCTCTGACAACTGCGCTTCGTTATAAGTCGACAAAATAGGTAATCCCGTCTGAAGAACGAACGAAACGAATTTTCCGCTAATGCGCCGCCCCCCAACTCACCCCCGTCCCAATCTCAACCCCCAGCGGTACGTCCAGCTTGACCATCGGCTCCGCTGCCCCCGCCATCACGCTGCGGATCACTGCGCTCGCCGCCGCGACGTCCGCCTCGGGCAGTTCAAACACCAGTTCATCGTGCACCTGCAGCAGCATCTGCACGTGGCCGAGGCCCACGGCTTCCAACGCGGGCATCATCCGCACCATTGCGCGCTTGATGATGTCTGCCGCGGTGCCCTGGATCGGGGCGTTGATCGCGGCGCGTTCGGACCCTGAGCGTTCGTTGGGGTTTTGCGAATTGATCCGCGGGAACCACGTCTTGCGGCCGAACAGCGTTTGCGAATAACCGAGGCTGCGCACGCTTTCGAGCGTGGCGTGGATGTAATTGCGGATGCCCGGGAAGCGTTCAAAATAGCGGTCGATCATCGCCTGAGCTTCGTCGGAGGAGACCCCCAGCCGGCCGCCCAACCCCCAGCGGCTAATCCCATAAAGGATCGCGAAGTTGATCGTCTTGGCGCGCCCGCGCGTGTCGCGGTTGACCTCGCCGAACATCTCCATTGCGGTGCGCGCGTGAATGTCCTCATCAGCCGCGAAGGCCTCTTTCAGCGATGGCACGTCCGCCATATGCGCCGCGAGCCGCAGCTCGATCTGGCTGTAGTCGGCCGCGAGCAGCACATTGCCTGGCTCGGCCACAAAGGCATCGCGAATCTGCCGCCCGAGTTCGGTCCGGATCGGGATGTTCATCAGGTTGGGGTCGGTCGATGAGAGCCGCCCGGTCTGCGCGCCGACCAGGCTGTAGCTGGTATGGACGCGCCCGGTGCGCGGGTTGATCGCGGCCTGCAGCGCCTCGGTATAGGTTGAGCGCAGCTTGCTGAGCTGACGCCATTCAAGCACCTTGGTGGCAAAATCCACGCCCTCGCCTGCGAGCCGTTCGAGCACCGACTGGTCGGTCGAATACTGTCCCGATTTGCCCTTCTTGCCGCCTTTGTGGCCGAGCTTATCGAACAAAATGTCGCCGAGCTGCTTGGGACTGCCGATTGTGAACTGCTGCCCGGCCCCGGCGTACACTTCCTGCTCAAGCGCTGCGATCGCAGCGGCGAAAGTGGTCGATAGCCCGGCCAGAGCTTCGCGATCGACCTTCACCCCGGCGCGCTCCATCGCTGCCACCACCGGAATCAGTGGCCGGTCAACCCGCTCGTAAATCCGCGTCGCGGCTTCCTCGCTCAGCCGCGGTTTGAGCACGCGGTGCAGCCGCCAGGTCACTTCGGCATCTTCGGCGGCGTATTCGGTCGCGCGGTCCAGCGGCACTTCGCTGAACGGGATCTGCTTCTTGCCGGTGCCGCAGACATCCTTGAAGGTCAGCGTGGTGTGGCCTAGATGCCGCATCGACAGTTCGTCCATCCCGTGCCCGCCGCCGATTCCGTCCGCGCTGCGTCCGGCGTCAAGGTCGAAGCTTAAGACCATCGTATCGTCGATCGGCGCGACCATGATCCCGTGCCGCGCGAGCACATTGATGTCGTATTTGATGTTCTGCCCGATCTTGAGCACCGCGTCCGCTTCAAGCAGCGGCTTGAGGATCGCCAGCGCCTCGGCCAGCGGCACCTGCTGCGGATTTTCGGAGAACATGTCGGTTCCGCCGTGACCGAGCGGGATGTAACAGGCGTCCCCCGCTCCGAGCGACAGGCTGACCCCGGCCAGATCGGCACGCATGGCATCGAGTGCAGTGGTTTCGGTATCCACTGCCACCAGCCGCGCGGTCATGGCGCGCTCGACCCAGCTTTGCAGCGCAGCAGCGGTCTGCACGCATTCGTAGCGCGAACGATCAATCGGCGGCAGTTCGGGTAGTGGCGCGCGCTCGGGCGAGGCGCTACCCCCCATGACTGCCCCTGTCGAAACGGCTGTGGCGGGTTTCAGATCGTTGCGGCGTTCGGGGCTGCCGCGCCCTTCGCCCAGCCGCTTGAGCAGGCTGGTGAAGCCGTGCTTGGTGAGGAACGCAGCCAATGGATCGGGCGGGATGGCGGTCAGCTTGAAACCATCAATGGCGATTGGCAGCGGGCAGTCTTCCTTAAGCGCCACCAGCACCCTGCTCAGCCGCGCCATATCGGCCTGCTCGATCAGGCTTTCCTGCATCTTCGACGGCTTCATCGTCGGCGCGGCGGCGAGCGCACCTTCCAGGCTGCCATAGTCCTGCACCAGCTTGGTCGCAGTCTTCGGCCCGATCCCGCGAATGCCGGGGACATTGTCCACCGCATCGCCCATCAGCGCGAGCACATCGCCGACCAGATCGGGGGCGACGCCGAACTTCTCGGCCACTTCGGGAATGCCGATCCGCAGGTTCTTCATCGTATCGAGCATGTCGATGCAGCCGCCGCCCCCGCCTTCGACGTCTGGGCCGCATGTGCCGACCAGCTGCATCAGGTCCTTGTCCGACGAAACGATCGTCACGTCCCAGCCGCGCGCTGCCGCCGCGCGGGCATAGGAGGCAATCATGTCATCGGCCTCGACATTGTCCTCCTCAATCAGCGGTAGCGAAAACGCGCGGGTGGCATCGCGGATCAGCGGAAACTGCGGGACCAGATCTTCGGGTGGCGGCGGACGATTGGCCTTGTACTTGTCATACAGATCGTTGCGGAACGATTTGGACGACTTGTCGAGGATTACCGCCAGATGCGTCGGCCCGTCGGCCTTGTTGAGATCGTCGGCCAGTTTCCACAGCATCGTAGTATAGCCGTAAACGGCGCCGACCGGAGTGCCCTGCGGGTCGGTCAGCGGCGGCAGCCGGTGATAGGCGCGGAAAATATAGGCCGATCCATCGACCAGATAGAGGTGCTGCTTGGCGTCCATATGCCTCACGCTAGCAGGTGCCGCCGCGCGGCGTAAGGCCCCCGCGTGGCCCGAATCACCCGCGCGCTTTACCGCGTCTGGCTTGGTCACGCGCGCGCCACAATTGGACCGTAGAAATGACTAAGCGCAGTTTTACGCGCGGTTTTGAATGCCACGCGACTATCGCTTGCATCGCCGTGCGAAGGTGACTAATTGATCGGCGAAGTCTACCGTCTTGGTAGGCTTTCCGTTCGGTGTGTCTTGCCCCCGGGCTTCACTCCGTGCGCGGTCCACTCGCTGTTCAAGGAATACAATTCATGCGCAAGATCGTTCTCGCTGTCGCTGTTGCCAGCGCCGCTCTCGCTCTCTCGGCTTGCCAGAAGGATGCCGAAGACGTTGCAGTCGTCGCTTCCGACACTGCTACCGACGCTGCTTCGGCTGCTGACGACGCTGCCTCCACCGCTGTTGACGCCGCTGGCGCCGCTGTCGGTGCTGCTTCGACCGCTGCTGCGGCCGCCAGCGATGCCAGCACCGACGCGGTGAAGGCTGCCGGCGACGCTGCCGCTTCGGCTGCTTCGGATGCTTCGACGAAGATGTAATCTTCGCCGTCAGGCAAAAGATTTGGGGCGCGGGGGCAACCTCGCGCCCCTTTTCTTTGCTTGCAGCGCGCGCTTTACCAACGCGCTCCTGCGCCGCCGCTTGATCTTGTTTAATCGCACGATTAACACAGCCCTGACCGATCAAACGATCGGCAGGAGAGTGCGCCTTGACCACTTCTGCAACCCCCCGGCTGGCTGACGGACTGGCCCGGGCACTGGGCCGGATCGGCATGGCCGCGCCAACCGGCCTGGAGCGGCTGTCGGGCGGCGCCAATATGGAAAGCTGGCGGTTCAACGCTGGAGGCGAAGATTGCGTCTTACGCCGTGCACCCTCGCTTGAAATGATGACTGGCCGCGCGCTCGATCACCACGGCGAAGCCGCGCTGATCCGCGCGGCGCAGAGCGCCGGGGTGACCGCGCCCGAGGTGCTGGTCGAACTGACCCCAGAGGATGGCATCGGTTCGGGGTTCGTGATGCGGCGCCTGCCGGGTACGCCCGAACCCGCAGCTATCCTGCAAACTGAAGATCCCGCTGCGCTGCTGGCTGACTTGGCGCAAGAACTGGCGGCAATTCACCGCATTCCCACCGCCGGGCTGTCCGCCCCGGTGATGGACACTGCGGCCGCATTGGCTGACCTGAAAGCCCGTTTTTCGGACTATGGCGGCGATCGGCCGATCCTGGCGCTGGCGCTTCGCTGGCTGGAGCGCAACCTGCCCACAGCAGCGGAACCCCGGCTGGTTCACGGCGATTTTCGACTGGGCAACTTACTGGTGGAACATGGTCGGTTGTCCGGTGTGCTCGATTGGGAGCTGGCGCATCTGGGCGATCCGCATGAAGACTTGGCCTATGGCTGCATGACCGTGTGGCGCTTTTCGCGCCCTGATCGCCCGGCCCTTGGGTTGGGCAGCGTCGCGGCGCTGGCAGCGGCCTATACCGCAGCGGGCGGTGCGGCATTTGACCATACGCGGTTCCGGTTCTGGCTGATCTACCGAACCTTTTGGTGGGCGCTCGGGTGCCTGCAAATGGGCGAAATGTGGCGCCGCGGGATCGACCGGTCGGTGGAACGGGTGGTGGTGGCGCGGCGCACTGCCGAGCAAGAGCTAGACCTGCTGCTGCTGCTGGAGGAGCACGCCCCGGCAACCGAGCGCGCGCGCAAGTTATCGGCTGCCGCCCCGGCGCTGGTGCCCAGCCATGGTGAACCCAGCGCAGCGGAGATTTTGACCGCAGTGTCCGAATGGCTCGCCAGTGACATCAAGCCGCTGGTTAACGGACGCGGCAAATTCGATCTGGCAGTCGCGCGCAATGCGCTGGGGATCGTCACGCGCGAGCTGGACCAGCGCCCGCTGGCCAGTGACGCTGCGCTGGCCGCCGATCTGCTCAGCGGCGCCGCCGATCTCACCACGCCCGGGATGCTCGCCCGGCTGCGCCGCCTGGCGCTGGATAAGCTCACCGCCGATATGCCGAAATATCCTGCCCTCGCCGCAGCGCGGGCGCTTTGGGAAGGACCCTGACATGGATTTTGCACTGCCCGCCGATCTGGTCGCCTATCTGGCCGAACTCGACACATTTATCGCCGCCGAGATCAAACCGCTCGAAGCGCAAGACGACAACATCCGCTTCTTCGATCACCGCCGCGAATATGCCCGGACCGATTTCGAGAACCAGGGCCTGCCGCGCCGCGAATGGGAGATGCTGCTGCGCGAGGCCGGGATGCGCGCCGACAAGGCCGGACACTGGCGCTTTTCGGCGCCGAAAAAGTACGGCGGCAAGGACGGTTCGAACCTGTGGATGGCGGTGATCCGAGATACCTTTGCCGCTAAGGGGCTGGGGCTGCACAACGATCTGCAGAACGAGCATTCGATCGTCGGCAACTTCCCGTTCGTCGCCATGTTCGAGCATTTCGGCACGCCGCAGCAGCAAGAGGAATTCATCCTTGGCGGGTTTGCGCGGCAGCGGCGTGTGGCCTTCGGGCTGACCGAACCCGATCACGGCTCGGACGCCACCTTCATGGAAACCCGCGCGGTGCGCGAAAGCCGCGATGGGGTGCCTGGCTGGCGGATCGACGGGCGCAAGATGTGGATCACCGGCATGCACGTCGCCACCCACTGCGCCGCGTTCTGCCGCACATCGGGCCAGGACGGCGAGGCCACGGGGATCACCTGCCTGCTGGTCCCGGCGGACAACCCCGGCATGGTGGTCGATGAGTACATGTGGACCTTCAACATGCCGACCGACCACCCGCGGATGCATTTCGAAAATTGCTGGGTGCCGGATTCGGCCATGCTCGGCGAGGAAGGCCGCGGACTGTCGATCGCGCAGAGCTTCGTTCATCAGAACCGTATCCGCCAGGCCGCCAGCTCGCTCGGTGCAGCAACCTACTGCGTCGAGGAATCGGTCAAGTACGCGCGGGAACGCAAGCCGTTCGGGCAGGAGCTGGCGCGCAACCAGGGCATCCAGTTCCCCTTGGTCGAGCTTGCCACCCAGTGCGAAATGCTGCGCTCGATGATTTACAAGACCGCGTGGGAGATGGACCAGCTGCCGCACAAGGAGCTGGAGCACAAACTTTCGGACAAGATCAGCATGTGCAATTATTACGCCAACCGGCTGGTCTGCGATGCCGCCGACCGCGCGATGCAGGTCCACGGCGGGATCGGTTATTCACGCCACAAGCCGTTCGAACACATCTATCGCCATCACCGCCGGTACCGGATCACCGAGGGCGCCGAGGAAATCCAGATGCGCAAGGTTGCGGCTTATCTGTTCGGCTATCTAGGGCCGCGGCGCGCCGAGTTCGAACGCGGGGAAACCGGTTAGCGCTGGACCGCGACGCGGTAGCCGGCGGTTTCGACCTCGTAGCCATCGTACAGCGTCCGCGCGATTGCGGCGATCTTGGCATCGCGGCCAGCGTGGCCACCCTGCCCGGTGACATAGATCGCCACGGCATAGACCCGGCCATCGGCGGTCTGGATCAAACCGACGTCACTCGAGGTGTTCGACAGCGTTCCGGTCTTGTGCGCAATGCGCGCGTCGCCGGGCAACTGCGAGCGCATCCGGCGCTTGCCGGTAACGCAGCGCTCCATCGTCGCGAGCAGGAACCCGCGGCTGTCCGGGGTAAGCCAACGCCCTTGGAAAATGCCCGAGAGGAGCTGTGCCATCGCCTTGGGCGTGGCGCTGTCACGCTGGTCGATCATTCGCGCCGGATCGTATTCACCGTCATCGCGCACCAGCGTGGCAATATCGCGGTCAAGCCGCAGACCCGTGAGCCCCGATCCGCGCAACCACCGGTTGACCGCCGGTGGGCCGCCCACAGCAGCGAGCAAGGCATCGGTCGCCTGGTTGTCCGAATTGATCAGCGCCCGCTCGATCAGTTGCTGGCCGGTGAGCATAGCCCCGGCGCGCACCGGGGCGACCAGCGTGGAATACTTGCGCGACTTGACCGGCACCATCAGCGGATAACGTGCCGTGAGACTGAGCCGGCCGTGGTCGGCCGCATCGAGGAACGTGGCGGCAATCGCGATCTTGCTGGTTGAGGCCATGGGAAACGGCGTATCGCCCAGCACGGTGACCGAGCGCCCGGTCGACAAGTCAACCGCGGCGACTCCAATGCGGCCGCTGCTGCTGGCAGCCAAGCCAAAGATCTGTGCGTCGAGCGGCGATGCAAAGCTGCTGGGCCGGGGGCCTGCGACAAACTGCCGCACCGACGGCGGCAGCGCGCGCTGCGTCGATTCGGCGCTCGGCTGAAGCCTGGACTGGGCTTTTATGGGTGCCTGAAACTGCGGCTTGCCTTGCGCCCGCAGTCCAGCGACCGAGGCCGGCGCAGTGAACGCGCGGTCGAATTCGGATTGCAGCGCATCGGCGGATGCCGGGCTGAGCGGCGCAAACGCCGCGCCAACCAATGCCAGGCTGGCAATAACCCGTGAAATCAGTCCCGTAGTCATATGATTATGGATAGCCCAAACATGCTTTCTGTTTGCCTAACGGATTCCGGTCCCGATACGCGCACGCGACGAACCGCGCTAATTGTGCGGGGGAACGAGTTCCAAGCGGGAACCCTTTGGCCGCTAGCCCGGTCAAATCGCATACTGCGCACCCAATTCGATCACCCGGTTAGGCGGAATATTGAAATAATCGGTCGGATCGGCGGCATTGCGGTGCAGCGCGATAAACAGCACGTCCTGCCACACCGGCATGCCCACAGCAGCTGATCGTGCATAGCTGTTCCGGCCGATAAAGAAGCTTGCCGTCTTGGCTTCGGGCACCGCGCTGCTCGCTCCAATCAGGTCTTCGCGCACGTCGGGCTGCTCCATAAAGCCATAGCGCAGCTCGATAGTCGAAAAATTGTCGTCGATCCGCGCAATTTTCAGCCGTTCGCCAGGGTCGCAATACGGCTTTTGCAGTGTTCGCACGGTCGTGATGAAATTATGCCGATGGAGCACATGGTTGTGTTTGAGGTTGTGGAGCAGCGCGTGCGGGGTCTGGTCGGCATGCGCCGTGAGGTAAATTGCAGTTCCGGCCACGCGCTGGGGGGTGCGCCGGGCCAGCGCAGCCGCCATATCGGCCATCGGCAGCGCCGTATTGTATTCCAGCTCGCTGACGATCCGGCGCCCGCGCACCCAAGTCCAGATCAGCAACAGGATCCCCGCTCCAATAGTCAGCGGCACCCAGCCGCCTTCGACCACGCGCAGGATGTTTGCCCCGAAGAACACCAGATCGATCACCAGAAACGGGACGATCACCGCCAGACTGAGTGGCCGGCTCCAGCCCCAGCGACGCCGCGTGACAATATAGGCGAGGCCGCAAGTTACCACCATCGTCCCGGTTACTGCGATCCCATAGGCCGCCGCCAGCGCCGAGCTCGTCTTAAATCCGAGCATCAAAACCACCACTCCGAACAACACCAGCCAGTTGACCGACGGCACATAGATCTGCCCGGCGTGGCCGGCCGAGGTTTGCCGGATCGCAAGCCGCGGCAGCAGGCCCAGCTGCATCGCCTGCTGGGTAAGCGAAAACGCGCCGGTGATCACCGCCTGGCTAGCAATGATCGTGGCCAGCGTCGCCAGCAGCACCATCGGCCAGCGCCAGGCATCGGGAATCATCAGAAAGAACCAGTCAAGATTGTTGAACGGCTTGCCCAGCCGGTTGGCGTCTTCGAGCACCCTGATCGCGAACGCACCCTGCCCCAGATAGTTCAACGCCAGCGCCGGGAACACCAGCACAAACCACGCCAGCCGGATCGGGAGCTTGCCGAAATGGCCCATGTCGGCGGTCAAGGCCTCGGCTCCGGTCACGGTCAGAAAGACCGCGCCCAGCACGAACAGGCCCAGCACGCCGTGGTTCGCCACGAACCCGACCGCGTGCCACGGCAGGAACGCTGCCAGAATCCCCGGACCATCAGCAATGTGGATCAAGCCGAGGCCGCCGATCGCGACAAACCAGACAATACAGACCGGGCCGAACAGCTTCGCCACCGCCGCCGTCCCGCGTGACTGGATCGCAAACAGGCCGATCAGGATCACCAGCGCGATCAACAGGATGCGCGGACCGGTGAACGCCGCGCCAATCCCGGGCAGCGTCTTCATTCCTTCGACCGCCGAGAGCACCGACAGCGCCGGGGTGATCACGGCATCGCCGTAAAACAGCGCCGCGCCGACCGCGCCCAGCGCCAGCACCATTCCACCGCGCTTGATCGTGCCGCGCTGCGCCAGCGCCAGCAGGGCGAGCACGCCGCCTTCGCCATCGTTGTCAGCGCGCATCAGGAACACGACATATTTGAGCGTGACGACAATGATCAGCGCCCACAGCATCAGGCTCATCACCCCGATGATCTCGCTGTAATTCAGGCCATCCGAAGCGGCCTGATCCAATGCCTCGCGAAAGGCGTACAACGGGCTGGTGCCGATATCGCCGAATACCACCCCGATCGCGCCGATGGTCAGCGCGGCCAAGGCGGGATTGGCGTGTTTCGCCGAGGCTTGCTCGATAGGCGCTGCGGGGCTGGGATCGGACAAGGGCGCGCCTTTCAGGTGGCACGAGAGGAAGCGGCGCAGTTAGGCGTGTCGCTGACCCAGGCAATTGCATTTGGCGCAAGCGCGGTTGCAAGATTCGCACTTGCCGGGAGAAGCCCCTTTCTCCGTAATCCTGTCAAGCGGATTGGACCGGCCCTGACAACCAGAAGGGCCGGGAAGATTGCTCCTCCCGGCCCCAATCTGGTGTGGCTGAACGCCGGACCTAGAAGTCCATCCCGCCCATGCCGCCCATGCCGCCGCCGCCCATTGGCATGGCCGCCTTGTCATCGGGCTTGTCCGAGATTGCCGCTTCGGTGGTGATCAGCAGACCGGCCACTGAAGCTGCGTCCTGCAGCGCAATGCGCACCACCTTGGTCGGATCGATCACGCCGGCTGCAACCAGGTTTTCGTAAACGTCGGTCGCGGCGTTGAAGCCCTGCGTTTCATCGCCTTCGCGCAGCAGATTGCCCGAAACCACCGCACCATCGTGGCCGGCATTGGCAGCGATCTGCTTGAGCGGGGTGGTGATTGCCTTGCGGACGATATCGATCCCCTTGGTCTGGTCGTCGTTGGCGCCCTTCATGCCTTCCAAAGCCTTGGTGGCATAAAGGAGAGCCGTACCGCCGCCGGGGACGATGCCTTCTTCAACCGCCGCGCGGGTGGCGTGGAGCGCATCGTCGACACGGTCCTTGCGTTCCTTGACTTCGATTTCCGAAGCGCCGCCAACCTTGATCACGGCCACGCCGCCGGCCAGCTTGGCCAGCCGTTCCTGCAGCTTTTCCTTGTCGTAATCGCTGGTGGTGGTTTCGATCTGGGCGCGGATCTGTTCGACCCGGCTCTTGATGTCGTCCGCACTGCCGGCGCCATCGACGATCGTGGTGTTGTCCTTGTCGATCGAAACGCGCTTGGCCTCGCCAAGCATGCTCAGCGTGACCGATTCCAGCTTGATCCCCAGATCTTCGCTGATCATCTCACCCTTGGTCAGGATCGCGATGTCCTGCAGCATCGCCTTGCGGCGATCGCCGAAGCCCGGGGCCTTGACCGCTGCAATCTTGAGCCCGCCGCGCAGCTTGTTGACCACCAGAGTGGCCAGCGCTTCGCCTTCGATGTCTTCGGCGATGATCAGCAGCGGACGGCCCGACTGGACCACCGCTTCGAGCACCGGCAGCATCGATTGCAGGTTCGACAGCTTCTTCTCGTGGATCAGGATATAGGGGTTTTCCAGCTCGACCGTCATCTTGTCAGGATTGGTGATGAAGTAGGGCGACAGATAACCGCGATCGAACTGCATGCCTTCGACGACATCGAGTTCGAACTCGAGACCCTTGGCTTCCTCGACGGTGATCACGCCTTCCTTGCCGACCTTTTCCATCGCCTCGGCGATCTTCTCGCCGACTTCCTTGTCGCCATTGGACGAGATGATCCCGACCTGGGCAATTTCGGCTGAGCCCGAAACCGGCTTCGAACGCTTGACCAGATCTTCGACGACCCTGGTCACAGCCAGATCGATCCCGCGCTTGAGGTCCATCGGGTTCATGCCGGCGGCGACCGAGGTCATGCCTTCGCGCACGATCGCCTGCGCCAGCACGGTGGCGGTGGTGGTGCCGTCACCGGCCTGGTCGTTGGTCTTCGAGGCCACTTCGCGCAGCATCTGTGCGCCCATGTTCTCGAACTTGTCCTTGAGTTCGATTTCCTTGGCGACAGTGACGCCGTCCTTGGTGATACGCGGAGCACCGAAGCTCTTGTCGATCACGACATTGCGGCCCTTGGGGCCGAGCGTAACCTTTACCGCATTGGCAAGAATATCGACACCGGCGAGAATACGCTCACGCGCGTCGCGGCCGAATTTTACTTCTTTGGCAGCCATGATGCTGTCCTTTCAGGTTGTAAGTTTACAAAGTTCACAGGGTTCAGAAGGCGGAAAAATTCCGGCCGTTCCCAGGTCAGCCGATGATCCCGAGGATATCCGATTCCTTCATGATCAGCAGGTCTTCGCCGTCGAGCTTGACCTCGGTGCCCGACCATTTGCCGAACAATACCTTGTCGCCAGCCTTGACGTCGAGCGGAGTGACCTTGCCATCTTCGGCCTTGGTGCCCGAACCCACCGAGACGATTTCGCCTTCAGCCGGCTTTTCCTTGGCGCTATCGGGGATGATGATCCCGCCAGCGGTTTTTTCTTCGGCCTCTACGCGGCGGACGAGCACGCGGTCGTGCAACGGACGGAAGCTCATGTGATTTCCTCTCAGCATGATGGTTGATGCAAATTGGCACTCTCACCCGGAGAGTGCCAGCCGGGCGCATATGGGTGCGAGACTGCGCATGGTCAAGGCCATTCGGGTGTAAAAATATCACCGTAATTTAGGGACTGTCCCTAAATTATTGTTGCTCGGCTGTTGGCAGCAGCCCCAGCCGGGCGCGGGCTTGCCAGCGGTGGAGCAGCAGCAAAGACACCACCACGATTCCGACCGCCAGCCCCAGCCACACCCCCAGCCCGGCCAGCGGTGTTCCCAGCCCCAGCCAGGCCGATGTCGTGAACCCGATCAGCCAATAGCCGCCCAGCGCAAGCACCATCGGTATGCGCGTATCCTGCAGCCCGCGCAGCGCCCCGGCGAGCACCGCCTGCAGCCCGTCAAACAGCTGGAACGCCGCCGCCACCGCCAGAAACTGCACCGCATAGCCGACCATCACCGCATTTTTCGCCGCCGCCGGATCGACATACAGCTGGAGCACCAGCCGCGGGGTCAGGATCATCAGCGCGGCGGGCAAGACCATATAGCCCAGCGCCATGACCAGCGCGGCCTTCCCCGCACGCGCAATCGCCGCGTGATCGCCCGCGCCATAGTGATATCCGACCCTGATCGTGACCGCCTGGCCGATCCCGAACGGGATCTGGAACGCCAGTGCCGCAACTTGCAGCGCCACCGCGTGGCCGGCCAGTGGCGCCTCACCGATCAGGCCCATCAGGAATGCGGCGCTGGAAAACAGTCCGCCCTCGGCCAGGATAATCAGCGCGATCGGCAGCCCGATCCGCAGCAAATCGCGCAGCCGCGACCATTCAGGCCGCCACCAGCGCCCGAACACATGGTAGCGGCGCAGTCGTCGATCAGAGCGAATCAGCCAGCAATAGGCCAGCGCAGCCACCCAGCAGGTCACCACGTTCGACCAAGCCGATCCCATCAGCCCCAGCTCCGGGGCGCCCCAGTGGCCGAACACAAAGGCGTAGTTGCCCGCCGCGTTGACCGCGATCGACACCAGCGTGATCACCGTCGCGATGATCGGACGTCCCATTGCCGAAACAAACGAGCGCAGCACAGTGCTGAGCAGCGCAGCCGGCATGGCCCACAGCAGCACCTCAAGGAACAATCCAGCCAGCCGGGCAATTTCAGGATCCTGCCGCGTGGCCAGCAGGATCGCCTCGCCCCTGGCCGAGACGAGCATGCCCACCACGGCGCAGACCACGCTCAGCCACAGCGCCATCCGGACCGAGCGCCGCACTTCGCGGACAGCATGGCGGCGGCGCCCGAGTTCGGCTGCGATCAAGGGCGAGCAGGCCCCGATCAATCCGGAAAAGCACCACATCATCAGCCCGAAGATGGTGGTCGCCAGGGCGGTGGCCGCGAGCGCCTGTTCGCCCAGCCGCGCCACGAAGATCACATCGACGGCAAAGACCAGCATCTGCGCCAGATTGGCAGCCGCCAGCGGCACCGCCAGCAGCAGCGTGGCGCGCAGTTCGCGGCGCCACAGTTCCTGTGCGCCACCAAGAATGTCGGTGTTCCCCATCAAAGCCGGCCCGCGTAGGCGCATGGCCCGATCAGCGAAAGTCCCGAGGCCAGAATTGGGTAATTTGGCCTGAGCTTGCGGCAAGGTTGCCACAGCCATGCAAGAGCAGGGCGTCGCTCAATTGACGCGCTCAACTCCCGCGGCCTATGGCCTGCTGGCAACCCGCGGAGGCACAAAATGGTTCGATACGGCGCACTGACGGCAGCACTTGGCCTGCTCAGCCTGGCAGGCTGCGGCAGCTCCAAGGATCAAAATCCGGCGGCCGAAACCGCAACCGCCGATGCTTCCGCCAAACGGGTCGCTTATGCCGCTTGTGCGTCGTGCCATTCGATCAACGCCGGTCAGCACGGCATCGGCCCTAGCCTGGCCGGAGTGTTCGGGCGCACGGCCGGCGGCCTGCCCGATTTCGTCTACAGCGCGGCGCTGAAAAGCTCGGGCAAGGTCTGGGACGAGGCCACGCTCGACAATTTCCTGACCAGCCCGATGGCGGCGGTGCCGGGCACGCACATGACCTATATGGGCCAAAGCGATCCGGCCAAGCGCAAAGCCGTGATTGAATATCTCAAGACGCTGTAACAGCTCGGTCCAAACGGCCGTTCAGCTGATCGCAATTACCGCAAGCGCGCCGTCGTTCCCTCCGAAATCGAGCTCATCGCCCGCTTCTGCGCCCAGCATCGCGCGGCATAGCGGGGCCAGGAACGAGATTAGCTGGCGCGCCGGATCAGCCTCGTCATGGCCGACGATCGTGATGGTGTTGTCTTTGCCGTTCAGCCGGTAACGCACCCGGCACCCAAACGCGACCTTGCCGCCGCCGGGTGCTGGCCGCAGCTCAGCGGTCGCCAGCCGCAGCCGCCAATAGCGCAGATCGCGCACTGCCGCTTTGCGCGCATCCGCGTCACTAACCGGCGGCAGCGCGGCTTCAAGCTCGGCCACCCGCGCGGTGATCAGCGCGAGCCCGCGTTCGGTGACCAGATTGGGGCCGGGCGGGACCGGGATCTCGAACCGCGGCTCGAGATGCTCCTCATCGCTCTCGCGGCGAAACGCGACACTCATCGGGGATGTATCCTTCGCGCCAAGTGTGCCGCGATCCCGGCACCACCGCAACGAAAAAGGGCGGAACCTTGCGGTCCCGCCCTTCCCATCCGTGACTGCTTCAAGACAGCCACGAAACTCGTTGCCGAAATTACTTGATCTCGACGGTGCCGCCAGCAGCAATAATCTTGGTCTTGATCTCTTCGGCTTCAGCCTTGTTGACGCCTTCCTTGATCGCCTTCGGCGCGGCTTCAACCAGCGCCTTGGCTTCGGTCAGGCCGAGCGCAGTGATCGCGCGGACCTCCTTGATGACGCCGATCTTGCTTTCGCCGAAGCCGGTCAGGATGACGTCGAATTCGGTCTTTTCCTCAACCGCTTCGGCAGCGGCAGCAGCCGGTGCAGCCACGGCCACCGCAGCAGCGGCCGAAACGCCCCATGCTTCTTCCAGTGCCTTGGCCAGATCAGCGGCTTCGAGGACGGTCAGCTTCGAAAGTTCTTCAACCAGTTTGGCGATATCGGCCATGATGTTTAACTCCTGCAAATGTTGGTCCGGGGAAAGTCCCGGGTAATCTTACAAATCGTATTATCAGGCTGCCTCGGCGTAAGCGCCAAAGACGCGCGCCAGCTTGCCCGCCGGAGCGGTGACGAGCTGGGCGATCTTGGTCGCCGGGGCCTGGACCAGACCGATGATGGTGCCGCGCAGTTGATCCAGCGAAGGCATCGCGGCGAGCGCCTTGATCCCTTCCGCGTTCAGAACCAGCGAGCCCATCGATCCGCCGACGATTTCGAGCTTGTCGTTCGTCTTGGCGAATTCCACGACTGCCTTGGCGGCAGCCACCGGATCGACCGAAGAGGCGATCGCGGTCGGGCCGGTGAGCATGTCACCGATCCCGGCATAGTCGGTGTCCTTGATGGCAAGCCTGGCAAGACGGTTCTTTGCCACCTTATACGATGCACCGGCATCGCGAATCTTTCCGCGCAAGGCGGTGGACTGGGCCACCGTCAAGCCGAGGTTGCGGGCGATAACCACCACGCCAACTTCGTTGAAGACCGCGTTGAGCGATGCGACCGATTCGGCTTTCTGCGAACGATCCATGCCTAACTCCTTCAAAATGGCCGCAAGGAGAATGCCCCCGCGCGGCCGGCTACGTTGTCCATGATGCAAGCTGCATGCGCAGGCTGCACCACGGGCGATTCCGTTCGAAGGGGAAGGAGGGCGCCGATAACGCCAGGCCGAACCATCGCTTTGTACGCGAAGGCGCGGAAAAATCTCTGTCCCCGTCTCGGCTGCGAATTAAGGAGGCCTTGATTGCTCTTGGCTACCAGCAGCTGTCTCGGACGGTTGACTGGCGCGCGAACGCACCGGTCGGGGCGGTCAACTAGCAGCGTGAGCGGCGGAGTCAAGCTTTGCCCCTGCTTACCGTTTGTTAAGCATATCCTGCGATTTCCCTGGCATGACGCTCGCTACCACCCCTGCTGCCCCGCCCCGCTGGCTCACCCCGGCGCGGCTTGACCGGCTTGAACAGATCGCCATCGTCATCCTGTGGGCGCTGCTGGCGCAGCGGGTCTATTACGCGACCAATCCCTTCGCGCCGCTGATTCTCGTGGCCGAAACCGCAGTGGTGATCTTCGTGCTGCTGCGCCGCCCGACCGCGGCGATCTCGCTGCGGCTGGGCGATTGGCTGCTGGCGATCACCGCGACTTTCGCGCCGCTGCTGATCATGCCCGCCGATACCCCGGCGGCGCTGCACGCGCTGATCCCGCTGGGCGTGGGCCTGGCGGTGGCTGGCAACGCGGTGCAACTCGCGGCCAAGCTGTTCCTGCGCCGCAGCTTCGGCATTGCGCCGGCCAACCGCGGGATCAAAACCGGCGGCATG
>JANOTT010000163.1:0-3668 GCA_031416535.1 Novosphingobium sp. | reverse complement strand
TGGCGCTGACCTGCGGCGAGGAAACCGGCGGGGCGTTCAACGGTGCCGAATGGCTGGCGGCCAACCGCCGCGATCTGATCGACGCCGAATTTGCGATCAACGAAGGCGGCGGCGGGCGCTCTGACGGGAATGGCAAGCTGCTGGTCCAGACCGTGCAGGTAGGCGAAAAGGCCTATCAGGACTTCACGCTGACCGTCACCAACCCCGGCGGGCACAGCTCTGCCCCGATCCGTGACAATGCGATCTATGCGATGAGCGACGCGGTGCTGAAAGTGCGCGATTACACCTTCCCGCTGCAGTTCAACGACACCACCCGGACCTTCTTCACCAAGGCTGCACCGCTCTATCCCGGCGAACAAGGCCGGGCGATGGCCGCGCTGGCGGCCAATCCGGGCGACAGCGCCGCAGAAGCCATTGTCAGCCGCGACAAATCGATGAATTCGATGCTTCGCACCAGTTGCGTTGCGACAATGGTCGATGGCGGCCACGCCCGTAACGCGCTGCCGCAAAAGGTCACCGCCAACATCAACTGCCGGATTTTCCCAGGGCGGACCTCGGACGAAACGCAAGCCGTGCTGGAAAAGGTCATCGGCAACCCCGCGATCACCATCGAACAGACCGTTCGCGGCCGTCCGATCGCCAAGCAGCCACCGCTCGACCCGAAAATCATCGGCCCGATGGAGCGGGTAGCTGCAAAGCACTTCCCCGGCGTCCCGGTGATCCCGGCGATGTCGACCGGGGCGACCGACGGCCTGTTCCTGAGCGCGGTGGGCATCCCGGTTTATGGCATTCCGGGCCTGTGGCGCGATCCCGATGGCAACGGCACCCATGGCCTTAACGAGCGGATCGGGGTGCGCGCGCTCTATGACGGGCGCGATTATCTGTACGCGCTGGTCAAGCTGCTGGCGGGCAAATAGCGCTCAGGTCAGTTGGGGAGCCAGCGCGGGGGCACCGGCGCGAACCGTGCTGGCCCCCCGCTGCATCAGCTTGCTGAATGCGGCAAAAGTGCCCAGCGCGGCCAGGCTGCCGACGATTCCGTCGCTGGCGTAATGCCAGCCCAGCGCGATCGACAGCCCGGTAATGACCGCCCAGCCGATGATGGCGACCGGCAACCAGCGGCGCGCGAACAGGCGGAAATCCGCGCGCGCCAGCAACGGATCGGCCCAGAACGGCACGTAGTGGTTGAGCAGCGTTTTCACCCACATGAACGAGACCATATTGAGCCCGGCGAGCAGCATGATCAGTGTGGTCGCCGTAATTCGCCGCCGCTCGGTCATGAGGAAGCGCCGCAGCGACTGGCTCGGCGCTGGATCGCGGGTCAGTGCGGCCCGGCCGAAGCCGTAAAGGCAGGCGATCAAAGCCGCGACCGCCAGCCACGGCGGCAGCACCCGCAGCGCTGGCAGCAAGCCGCCGCTATTGGGGATCAGCAACAGCGCGGTAACCACAGCGATCCCGGTCACTGCAATGCTGGGAACCAGCCAGGCCGGTGCTTGCTTCATCCCACCCCGTGTGCTGCAAAAATTGCGCCGGACATCGCGCCGGACATCGCGCCGGACATCGCGCCGGACATCGCGCCGGACATCGCGCCGGACATCGCGCCGGACAGGGCTTAGCGTCTGATGGTAAAAGGCGGCTTAATCCGCAGGCCAAAACAACGAAGGGCCGCCACGCGGGTTAGACGTGACGGCCCTTGGCTGTTGGTGGAGGTGTGCCGATCCGCCGCCGCTTTAGGCAAGCGTGACGGTGAACATCAGACCGCTGACCGAAATCGCGGCGATGATCGGCAGCACAATCGAGACGATGCTGCGCATTGGGTATCTCCTGTTGCATTCGCGAACTCAGTTCGCATTTGCAACATAACTAATGCGGTAGAGATTACCAGTGCAAAGGCCGGTACAGGTGTTGCAAATTTTGCAACTGCGTTATTTTCGATGTGTTTAGACCCATCCAAATTGTCATTGCCCGCGATTGCTGCCAGACCATCAGGCGATGACCGAAAACCCCACACCGCAGCTCGACGCCGAATTCGGCTCATTCCCCAGTCTGATCACCGGTTGGGGCGCCTTCCGCGGCGATGCGCCCGCGCTTTACGACGGCGAGACCATGCTGTCGTGGCGCGAGGTGGCGGCGCGGGTCGAGCGGATCGCCGCGGCGCTTCAGGCCGATGGCCTCGAACGCGGGCAAGCGGTGGCGATTCTGGGCACTACCAGCGTGAATTACGCGCTGGTCTACCTTGCCGCGATCCGCGCCGGCGGCTGCGCCGCGCCGCTGACCACCAGCGCCAGCAACGCGCAGCTGGCCGGGATGGCCGCAGATTCGGGCGCAAGCCATTTGTTTATCGACCGCGCCAAGCTGACCGAACTGGGCGCCTTCAGCCTGCCGGCCCGGCGCCAGATCGTGCTCGACGAGGACCTCGACAGCTTCATGGCGCCCGCCGGGACCATGGCCGCGCCGTTCGATCCGGCCGAACGCGACCCGTTCAACATCATCTATTCGTCGGGCACCACCGGGGTGCCCAAGGGGATCGTCCATTCGCACGGGATGCGCTGGCGGCAGATGACGTTCCGCGCCGCGCTCAACTATGGCGCCGACAGCCGCACGCTGACCTCGACCCCGCTCTATTCGAACACCACCCTGGCGGTGTTTCTGCCGACCATGTATTCGGGCGGCTGCGCTTCGCTAATGGGCAAGTTCGATGCGCAAAAGTGGCTCGAACGCGCCGCCGACGAAGCCATTACCCACACCATGCTGGTGCCGGTGCAATATCGCCGGCTGCTGCAGTTCGAGCATTTCGATGATTACGACCTGTCGGCCATGCGCATGAAATACTGCACCAGCGCGCCGTTCCCCGCCGAGCTCAAGGCTGAAGTGCTGGCGCGGATGCCCGGTGGGCTGATCGAGATCTACGGGATGACCGAGGGCGGGGTGGCCTGCATTTTTCCGGTCCATGAATTCCCCGACAAGCTCCACACCGTCGGCTTCCCGGCGCCGGGCCATTCGCTCAAAGTGATCGACGAGGCGGGCAACGAACTGCCGCCGGGCGCGGCCGGCGAACTGGTCGGCAAGTCACCGACGATGATGCTCGGCTACAAAAACCAGCCGGAAAAAACCCGCGAGGGCTACTGGACCGATCCCGCCGACGGATCGACCTGGCAGCGGATGGGCGATGTCGGACGGGTCGATGCCGAGGGCTTCGTCGAGCTGGTCGGGCGGACCAAGGACGTGATCATCTCGGGCGGGTTCAACATCTTCCCGATCGATCTGGAAACCGAACTGGCCAAGGACGCGCGCGTGGCCGAAGCCGCGGTGGTCGGCGTGCCCAGCGACCAGTGGGGCGAGACGCCGGTGGGCTTCGTGGTGCTGAGGCCGGGGGTCAGCGAAGCCGCGCTGGAAGACATTCGCGCCGCCGCCAACAGCCAACTCGGCAAGACCCAGCGGGTCTCGGCGCTCCACGCGATCGACGAAATGCCGCGCAGCCACATCGGCAAGCTGCTCAAGACCGAGCTGCGGGACTTGGTGGTCGCGAAGTAAGCTTAGGCGGGCGCTGGTGCCGGCCGCTCGCTGCGATAGTACAGGAACGTTAGCCACAGCGCCGTCGCGCCCAGCAAATGCCACACGGCATGACCCTGGAACAGGCTGTGCGGCGCGCAGACGATGCCCCGCTGGTC
>JANOTT010000162.1:0-1617 GCA_031416535.1 Novosphingobium sp. | reverse complement strand
TGGTGCACTTTGTGCACCTCCTCCCTGAACCTTGGCCACCTCGTGCGTAACGCACGAGGTGGTTTTTTATGCGGTTATTCGGCTGCGTTGGCCCAGCTCTCGCCGCTGCGTAACTGCCCGAGTTCAGCGACTTCACCCGCAAGCCGCCGGACCAGTCCGGTCAGCAGATTGGCCATCGCGGCAAACCCGCTGCCCGGTTCGACCAGCCGCGCGTCGAGATAGCTCGACCGGTCAATTTCAAGCTGCAAGGCGTGCAGCCCGGCGGCGGGATCGGCATGCCGTTCAAGCACGTAACCGCCGGAATAGGGCTGGTTGTGCGCTGCTCCGCGCCGCATTTCGGCAAAGTAGCCGAAGCAGCTGCCGACCAGCGCGCCGCTGCACGAAGCGCCGAAGCGGTCACCCAGCACGAAATCAGGGGCCGGCTGACCGCCGCGAAAGCCCAGCGGCGGCATCGAATGCAGATCGAGCAGCAACGCCGCGCCCCACCGGTCGCGCAACCCCTGTAGCGTTTCGGCGAGGCAGGAATGGTACGGTGCGTGGATCGAATCGATCCGTGCGGCCAGATCTTCTTCGTCATGACGGCGCTTCCACAGTTCGCCCAACCCCGGCAGGCGGCGCGGAATCAGGCCAAGCCCGCTGCGCACGCGCATGCCCGGAGTGTAGCTGCCGACGCTATCCGGGCGCCCGCGCGCGAACATATCCCAGTCGACATCGTCAGTCGCCCGGTTGAGATCGATCATTGCGCGCGGCGCATGCGCCACCAGCAAGGCAGCGCCGGTTTCGCGCGCAACATGATCGGCCAGCCGGTCAACATAGCGGTCTTCCAGCTTGAGTGCGGCGAACCCCGGATTGCGCATCCGCTCGAGCAAGCTGCCCGGATAAGCGCGCCCGGCATGCGGCACTGCAATCAGCAGCGGCAACGCCGATGGCCGCGGCGCGACCAGCGAAAATGCCGGGATCCCGTTGCTGCCGGGGATTTGCCCGCCTTCGTATCGCGGCGAATCGCCTGCCTGCCCGGTTGGTGCGCTCATCCCAACTTGCTGGCCTGTGTCGCGGGCTGTGTCAAAGTAAGTCAGCACCGAATATGGGCGAGATTGTTAACCCGGTAGAGGCTATAAGCTGACAACGCGCACTGCCACCTGGCGGCGCGAAACTGACGTTTTAAGTGGAACCAGACCGCGATGATCCGCATCCTGCTTGCCGAAGACGAAGACGCCATGCGCACCTATCTGGCGCGCGCGCTGGAGAATGCCGGCTATGATGTGACTGCGGTCGATCGCGGCACCTTAGCGGTGCCCCTGCTCGAAGACGGCGATTACGATCTGCTGCTGTCGGACATCGTGATGCCTGAAATGGACGGGATCGAACTGGCGCAGCGCTGCGCCCAGATCAGCCCCCGGACCAAGGTCATGTTCATTACCGGCTTCGCCGCCGTCACGCTCAAGGCCAGCCGTGAAGCACCGCAGGCCAAGGTGCTGTCGAAGCCGTTTCACCTCAAAGACCTGGTGATGGAAGTCGAACGCATTTTCGCCCAGTCGGCGCAGGCCAGCATCTAATGTCGGGTGCGCCCTTCGCCTCCGCGAAGGGCTGCAACACCGGCCCGCTCCCCCGGCCCGA